>CASFOP010000003.1 GCA_949296525.1 uncultured bacterium | reverse complement strand
GTTGATCACGCCAGTGGCCATGGAAGAAGGCTTGCGCTTTGCCATCCGCGAAGGCGGACACACGGTAGGCGCCGGCGTAGTCACCAAAATTATTGAGTAGTAAAATTGTTTAGTTCACTGTTACAGGGACATTGCTCCGTCAATGTCCCTGTAGATATCATAAAGTGAACGGTTCATTTAAGGAAAATAAAGATGGCAACCAACGAAAGAATCACGATCGCGCTCTCTTGCACGACCTGCAAGAACAAAAACTATTACCAAGTGCGCGGTAAAAAGAAAGATTACAAACTGGAAGTTAACAAGTTTTGCAAAAAGTGCGGCAAAAGCACCTTGCACAAAGAAACGAAAGCTTAAAATTTAGGGGGAGCGTCGGTTAACTGGTAAACCACCGGTCTCCAAAACCGGGACTGAAGGTTCGAGTCCTTCCGCTCCTGCCAGTTTTCGCAAGGATGATTATGAATAAAGCGATCAATTTTCTAAAGCAATGCGTGGCCGAGCTTAAAAAATCCACTTGGCTCAGCCGCCGGGAAGTGACCCAGTCCACCGTTCTGGTGGCTATTGTGGTCGCGCTGACGGCCGCCTATGTGAGCATTATTGACTTCGGGCTGACCAAACTGCTGGGTCTTGCCGTGGGAGGCCGCTGATGGCTGAAGAAAAGAATTGGTACGTTGTCCACACACAGACCGGCCACGAAGACAAAGTCCGGGAAAAAATTTTGTTGCAGGTGGAAGTGCAGGGCTTTGGCGACCGCGTATTCAACGTGCTGGTCCCTACCGAAGAAGTGGTGGAAGTCAAACAAAACAAAAAAATCCTTCGCAAACGCAAATTCTTCCCGGGTTATGTGCTGGTGCAGATGAATATGACCAGCGAATCTTATTGGTTTATCAAAAATATTTCCGGCGTGACCGGATTTTTGGGCGACCCGACCCCCGTGCCGCTGCCGGAAGAAGAAATCGCCGGTATTGTGGAACTGACCGAAGAAGGCGGCAAACCCAAACACGTCGTTACCTTTGAACGCGGCGAAAGCGTGCGTATTACCGAAGGGCCGTTTAAGCACTTCATCGGAGTGGTGGAAGAAGTGAACGAGCAGAAAAACAAGCTCAAAGTAATGGTTACGGTTTTTGACCGTGCCACCCCGGTGGAAGTAGACTTCCTGCAAGTGGAGAAGAACTGATTTCGGCCCGCGCCTGGCGCGGGCGGTTGTTTAGCAGTACAAATTACGGAGTAAAAAATGGCAAAAGAGAAAAAAATTAAAGGTTACATCAAGCTGCAAATTCCCGCGGGTGCGGCCAATCCGGCCCCTCCGGTGGGTCCCGCCTTGGGGCAGCATGGTGTAAACATCATGGAATTCTGCAAACAGTTTAACGCCAAAACGGCGAAACTGGAAAAAGGTATTAAGATTCCGGTCGTCATTACGGTATATGAAGACCGCTCTTTTACCTTCATTACCAAAATGCCGCCTATGGCCGTGCTGATTGTCAAAAAGCTCGGTTTGGCCAAAGGCTCCGGCACCCCGCACAAAGACAAAGTGGGCAAGCTGACTCAAAAACAGTGCGAAGAGATTGCCGCCGAAAAACTGCCCGACCTGAATACCAAAGACATTAAACAGGCCGCCGAAATGGTGAAGGGCACCGCCCGCAGCATGGGTGTAGACATTGTAAAATAAATTTAGAAGGCAAGGGAGGGCTTAGGCCCGCTACCACCTTAAGGAGTTTTCAAGATGGGAAAAAGAATGGAAGCCGCCAGAAAAGCGTTTGACGCTGCCAAACTGTATACGTTTGACGAAGCGGCGCAAATTGTAAAAGACAATGCCAAAGCTAAGTTTGACGAAACCGTTGAACTGCATGTCAGCCTGGGCATTGATACCAAGAAAGCCGACCAGCAGGTGCGCACGACCGTCGTGCTGCCGCATGGTACCGGTAAGACCAAACGCATTGCTGTCATCGCCAAAGGCGAAAAAGCACAGGAAGCGCAGCAGGCCGGCGCCGATAAAGTGGGCGCCGAAGACATCGTGGACGAGGTCATCAAAGGCAATATTGACTTTGATGTACTGGTTGCCACTCCGGACACGATGAAAGACCTGGCCAAAGCCGCCAAAATCCTGGGCCCCCGCGGTCTGATGCCGAACCCGAAAAGCGGTACGGTAACGTTTGATCTGGCCAAAACCATTGCCGAACTCAAAGCGGGCCGCGTGGAATTTAAAGCGGACGCTTACGGCATTGTGCATACGGCTATCGGCAAAGCTTCCTTTGACGCGGCTAAACTGGCGGAAAACGCCAAAGCCGTGCTGGACACCATCCTGCGCGTAAAACCGAGCACTTCCAAGGGCGTGTATCTTAAGAGCATTACCATGAGCTCTACGATGGGCCCCGGTGTGCACGTAACAACGAGCAAATAAGTATCTTTTGCCAAGACCGAAGAGCCCCGTTCATTACGGGGCTTTTTTATGACTATTGTTTATATAAACCCCAGACATAAGCCCGGGGCATTCATCCTTCCGGGGATATATAAAAATCCTATTTTGGGGGAATAGGTTTTTTGGGGCGGCCCTTCTGGCAAAAACCGCCCGGAGCCAAGGTGGGCGCCGTAACAACTTGGGGCTTTCTGTACAGTTAAACAGACAGGGCTGTTGCCTCCATAATACAGATTAATAGATGCCCTGTCCTTGAACTTAATATAATATCCATATGAAGAAAATTTTTTGTTTGTGCCTGTTATTTTGTTCCGTGTTTTTGTGGGCGGAGGTAGGGGTATTATCCGTGACGGATGAGGATGTGCATGCTAAAAAAGAAGATTTTTGGCATACCTTTGAATATTATGTAACGGGCGCTGACGGGGTGCGGGCCAAGTGCCAGGCTACCCGCGTGGGGAAAAAATGGTTTGCCACGGCCGCCCATTGTGTGGAGGAACGTTGTAAGGGGCAATGCAGCTTACAGGTGGATTTGCTGGAACAGCCGTATTCCGCGCTGGCCAGTGTGGAACACACGGACAAAAAACCGGTTGTATTTATTCATCCGGAATATGATTCCAAAGTACCGGTAGTCCATGATTTTGCTTTGATAAAAATGGATGTGGCCTCCGTCCCTTTGCAGTATTATCGCCGTGCCCAGGGGGAAAAAACGCAGAATGTGCTTGTATCCAAAGCCGTGTTTGATGCTTTCTTGCGGCGCACGCCGGTGGCTCGGCGGGAGTTTGAACAAGCCTTAAGGCCCAAATTGCCCGCTCTTTTGATTTTTGGCGGGGAAAATGCACGTATTGACCGCCAGCTTTCCGTCATTTCCATTTTTAACGGCCAGAGGCAGATTTTGCAAGACCCGTATCCGGCGGATTATATAAAACAGCTGGGCTTTGCATATACGAAAGATTTCGGCATACGGGAAGGGGTCAGCGGATCCGGGATTATGACCAATACGGGGGAACTGGCCGGCATTGCCGCGGCCCATTTGAGCTTTATCCCGCCGGATCAGGACCGCAAGGTGTTTTTTATGTTTTCCGTCTTTGATGGAGACATCACCGCATTTATGGAAAATGTGATGGGAAGCGATTATTATAAACTGGACAGGCGGGATGCCTCGGACGGATATGTTTCCTCAAACGTTTCCGACTACCGTGAAATTGTAGAAGCGGTGGAAAAAGTAACCAGATATAAGCAGCACAAGAAATAAGGCTTTCAATGGGTCTTTTTGGCAGTGTTTTCGGAAAAATGGCTTGAAGGGGAAATAATCTCTCTCCCCGGGGTGCTGTTTGTCCCCAGCCAGGAAGTCTTTCCCATCCCCTTTTTCCTGTCAGTACATATGTAGAGCCAGCGGCCCGCTTGCATGGCAACAGATAAGCCCGCCAGCGGACTTCAGTTCAGATCATAAATCCTGTTTTCAGATTCGGCAGAAGAGTTAGTCTTCTTGTTTGTTCTTGCGCCGCGCCGCGCGCTTGGCCAGGCGTTCGGCTTTGGTTTCGCGGCGTTTGTAGCCTTCGTGTTCGGGGCTTTGGGCGGCTTCGTTGTCCAGGCTGCCGTTCCACTCAAATTCCCTTCCTCCGGCCACCAGTGCGTCGCCGTCCTGCACGCCGGCTTTTAAAAGCGCTTTTTCCAGGCCGATTTTCTTAAAAATTCCGCGCAGGCGTGCCACGGCCTCGGGCTGTGTGAAGTTGGTCATGGCGATAAACTCGTCTATTTTCTTGCCCGTAATATGGATAATGCCTTCTTCGTCGCGTTTAATGACGAAAATCGGCTCCACTTTGTGCAGCGCGGCCGCGGGCGGTTCCAGCTCTATTTGCGGTACCGGCGTGACGGAGAGGATTTTGACCACTTCGTCCAGCACCTGTTTAACGCCCTGCCCTGTGGCGGCGGACATCAACATAACGGGGTTTTTCTTGTATTTCTTTTTGAGCTGTTCATAGGCCTTCTGCGCGGAAGGCAGGTCGGCTTTATTGACGGCAATAATGCGCGGTTTTTTGGCCAATTCTTTGTCAAATTGTTTCAGTTCCTGCTCAATAACCTTGGCGGACTGCACGGCGTTCATACCGTCAAACCCGTCCGGATCCACCAAATGCAGCAGTACGCGCGTGCGCTCAATATGTTTTAAAAACTGGTGCCCCAGACCCTTGCCTTCGCTGGCCCCTTCAATAATGCCCGGAATATCCGCCGTGGCAAAAGAGGTGCCCTTGTGCATGGTAATACCCAGGTTGGGGTTTAAGGTGGTAAAAGGATAATCGGCGATTTTGGGCCGCGCGCTGGAAATAGCCGTCAGAAAGGTGCTTTTGCCGGCATTGGGGAAGCCGACCAGGCCTAAATCCGCCAGTACTTTTAGTTCCAAAATCAGGGTCACTTCTTCCCCGGGCTGGCCCAGTTCGGCCATGTGCGGGCAGGTGTTGTTGCGCGTTTTAAAAGACTGGTTGCCGCGTCCGCCCATGCCCCCGCGGGCCACCAGAAGCTGCTGCCCCTGGGCGGTAATATCGCCCAGCAGCTGGCCGTCTTTATATACCAACGTGCCCAACGGCACGCGGATGATTTTGTCTTCCCCGCCGCGGCCCGTTTTGTTATAGGTGCCGCCCTTTTCGCCGTTTTGGGCTTCAATATGCGGATTGTAGGCCAGCTCCAAAAGTGTGGTCAGGTTGCTTTCCCCCTGGATCAGCACGTCGCCGCCTTTGCCGCCGCAGCCGCCGTTGGGGCCGCCGAACTCAATGAATTTTTCGCGGCGGAAAGACATACAGCCGTCGCCGCCTTTTCCGGCGGTGACATAGATTTTGACGCGGTCCAAAAAGCTTCCTGATTGCATAATATATCCTTAATAAACGGCCGGCAGGGGTATGTATCCTGCAGGCTGTTTTATTCCATTCCTTCTTCCGGCAGTCCTTTAAGCAACTGCCTGGACAAAGCCCTTTTGGCTTTGTTTCTGGCGCGCTTGACTTTGCGCCGCGCGGCGGTTTTGGTGGCCGTATAAGACCATTCGTCCTGCTTAACGGGTAATACTTTGTCTTTCATATTCTAGCAAAAGTGCGCCTCTGCGGCGCGCCGGCCGCCGTTTAGATAAAAAAGCGGCGGGCCAAGAGCGGCCCGCCGTTTCAAAACCGTGCTGCTTATTTGGTTTCTTCTTTTTTGGCTTTCGGGGCCTTTTTGGCGGCCGGTTTGGCTGCCTTCGGAGCCGCCGCTTTTTTGGCGGTTTTCTTGGCCGGGGCTTTTTTGGCTTCCGTATCTTTGGGATAGACGGAGATTTGTTTTTTGCCTCTGTAAGCCCATTCAAACGTTACGATGCCGTCCACGCGGGCGAAAAGGCTGTCGTCGCTGGCGCGGGTCACGTTGGTGCCCGGCAGGAACTTCGTGCCTTTCTGGCGGACGATGATTTCACCGGCGCGCACGAACTGGGAACCGAAGCGTTTGACGCCTAAGCGTTGGCCGTGGCTGTCTCTTCCGTTAGAGGAAGAACCTTGTGCTTTTGTATGTGCCATAGTTTATCCTCTCTCCAGTTACCCGAGCGTAATGTCGGTGATTTTGATTTGCGTTAAATCCTGTCTGTGGCCGCGCGTTCTTTCGTAGCCTTTTTTGGGTCTTCTTTTGAATACCAGGATTTTGGGACCTCTCAAATGTTTGACCACTTGAGCGGTGACCTTGGCGTTTTTATTCGCCTTGGTATCTGCCGAGGTACCTTCTTCGTCAGCGGCCCAGAGCACTTTCAGCTCCACATTGGCGCCCGCTTCCGCGTCCAGCTTTTCAACCTGCAGATCTTGACCGGGTTTCACCCAGTACTGTTTTCCACCAGTTTCAATAATTGCGTACATGTTATTTCCGTTTTAAAGAGCAAAAAACTCTCCGCCGCTTCTTATGCGGCGAAACGCTCTTTAGTAAGCCTATATATTATAGCTTATTTGGCTTCGGTTTACAAAATTACGCCGCCGCCCAGCACCACGTCCCCGTCATAGAGCACTGCGCTCTGCCCGGCAGTGACGGAGAGCTGGGGCTCTGCAAAGCGGGCCTGCAGGCTTTGGCCGTCCGCGCTAACAGTTACCCGGGCGGGGGCCGCATGATGCAGGTTACGTATTTTAATGCGGGCTTCAAATGCGGAGGCGGGCGCATGGCCGCGCGTCCAGGTCAGCTCCGCCGCGCGCAAGGTGTCGGAGTACAAAGCCGCTTTGGGGCCAATGATGACGCGGTTATGGGGCGCGTCTATGCCCACCACATACATAGGTTCTTTAAAACCACTGATGCCCAGGCCTTTGCGTTTGCCGATGGTGTAGCCCCAAATGCCGTTGTGGCGGCCGATGACGGTGCCGTCCTGCAGGATCAAATCCCCGGGTTTGTTGGGGAAGTTCAGCAGGTTGTTGTAATCCCCGCAGTAAAAATCCTGGCTGTCCTGCTTGTCTGCCACGGCCAGCCCCGCACGGCGCGCGATTTGGCGTATTTCGTCTTTGCTCATTTCCCCCAGCGGGAAAAGCACCTGTGCCAGCTGTCGCTGCGTCAGGCGGTGCAGGAAATAGCTTTGGTCGCGCGATAAATCTTTGGCGGTTTTGAGCAGGTATTCCCCGCTCTGCGGGTCCTGTTCCACGCGGGCGTAATGGCCGGTAGCAAATTTGTCAAACGCGATACCCTGTTCGCGTGCCGCCTGCGGCAGTACGCCGAATTTGATGACGCTGTTGCAAATCACGCACGGATTGGGCGTGCGTCCGCCGGCATATTCGGAGCGGAAGTTGTCCAGCACCGCGCGGCGGTAGGCTTCGCGGCAGTCCACGGTTAGATATTCTATACCTATTTTTTCGGCCAGTGCGCGGATTTCGCTGACGTCTTCTTTTTCGGGGGACAGACAGGCGTTGGTATTGCGCGGCCCCTGCGGCACCGGCAGGGAAGGATCCCAAATCAGCATGGTCGCGCCGATGACGCGCCAGCCCTGTTCTTTAAGCAGCAGGGCCGCGGCGGCGGAATCCACCCCTCCGCTCAGGCCCACTAAAACGGTCTTTTTGTCCATCATTTCCTCGTCTGTTTAAAAATATGTACTTAAGGTTGAAAGCCAAAAGGACACTATATTGTAGTAATTTTGGCGGGCACAAACCGAAGCATTAGTTTTGACCCGGAGGGACGGGGGGTTTATCCGCCGGGCGGATTTGCTCGGCCGGTGCCGTGGCTGCCTCCCGTGGTGTTTGGTTGAGGTAAAGCTTGCGTACGGAAGAATAAATCTTTTTAAACGCGGCGACGATGCGCGGGTCAAACGCTTTGCCGCTTTCTCCCAGGATGTATAAATAAGCATCATCTGTTTTCCAGGCTTTTTTATACACGCGTTCCACACACAGCGCGTCAAACACATCCGCCACTGTAATAATGCGCGCTTCCAGCGGGATGTCTTCGCCTTTGAGGCCTTTGGGATAGCCGGTGCCGTTCCATTTCTCATGATGGTACAGGCTCATTTTATGCGCTACCTGAAGCACCTTGGAGTGTGCCCCTTCCAAAATCCGCCCGCCGTAAATGGTGTGTGATTTCATGATTTCAAATTCTTCTGGCGTCAGGCGGCCCGGTTTTAACAGAATATTGTCGGCCAGCGCCACTTTGCCGATGTCATGCAGCGGGCTGGCGTTTTTAATCAGTTCCGCCTCTTTTTTGTTCATGCCCAACGCCAGCGCCAGCAAATAGGAAATAATGCTGATGTTTTTTAAGTGGGCGCGGGTGTCCTGCTGGTCGCGGTATTCGGCGGTGACGGCCAGGCGGTATATGGTTTCCAGCTGGGCCACATGCACGTCTTGGTACAGGCGGGCAATTTCAATGGAGCTGGCGGCAAGCGTGGCCAGCAATAACAAAATGCCTTCGTCTTTTTTGTCAAAGGGGGTGCCGTCGGCTTTATTGGCCACCTGGAAAACGCCCAACACTTTGCCGGCATTGTTTTTCAGCGGGACGGCCAACAGGGAATGCGTGCGGAAATCGGTCACCATATCCACATCCATGGAAAAACGGTCGTCTTCATAAGCGTTGGGCAAATTAATGGTTTGCCCGGTACGCGCCACCACGGCCACCACATTATTCCCGTCCAGCGGCACGCGTATTTCCGTATGTTCCAAACCGCGGCCCTGTGCAATTTTGGACCAGAGTTCATGCCTTTCGCCGTCTTTTAAATAAATGGTGCAGCGTCCCACGTTGAGCATGCGGGTAATTTGCTGGGCGATGATATCCAAAAGCTTGTCCAAGCGCAGTTCGCTGGAGATGCGTGCGCCAAACTCGACGAGTAAATTTAATTTCTCGTCGGCGGACAGTTTCGGGGGGTCGTTCTTGAATTCGGTCATGGCTCTGCCTGCATTTGTACTATGTGCCGCGCCCGCGCCTGCGGATAGTGCCGGCGCAATGCGGCGTTTAGTTCCAGGGCGGCCAAACCGGACAGGCAATATACCTGTGTGATTTGCCGCCGTGCGACGTCCTTGACGTTTTCAAGCGCCGTTTCCTGTGCCTGCGCGCCGCGCACAAAAGCGAGGCCGCCTGCAGGGGTGACGAAACGGCTATACTCACACTCTACAAAATTTTTGCCGAAATGTGTTTTTAATATTTTGCGCGCTTTGGCGGCAGTATCATTCGCCGGGTACAAAATGGATGACGTGTCCAGTGCACAAAGCCCTTCCGAAGCAGATGTTTTCGTCGGCCGCGCCGGGGCTAGGTCCGTTACAAACAATACTTTGGCGGCAAAGGCTTCCGCGCGTTTGTGCCAGGCCGGATAAGCGGCGAATAAAACAGGGAAATGCTTTAAAAATCCGTAGATTTCTATACTGTCTGTCAGAACCGGCAGTTTGCGTTTGCCTGCCAGTTTGTTCCAAACAGTTAACAGTTGTTTGGCCTGGGCCAGACTTAAAGCCAAATCTCCGTATATGTATTCAAACAGCCCCGAAGGCATATTTAGCAAGATGCAGGGGCTTTTGGAATTGAGCAGGCGCAGGACGGCCCGGGCCTGTTCCGCGTTGAGATATTGGGTTTCAAAAGAAGGTAAGTACAGCATATCCGCTTCTTCCGGGTGGGGATTGAAGCCTTGTTTTTTCAGCATTTTCCGCAGGGAATGGGCGCGTCGCGGCACTATATTGTCGGCATGCCGTATCCATTGCAGGGCAGGCAGGCGCAACAGTCCGCTTATGCGCAGCAGGTGCACCAAACCCAGGCGGCGCAGCAGGCGCAGCAGGGACAGCAGATGCTCAAAAGTTCCGGGCCGGGTGCCGTGCAGGCGCAGGAACGTTTTAAGCGGCCCGGGCAAAAAACTCCATCCCGCCGCACGGCGCAGTGCCAGCACATGGTCCGCCATGGGTAATGCTCCGGCGCAGGCTGCCGTGCAGCGTGCACACAGTAGGCAGGTGCGGGTGACATCCTGTATCAGGGGGGTATTGTCTGAGATTTTTATTTTCCGTTCCGCCAGCAGGCGTATGATTTGGTTGCGTCCGCGCGGGGAATAAGCTTCTTCCCTGTGCAGTAGGTAAGAGGGACAGCTTTGCACGCAGGCATTGCAGCGCGTGCAGTAGTCCACGCTTTCTTTTAGGCTGCGCGCTCCGACCGGGCCGCCGACGCGGAGCGGGGAAGAGAGGGAAAATTTTTTCTTTTTCATTTTTCTTCTCCAAATGCGGGTGAGCGGAAAAAGCCTTCCGGATCCAATTCTTTCTTAAGGGCGCGGAACAGATTGTCCGGTGTAAAAGACAATAACGGCCGGGGTTTGGCCGCATGGTCCTGCGCAGTGGCGTATATTTTAAACGTCAGTTTGGTAATCATGCCCAGCGCACCGGCCGAGCCGCAAAACAGGCGGCATAAATTATAGCCGGCGGCATTTTTCATCAGTTTTCCGCCGTAATCCACAATGTCTCCGTTAGGTAATATGGCTTGCACTCCGGTAATTTGGCTGATAAATTCCGCCGCCGCTTTGGATGCAACCAACCCGCCCAGCGTGCCGGTGTAACTCTTGGGCAGTTTGGCGTCCGCGCCCTGCATTTTCAGCTCGGACAGCAAGTCCTGCACTTTTACGCCGGCCTGTGCCACTGCCATATAATTGGTTTTGTCAATTTCCAAAATACGGTGCAGCGGCGCCGCAGATAAAATATGCGCCGCGGTGCTTTTCAGCTGGGAATTACTCCCCGTAATTACGCTGGGGATTTTTTGTGCAAAGCGGTGTTTGATTTCCGTCGCCAGCGCCAGCACCGCGGGATCGTTTTCCGTGGAGGGCGCGGCCTTTTCCTCAAACCCAATCGGGATGATTTTGGAGGGGTTGGCCAGGTTGTCCGGGTCAAAGGCATGTTTGATTTTTTGGAAAAGACGCAGGGTTTCGCGGCTGTACTGGCAGGCCATAACGGCGCGTTTTTCCACGCCGATACCGTGTTCGCCCGATACTGTCCCTCCGAAACGGACGCAGGTTTTCAAAATTTCATGCAGGGCCCGGCTGACGCGGCGTGTTTGGTCGGGATTGCGCGCGTCAAAAACGATTTGCGGATGGAAATTGCCGTCTCCCGCATGGAAAAGCAGGCTGGCCGTTACCCCGCAGCGGTCTATTACTTTGCGCACTTCGGCCAGTGCGCTCGGCAGTTCGCTGCGCGGCACGGTGCCGTCCCCCACCGCCACATTGGGGGCCAGAGCCGCCATGGCCGAATAAGCCGCGCGCCGTCCGCGCCAGAGCTTTTCGCGTTCGGCTTCCGTCCGGGCAGCGGTAAAAGTATCGCATCCGTTTGAACGGCAAAGTTCTTCCAGGGTTTGTGCATCCTGTTTAATGTGCTTTATATCCCCGTCCAATTCAATAATCAAAAGCGCTTGCGCGTCTTTGGGATAACCGGCATGGGCAAAGTCTTCCACGGCGCGCGTAGTAGTTTGATCCATGGCTTCCACACAGCGCGGGATTAGGCCCCGTGCCACCAAATCGCTGACGGTTTGCACGCTGGAGGCTAAAGAGGGAAAAGTAGCCAAAAAAGTTTTAATATGTTTGGGGGCGGGCAATATTTTTACGTGCAGGCGTTTGATGAGGCCCAGCGTCCCTTCGCTGCCGGCTATGAGCCCCAGCCAATCCGGTCCCGGCGCGTCATGGCGCAGAACGAAGGTTTCCCCGGAAGGGGAAATAAATTCTATGCTTATCGTGTTATCAGACGTATTTCCATATTTGAGGCATCGCGCGCCGCTGGCGTTTTGGGCCAGGTTGCCGCTTAAAGTGCTTACTTTTTCGCTGGCAGGGTCCGGCGCGTAGAAAAAACCAAGCGGGGCCAGCGCGTTTTGCAAATCTCCGGTAACCGTACACGGGGCCATATCGGCAAAGCCGCAAGTGGTATCTATTTGGTAAATTTGATCCAGCGGGTTTAAATTCAACACTACCCCTCCCTGGACTGCGGCGCAGCTGCCGGCGTGGTTAGTGGCGGCGGCGCGGGGCACAAAGGGGATTTTTTCCCGCGCGAGCAGGCAGACAAGCGGTTCCAGCAGGGCGGCATTGTGTACCGTGGCTACGGCATCGGGCCGGTGCCGGCTTTGTGAACAGTCATAACCGTTTAACGCCAGGGAAATTTCATCCGTCAGAATGTTTTCAGGGCCCAGCAGACGCCGCAATTCTTTCAGCACGCGGGGGGGAATGCGCATATAGATGGATCAACCTCTGTCCAAAACACGAATTTTGCTATACTGTCATTATATTATTTATGAATGAACAAAGACCACACCGCCAGGTAGTTGTTATTGGGGACGTACACGGGCAGTACGAGCCTTTTGTGCTGTTGCTGCGCCATGCCGGGCTGATAGACGGCGATTTAAACTGGTGCGGCGGCCGCAACCGTTTGGTGCAGATGGGGGATATTTTTGACCGCGGGCCCAAACCGCGGCAGGTGGACGATTTGCTGGATAAAATACAGCGCCAGGCCAATGATGAGCAGGGGGAAGTAATCCGCCTGGTAGGCAACCACGAGCTGGAACTGCTGATGAGCAATTTCCTGATTTCCGGATTTGGCAAAGAAGAGGCCCGTCTGGTGCGAGACAAACTCAAAAGGCAGGTGCTGGATTTTGAAATCCGTGCGGCTTATGCTTACAAAGGGTATTTGTTTACGCATGCGGGCGTAACGCACAAGCTGATGAAAATTTTTAAGATGCAGCTGGATGAACTGACAGAAAACAATGTGGCCATTTTGACCAATATGATTTTCCGCGAAGCCATTAAGCATGATTTTTTCCGCCATCCGATTTTCAACATCAGCCTGCACCGTAGCGGCACGGACAAATTCGGCGGGATTTTTTGGGAAGACCTGGATGATTTGCTGACTTCCTGCCCGCGCAGCGAATTGCACCAGGTGGTGGGCCACACGCAGGTGAATGAAATTGTGCTCAATAACGGGCGCAATATCATTCCGGTAGATGTGGGCCTTCACCGGAAAATGCAATATTTAAGATTGGTCAACGGGGAGCCGGAAGTGGTAACGGTGGCTTGAAACGGACAGCCTCTGCCACATTGGATTTCAACAGCGCAAGCACAGAGTTTGCGCTGTGTTGTTTTAACACAATGTGAAATAAACGGACGGCATGCGTGGGCGGGCCGATTCAAAATGTTTTATAGTTTTGGAAAATTTGGCATGTGGGTAAAATTTATCAGTCCACAATCCGGCGGATAATTTGTTCCGCTTTTTTGTCCATTTCCGCGCGCTGCGGCGGGGTGCTGTCGTCCATACCCGTTAAATGCAGGCATCCGTGTACGGCGTACATCATCATTTCCTGCAGGTATGTGTGTTTAAACAGCGGCGCATTTTTACGCGCGACACCGTAACAAACGTACACATCGCCAAACGCCCACGGGGCACCAATGTCAAACGGCGGGCGCGGATGGTTAAACGAAATAACGTCCGTTACATAGTGGTGGTTTAAATAGGTTTTGTTTACGCGCAGGATTTCTTTTTCATCCACAAAAACAATATTTACTTCCGCATTTTCTTTGGCGCAGGGTTTTAAAGCCGCCAGGCAGGCTTTTTTAATCATTCCTGTCCGGCGCAGGTGCTTGGGCACGTCGGTTTGGTAGAAAACGTTTATGTTCATTTTGTCGCCTTTGGGGTTTTCTTTTCCCATTTGTCATATGCGCGCAGGATATTTTTGACCAGCGGGTGGCGCACGACATCCTCGGGGCCGAAATCGGCAAATGCCACCCCGGGCACGCCTTTCAAAATTTTGGGCAGCTGCAAAAGAGCGCTTTGGTTTTTTTGCGGCAGGTCAATTTGTGTTAAGTCCCCGTTGACCACCATTTTTGAGTTAATGCCCATGCGTGTTAAAAACATTTTCATTTGTGCCGGCAGGGTGTTTTGGGCCTCATCCAAAATAATAAAGGCCTTTTCCAGCGTGCGCCCGCGCATATAGGCCAGCGGGGCGATTTCCAATACGTTGCCGTATTTTAAAGCGCGGAAGCGCTCCACGCCCAGCATGGCGTAAAAGGCATCGTAAATGGGGCGCAGGTATGGATCGGTTTTTTCGTTGATGTCCCCGGGCAGAAAGCCCAGTTTTTCGCCGGCTTCCACAATGGGGCGCGTAACGATAATGCGCTCCACCATGCCCAGCTCCAGCGCGCGCAGCGCGCACGCACAGGCCAGGAATGTTTTGCCTGTGCCGGCGGGGCCGACGGATACGACCAGGTCATTGTCAAAAACGGCTTCTATGTATTTCTTTTGGTTTTCGGTGCGCGCTTCCACGGGGCGGGCGTGTTCCGGGCGGAAAATGATGTTGTCTTTAAAAGGTACGCGGTCACGCTCCGGTTCTTCGGTTTTCATTTTGGCCGACATTTCCAAAATCTTTTTCAGCCGGGCCAACGCTTTATCCAGGCGCGAATGCGTCCCTTTTAAGGACAGTTCCGCTCCCTGTCCGTCCTCATTATATGTAACGGTGGCATCTATTTTAAATTCTTTTTCCAGCGCGCGCAGTTTGCGGTCCTGCACGCCCAAAGCCAGCAGGATTTCATCCTGGTCACGCAAAAAAATCTTTTTAATCATCCCTTAAATTATAATAAAAACGGACCCGGGGGAGCCGGGTTTTATATACGGCCTGTCCTTTTGAAAATCCACGGCCCGCGGGGTACAGCCTGTACCTTCTGTGTGGCACAAAAGTGCCGCGACGGCCGTGTTTTTGGTGCGGGCGGCGGCCCCCTGTTTAAAAGGGCTTGCATTGTTTTTTTTTTTTGATAAATTTTGCGTATGGACAAAATTTATCAAAAAATGTATCCGGCAAACAAAAGCCGCACTGGAGGCATTTTAGGCAGATTTGTCGGCAAAGTTGTTCCCGGTTTTTTTTACGTAAAATTCCGTCGGCCGGCACGCAAACAGGCCGGCTTTACGCTGATTGAGCTTTTGGTGGTGGTGCTGATTATCGGCATATTGGCTGCCGTGGCCGTACCCCAATATGAAAACGCTGTCACCAAAGCCCGTATTGCGCGTGTTTTGCCGTGGTTTAAACAGATTAAAGAGGGGCGGGAGCTGTATATTATGGCCACGGGGAACAGCAAATGCATGGATTTAAGCAGCTATTTGGACGCCTACGGTACGAAGGGGTATCGCTTTCGCTGCAATGGCCAAAGTGTGGACGGGCCCTGCGAAAACCGGGACGGCTGGTGCGACGGGAAACTATATATTAATGATACGGAATACATTTGGCACGGTACCGGCCACGCCATGTATAACTATAATAAAATGGGCTATAACTTTCAAATTGCCCTGGTTACTTACATACGCGGCTATACTGCCGATGAAAGCACCGGCGATTTATTTTGCGCATTGACGGATAAATCTACGGATAAAGACCGTGCTTTTTGTAAAAGCATGGCCTCTTCACAGGAGGCGGTAAAATGTATGTACGGCGGAAAGGAGTGTTACCGCATGGACATATGAAACCCGCCGCGAAGCGGGTTTGCATAGAGTATAACCCCCGGTATGGCCGGGAATATGGATTTAAAACCCCCCGCTTTTAGGCGGGGTTTTTTACTGTTCGGAACCAGCAAGGCGGCTTGCATATGGCGCAGCCGTTATGCCGTGGCCGTTTATTGGTTGTTTATTTGCCGGGGCTTGACCCGTTTTTTTTTTTTGATACCCTATACGTGGCTAAGACAAAAAACCGTTAAAAGCCGTTTTTTGTTTGATTAATGGCCGTTATAGGGAGAAAAAATGAAAAAAGGATTTACGCTCATTGAGCTGTTGGTGGTTGTGTTGATTATCGGCATATTGGCGGCTATCGCCTTGCCGCAGTATCAGGCCGCCGTGGCCAAAAGCCGTCTGGCCACCCTGATGCCCATCGTTAAAAATCTGAAGGAAGGAGCGGAGATGTATTATCTGACCCACGGACATTATCCGTTTTATACGATGGCAGACGTAATGGGAAGTCTGGGTGTCTCCCTGCCGGGCAATTGTGTAATAAACGCAGATAATAGAAATGCCGTCTGCGGCGATCAACATTATGGTTTTGTTTTAGCTGACTCTGCAGACGGTATGACGGTATATGTACAAGGATCGGACAAAAAAGGGAAAGTGGGTTATGCGATGTATTTTGATCATTCCAAGCTGCCGGGGAAAATATATTGCTTGGCAGTATATACAAATAAAGCGGCAGTCAAGGCCTGCAAAAGTATGGGCGGCGTCCGGGATACCAGCGTAGGCCAATGGCCGGTTTGTGTCAATGCTATAGGCGGGGTGTGTGACGGGTACGCGCTGAACTAAGTTTTTCTCTATGAAAAAGGCCCCGCTTAAAGCGGGGCCTTTTTTAAACTTATTTGCTTTCTTTTTGTTTGTCAAAGACGGGGGCTATATGCGGGCTGGCGTCCACCAGGTCTTTGATGGGTTTAATCACCTTGGCCTGGCTGCACAAAGTGCACGGCCCGCCGATGCAGCCGCCTTTGCAGCTCATCACTTCCAGCAGCTGGAAGTCTCCCACGCCTTTGGCGTAGGCGTTGAGCATCAGCATGGACTTTTTGTCCAGGCCGTTAATTGTCATCATCTTGATGGGACGGTGTCCGTTGACGGCGGTTTCCACGGCTTTGGCCACGCCGCCGGTGACGCCGTAATAGCGGCCTTCACCGGATACTTTGGGGTCCAGCGGGGTTTCTTCGCATTCGGCGGGGTTGATGCCGCGCGCGTCCAGCAGGGCGCCCAGTTCTTCGTATGTCATCACATAGTCCACATTGGGGTCCTCGCGCCCTTCCACGCGTTTGGACACGCAGGGCCCGATAAACACCACTTCATAGCCGTTTTTCTTTTCAATTTCGGCAATGTAGGACATTGGCGTGTGCGTATCGGACACAAATTTCTGCAAAGCGGGCAGGTGCTTGCGTACGGCCTGTATCCAGGCGGAGCAGCAGGACGTAGTCATAAATTTATCGCCGCGTTCCAGGCGTTCAATGAGTTCTTTGGCCTCATTGCGTGTGGTTACGTCGGCCCCTTCGGCCACTTCGGTTACTTTGTCAAAACCGGCTTTTTTTATGGCCGTCAGCAACTGCGGGAGGGTAGCATTAAATTGGCCTACAACAGACGGGGCCACCACGGCGCAGACTTTGCGCGTGCTTTTCATGGCGCTTAAAATGTCAATGAGCTGGCTGCGCTCCATAATGGCGCCGAACGGGCAGGCGTCCATGCAGTGCCCGCAGGAGATACATTTGTCAAAATCAATCTGCGCAAAACCGTTTTCCCCTTTATGTATGGCGTCCACGGGGCAGGACTGCTCGCACGGGACGGGCACATAGGTAATGGCGTTATAGGGGCAGGCGGCTTTGCACTGGCCGCAGTTTTTGCACTTGTCGGGGTCAATGTGGCTTCTGCCGTTAACCACTTTTACCGCGCCGAATTTACAGGCGGTTTCGCAGGCGCGGGCCAGACAGCCCTGGCAGGCCTCGGTAACGATATGGCGGGCCTTTACGCAGCCTTTGCAGGCAATATCCAAAACGGTCAGCGGTACTTCGGGGGTGTCTTTGCGCAAAAGGGCCTGCTTGGCGTAATCATTAAGAGAGGTGGCTTCGTCGTCCTGCTCCACGGAGCAGCCCAAAGCGGCCAGCGTGCGGGCGCGGAATACGGCGCGTTCCTTATAGACGCAGCAGCGCACGTCCAGCTTGGCGTCGCGCGGGATGACGTCATAGGGAATGCGGTAAGCCGCGGTTTCCAGCGTACCCTTGTCAAAGGTTTCAATGACCTTACGGAGGGCTTGGCGTTTAAAACTGATGGCTTTGTTATCGTTCATATTAATTACATTTTACCATATTGGATAATATAACGGCTTTTTCAGTTGTAAGGTCTGGTGTGGGCCAACCATTTTCCAAATTTGGCCCTCTTCGCGCCGACTTGCCCCTTAAATAACTGCCATTATTCTGCGGGGCAACTTACGGCGCATTGAAAAATCAGGGCCACTGACGCGTATTTTTCAGTTACTCTGCACGGCACTTGTAAACGGCTTTTTCAGTTGTATGGCCTAGTGTGGGCCAACCATTTCACAAATTTGGGCGGTTTGTCCGCCGGTCAGGGCAGGCGCAGTACGGCGGTAAGCGGGCGGTGGTCGGAAGAGTCCATTTCCGGCACCGAGGATTCTGCTACTTCCAGCCCGCGCACAAAAATATAATCCACGGTCCGGCGGAAGTAGCGCGTGCGCAGGTCGGGGGTGAAGGTAATTTCCTGCAGGCCCAGCTTTTGCGCCGTCAGAAGCAGCTCATGATGGCGTTTTTGGCTCCATACGTTAAAATCCCCCGCCACAATCACGGGGCCGTCAAAGCGGGCCAACAGGTCGGCCGCGTTTTGCAGGGTACGTTTAAAAGGGCCTATGCCCGTAAAATTGATGGCATGCAGGTTGATAACCAGCAGGCGCGTGCCAGCCAGCGGATAAATCAGGCGCATGGTCATTTTGGGTATATGCAGCAAAGGTTCGCACACGCTGGCGTTAAATAAAATATCCGTGGCCGGGGCACGGCAGCCGGCGGCAATGCCGGTGGGAATTTTGGCGCGCGGAGACAAAAAACTGATGGCGGCATTCCAGTTCAGTCCGCTTTGGCCGACGGCTTCGGCACAGGCGGAGCCCAGGCGCGCCTCCTGCGCCAGGAACAAATCGCTGCGCGCGCACAGGGCCAAAAAATCCCGCTTCCAGTCTTCGTGTTTACATTTATGCCAGTTCCACACACTCAGGCGGAATGTGCGCGGAAGGCACGCCAGGGAAGGGGCGGGACCGGTGTTAATAAGCGGGGTGTCGGGCAGGAGCGGGTTTTTCATAATTAATAATACGGCGTCAGCAGCCTAAAGGCATTGTCGCGCAGCGTGCGCAAAAGCGGCGGGTGCAGGTGTTTTTCATACGGCACGCGCACGGACTTTTGCTTTTTGTGTTCGATGACTTGGCGCACCTGTTTGGCCAAAACGGGGTCAAAACATTCCATATTGCTTTCAAAATTGAGTTTGAAACTGCGCACGTCCCAGTTTGCCGAGCCGGCAAACAGCCACACATCATCCACTAAAAACAGTTTGCTGTGGTCGAACGGGGGGGCGGCGCGGTAAATTTTAACACCTTTGGACAGCAGCCGGCGGAAATTGGCCTGCATGGCCCAGTCCATGCCGAAAATATTGCTTTTCTGCGGCAGGATAATTTCCATGTCCACCCCGCGCATGGCGGCCGTTTCCAGGGCGGAGAGCATATCATTTTCCGGCAGGAAATACGGGGTCACGATGCTGGCCGTTTTTTGTGCGCAGGCCAGCGCGCCCAGACACAGGCGTTCTATTTTGCCGTAATCGCCGTCCGGGCCGTCGGGTATAATGCGTGCGGGGGTCTGCCCGGGCATGGGGGCGCCTTTGGAATTGCGGGCGGAAGCGGGCATAAAGGGCTTTTTTCCGGAGAAAATCCAGTCCTCTTCAAACAGGCGTATCATTTGGTTGATCACGGGGCCTTTGACTTCAAACGTAACGTCCTGTATGGGTTCTTTGGGGTTTTGGGCAACCAAATTGCCCTCGGCCACATTCATCCCGCCGAAGAAGGCCGTTTCCCCGTCAATAATCATGATTTTGCGATGGTTGCGCAAATTGACAAACGGGAGGTTGACCGGGCTTTTGCTGGGCAGGAAGACGGAAAATTTTACCCCTTTGATTTTTTTGACGGCCGCAGCAATGTTGGGCCGGCTGTAATTGAGCCCCACGCCGTCAATAAGCATGCGTACGTCCGCCCCGTTTTTTACGGCCTGTTTCAGGGCGGGGAGAAATGTTTTGCCCGTTTTGTCATTATTAAAAATGTAACTGGCGATGAGCACCTGTTTTTGGGCACCCGCGATGGCGGCGCACATCAGCGGATAGGCTTCGTCCCCGTTAATCAGCGGCCGAACGGAATTGCCCAGCGCCAAATGCTGTGGGTGCACTTTATATCCCAAACGCAGTAATTGCAGAAAAGAGGGGGGAACTTCTTTTTCTATTTCTTCGGCGGTCTTGCCCGTCAGCGTAAAAATATCCGCCCCGCCGTTGTGCAGGCGCAGCGCTTTGCGCCGTACGCGGTTAATGCCCAGGATAATGTAGGCAATGCTGCCGATTACGGGGGCCAGCCATACCAGCCCCGTCCAGCCGATGGCGCTGGGGACATCGTCTTTATGTAAAATAATGTGTACGGTGACCACGCCTTGCAAGGCCAGCCACAGAACCCCGGCTATAGTCAGTGAAGAAAACCAGTCCATACCGCCCCCTTTTCTTTACTTTAGATTAATTATAGAAAATCGTGCCCGGTTTTTTGGGGTTAGAAACATCAGTCCGATGAGTCTTTCAGCGTGGGGGTGGGGATAAGGCGGGGGTTGACCACGCGCGGCAGGTTGGCCTGGTCCCAGGCCGTCCCCCCGGAAATGAGCGCTTTGCGCACGGTACGGTTTTGTTTCTGGGTACGTGCGGCGGCTGCTTCCTGTGCCTGGCGCTGCGCTTCGGCGGATTCTTCGTTCTGCTTTTTTAATGTGTCCAAATAAGCGTTTTTGTCCGCCTCTGTTTCAAAAGTGCGTGTCAGGTCGTCCTTTTCAAACAGGAACCAGCGGTTGAAAGGGGTGGGGGTGTTTATGTCCCGGTAAAGCAGTTTGTAAAGCAGGGTACCTTCCGGCAGGATATCCGTCCCCTCTGCGGAAATCTGTTCCCCGTAAAAATCTTCAAACGCCCTGCGGGGCAGCCCAATGTTCACCCCGTATTTTTTATTTACGGCCAATACGTCGGCGGCATTGGCCGCGGCCGCCACGAAGGTTTGCGGGCTTTCTGCTTTAAAAAGGAATTTGCGGAAATCTCTCCCGCTGTAATACTCTACCAAGGCATATTCTTTGCCGGCGCCGCGCACGATACGGTCTTTGTCCGACACGACAGGTGCGTCATATAACACCTGTTCCCGTGTTTTGCCGCGCAGACGGCGGGTGAGCTGTACGGCGCTGTAGTCCCACATGGTGGTGGCGGCGGGCGCGGCGGAAGCATCGCCCGTCATTTCTATAATAATTTCGTCCTGTGCCCAGGTTTGCGCCACCGCCGGCAAAAGCAGAAGCGCCGCCAACAGAAATGTCTTCATAATAATCAGTCTAGCATTTTCCGGGATGAAACGGGCAAAGAAGTTTGAGGTTCGGCAGGCGTTTTTAAAAGGGCTTGCATTGTTTTTTTTTTTTGATAAATTTTGCGTATGGGCAAAATTTATCAAAAAATGACCCCCTCGGGGAAAAGCTTCGCTAAAAGCGTTTTAGGCGGCTTTATACACAATGTCATTCTGAAGAGTCGTTGTTTAGAATCTTATCCTTTTTCTTGCAAACGTGCCGGCTTTACGCTGATTGAGCTTTTGGTGGTGGTGCTGATTATTGGCATCCTGGCGGCGGTGGCTTTGCCGCAATATCAGGCGGCGGTGATGAAATCCCGCGTTACACAAATGATGATAACGGTAACAGCCATGAAACAGGCCAGCCAGCGTTATTATATGGCTAACGGAGTATATGCCACGGATTTTGAAACTTTGGATGTAGATATGGGGTGCGATAGTATTTTAAGCGACGGCCGCCGGTGTATGATAGATGATTACAGCTGTTGGCTGAGCGATGAAGAAAGTGCGGATGGGACCCCCGTTGCCACGGCATATTGCAATTTAGATAATGTTCTGATTTATTCAGATAATCCCCGTACCGGTAAGCGCCGTTGCCTGGCGGCTGTCAGCTCGTCCCTGGCCAATCAGGTTTGTTTGTCTTTGGGCGGGAAACTGGCCGGGACTTCCAATAATAACCAGGCTTATGATTTGCCTTAGCGGACCAGGTCGCACATTATAGGGAATGGCCAATACCGGTTTTTTCGCCGTATTTTTTGCTGTTTATCCGACGGCCCTTGCGCCGTTTTTTTTTTTTGATACACTTTTTGCATGAAAAGTGAAAAAAGCGCCGCATTTACCCTAATAGAGCTGTTAGTCGTTGTTTTAATTGTCGGTATATTGACTGCTATTGCCGTGCCGCAATACCAAACCGCCGTTTTAAAAAGCAGGGCTGCGGAAATGCTGCTTTTAGGGGGAAAACTCCGGGATGCACAAAAAATATATTACCTGGAAAACGGAAACTATGCCACGGATATATCTTCCCTGTCTATTACACTCCCTGCGGGGTTTGTGATAGATGCCTCATCTCCCCAAACGGCCTTGCGAAAAGGAAAGCGCGTGCAACAGGGGCGGTACATTGATATCCTGCGCTCCGGCGAACGGAAGGTGGAAGTCAGTACCGAGGATAACGCCCTGACCTATTATTTTTGGTTTGATACCCGCGATGATGCTATTTATTGTACTGTCCCGCAAGGCAATGCCTGGGAACGTGTGTGCAAAAGCCAGGGAACCCTGGCCGGAAGCGGCTGGTACGGCCCCGGGACAAACACCTATATTCTAAATTAGTTTTCCTGCCGGTGTTTTATCTGCGGTTTGAGAAGAATATCTGGTTAATTTTCGTCAAATACCCATGTGCTCAAATACCGCTCTCCCGTGTCCGGCAGCAATACCACGATATTTTTTCCCGCATTTTCGGGGCGATGTGCCGCCTGCAAGGCCGCATACATGGCCGCGCCGGAGCTGATACCGGACAAAATGCCTTCTTCTTTGGCCAGGCGGCGGGCCGTGTCCGCGGCTTGTTCGTTGGTGACGGGGATGATTTCGTCTATGACGCTGCGGTCTAAAATAGCCGGTACAAAACCCGCGCCGATGCCTTGTATTTTATGCGCGCCCGCGGGTTTGCCTTCCAAAACGGCCGAATCTGCCGGCTCCACGGCGATGATTTGGGTGTTGGGGTTTTTCTTTTTTAAATACCGTCCTACGCCCGTAATCGTGCCGCCCGTACCCACGCCGGCCACAAAAATATCCGCTTTGCCGTCCAGCGCTTCGTCTATTTCGCGGCCCGTTTGGGCGTGCGCGGCGGGATTATTAGGGTTGTCAAACTGATTGGGCGAATAGGCGTTGGGGATTTGTTTTAACAGTTCCTGCGCTTTGGCTATGGCCCCTTTCATGCCCTGCACCGCAGGCGTCAGTTCCACCCGCGCTCCCAGCGCGCGCACGAGTTTGACACGCTCGGGGCTCATGTTTTCCGGCATGACCAAGATCATGTGATACCCCTTGACCGCGCAGAGGAAAGCCAGCGCAATGCCCGTGTTGCCGCTGGTTGGCTCCACAATGGTGTCGCCTTTATGCAGCAGGCCGCTTTTTTCGGCGGCTTGCAGCATGGCCAGCGCAGGGCGGTCTTTGACGCTGTATGGATTAAACATTTCCAGCTTGGCGTACAGAGTGCCCGGCCCTGCATTTAATTTATTAATGCGCACCAGCGGCGTATGGCCTATCAGCTGGGTTAAATCGGCGGCATATTGCATAAAACCTCCTTATTTTTTCAGCACGGAGTTTTGCACCTGCCCGCTGCAGAAATGGTTAATGTTTTCCAGCGTGGTGTGCAAAATGCGGTGCACCGCATCCACGGAGTTAAATGCAATGTGCGGCGTAATCAGTACGTTTTTCATTTGCATTAAACGTGCGTTGATAATGGTATTCATGGCGTAGTCTATGGGAATGTCCTGCGATTTTAAAATAATATCGTCATGAATAATAAAATCTTCGTTTTCCAGCACGTCCAACGCGGCCCCTTTCACTTTGCCGTGGGTCAGCGCGCGGTAAAGGGCTTCGGGGTCCACCAGGCTGCCGCGTGCAGTGTTTAAAATAATGACGCCGTCTTTCATTTTTTTGAAAGCTTCGTCATTAAGCAGATGATAGTTTTCTTTGGTGGCCGGTGCGTGCAGGGTAATTACGTCGGATTTGGCGTACAGCTCGTCCAGCCCGACATAATGAATATTGTAAATGCGCTGGAACTCCTCATTGGGGTAGAGGTCATAGGCCAGCACGTCCATGCCGAAGCCGCGCGCCAGTTTGGCCACGTGGCGGCCGATGGCCCCCGTGCCGATAATGCCGATGGTGTGGCCGTAGAGGTCAAAGCCGATGTATTCGTTCATGCGCACAAAATTGTTTTTCATATCCGTGCGTGCCTGAATAATGTGCCGCGCCAGCGCCAGCAGCGTGCCGAAGGTAAATTCCGCCACGGTAGCCTCTCCGTATTTGGGGACATTGACCACTTCTATACCGCGTTCTTTACAATAATTTAAATCAATGTGGTCAAACCCCGTAGAACGCGTGGCAATGAGTTTGAGTTTGGGGTAACGGTCCAAAGATTCTTTATTCATTTTCAGCGCGGTATGCACAAAGACGGAAATAATTTCCGCGTCTTTGATTTGTTCATATTGCTGCTGTGAAATATTTTCCATGCTTTCGGGCAGCAGCACGGTGTCCCCCGTGCAGATTTGCTGTTTTTCCAGATAATCGCGGGTAATTTTGTCTACGTCAAAAAATATAGTTTTCATGTATTCCCCCTTATGTTTCCTTATATAATATCCGCCGCACGGAGGCGGCGCAAAAAATTAATTAGCCGGTTCTGCCGTCGGCTCTGCAGCGGGCGCGTCTTTGGGCGCGTCCTTTTTAAAATCATAAAACTGCCGCAGCACCTTGGCCGGATTGCCCACCGCTACGGACAGCGCCGGTATGTCCTTGGTTACCACCGCCCCGGCGCCTACGGCGGCATTGTCGCCGATGGTTACCCCGGGCAGAATAATGGCCCCGCCGCCGATCCATACATTTTTGCCTATTTTGATGGGGGCGGCGAATTCTTTGCCTTCTTTGCGCGCTTTGGGGTCCAGCGGATGTGTGGCGGTATAAATCTGTACATTGGGGCCCAGCAGGCAGCCGTCGCCTATATCCACGCGCGCGCAATCCAAAATAGTGCAGTTGAAATTCAGGAACACATTGTCTCCAAAATGGATTTGCCCGCCGTAGTCGCAATAAAAAGGCGGCTCAATGACCAGGTTCTTGCCCGCCTGCCCGAAGAGCTTTTCCACCAGTTCTCGCCGTTTGGTTTCGTCGGCCGGATCAGTGGCGTTGTACTGCCACAGCGTGCGGCGCGCTTCCTGGCGCAGTTTTACCAGTTCGGGATCCAAAGAATTATAAAACAGTCCTGCCAGCATGTTCTCTTTTTCACTCATGCCTTATTGTAGCAATTTTAGTTCTAATTCAAAAAAGCTCCTGCCGGAACGTGACAAAATACGTAAATTTTATACAATGAAAGAGAGAAAGATGTACCGGTTGCATATAAAAAATGTTTTTTGGTAAAATATACTTACCGGTAGGTAAATAAATTTTCCCGTCGTAAGAGGGAAAAGCGGAGAATGAGAATGAATAAATATATGCGTGTTGCCGCCGTGTTTGCGCTGGCGGCCTGCCTGGGTGCTCTCAGTGCCTGCGGCGACAAAACCCAACAGCAGTCTTCTGCGGCCATACCCGTTTCGGCCGTCAAGGTGCTGAAAACCGATTTGCCCTGGAATATTGAATATCCCGCACAGGTGGCGGGCTCTTTGGAAATTCAGGTCCGCGCGCAGGTGGGCGGCATTTTAAAAGCCCGCCTGTTTGATGAAGGGTCATATGTGAAACAGGGGACGCAGCTTTTCCAAATTGATCCGCAGGAATACGAAGTGGCCCTGCAGCAGGCTGAGGGGACGCTGGCCCAGGCCCAAAGCAATGAAAACCGCACCCGCCGCGATTATGAGCGCATGAAAAAGCTGCGCGCCGACAATGCCATCAGCCAGAAAGATTACGATGATGCCTTGTCTGCTTATGAAGCGGCGCAGGCCTCCGTTAAAGTGGCCCGGGCGGGCGTAAACGGAGCCAAAATCAATTTGGAATATACCCGCGTGCTGGCGCCTATTTCCGGCATTACGGGCAAAGAAGCCCAGTCCGTGGGCAGCCTGGTTTCCCCGGCGGGCAACGGCCTGCTGACCACCATGGTGCAGATTGATCCGCTGTGGGTGAATTTTTCCATGCCCAGCGCGCAGTTTTACAAAATGGCCAGCGGTTTTTTAGACGGCAGTATTACGCTGGATGAAAAAGGCGACCAGCCGCTGTATGTGGAAGCCATTACCGCTGACGGGCGCGTATATCCGCAGAAAGGGTCCATTATTTTCTTTGACAGCACCGAGGACACCCAAACCTCGTCTTTGGCTATTAAGGCCGAATTTCCCAACCCCAAAAACCAGCGTATGCTGATGCCGGGCCAGTTTGTACGCGTGCGTCTGGTGGGAGCCACATATAAAGACGCGGTGTTGATTCCTTCTTCTGCCGTACTGAGCACTCCGACCGGAGATCTGGTCTATATCGTGCAGGAAGACGGCACCACCAAAGCCCAGCCCGTAACGGTGCAGTTGCAGGATAATATGTATATCGTTAACGAAGGGCTGGAAGGCGGGGAAACCGTCATTTCCGAAGGGTTGCTGAAGATCCGCCCGGGTATGAAAGTCAGCCCGCAGATGAAAGATTTCGGCATTCCGTCCTACGAAGAACCGACGGCTCCCAGCTCCGTAACTGCCCAAAATGTCGGCGAATTTGACGAGGTGATTAAAGAAGACGTCAAACCCGATGCGCAGAGCGTGCAGCAACCCGCCCGTAAAAACAACAAAGTAACCAACGCGCTTTTGGGCCGCCAAGACTAAAGACAATGAGCGGAGAAATACATGTTTTCTAAATTTTTTATTAACCGTCCTATT
This sequence comes from uncultured bacterium, assembly GCA_949296525.1. Classification (GTDB taxonomy): domain Bacteria; phylum Elusimicrobiota; class Elusimicrobia; order Elusimicrobiales; family Elusimicrobiaceae; genus Avelusimicrobium. Next base: position 184,121 of record CASFOP010000003.1, on the reverse strand, counting down.
TTTTCCACCGTTGTTTCGCTGCTCATTTTGCTGGCGGGTATTGTGTCTATTACCCAGCTGCCCATTGAGCAGTATCCCGATTTAACGCCGCCTTCGGTGCAGGTGTCGGCGCAGTATCCGGGTGCCAGCCCAGAAGTAATAGCCGATACGGTGGCCGCTCCCATTGAGCAGCAGGTCAACGGTGTGGAGGACATGCTGTATATGAACTCCACTTCTTCGGCCAATGGCGACATGAACCTGATGGTGTACTTTGAAGTGGGTACGGATCCGGACCAGGCCATGATTAACGTCAACAACCGTGTCCAGGCCGCCACCACCACGCTGCCCGAAGATGTGCGCCGTTACGGTGTAACCGTGCAAAAGCGTTCTTCGGCCATTTTGCAGTTGATTACCATGTTTTCCCCGTCGGGTGTATATGATACCACCTATATTGGTAACTATGCCTTGGTCAACGTGGTGGACGACCTCAAACGTATTAACGGCGTGGGCGACGCGCAGGTCATGTCCGCCAACGACTATTCTATCCGCATTTGGCTCAAACCCGATGTGATGAGCCAGCTGGGTGTATCCGTTTCCGATGTGATGGCCGCTGTGCAGGCGCAAAACACGCAGCGCGCTGCCGGCAAAATCGGCCAGCCGCCGCTGTTGCACAGCGTGGACCGCATGTATTCCATCATTGCCCCGGGCCGTTTGCAGGAACCGGAAGAATTTGAAGAAATTATTTTGCGTGCCAATCCGGATGGTACTTCTTTGCGCTTAAAAGACGTGGCCCGTGTGGAGCTGGGCAGCCAAACCTATGAATTTTCCGGCAAATACAATAACCAGCCCGCCGTGCCTATTGGCGTGTTCCTCTCTCCGGGCGCCAACGCCGTGGCCACGGCCGAAGCCGTTAAAAAGCGCATGGAAGAGCTGTCTCAGAATTTCCCGGGGGGAATTGAATACAAAGTGGCTTACGACACCACCCTGTTCGTAAACGCTTCTATTGAAGAGGTGATTCATACCCTTATAGAAGCCATGATATTGGTGTTCCTGGTCATGTATTTGTTCCTGCATGACTGGCGCGCCACGTTAATTCCGTGCTTGGCAGTGCCGGTGTCTATCGTGGGCGCTTTTGCGGGCATGCTGCTGCTTGGATTTTCCATTAATACGCTGACGCTGTTCGGTCTGGTGTTGGCCATTGGTATTGTGGTGGACGACGCCATTGTGGTCATTGAAAACGTGGAGCGTATCATGCACGATGAGCATTTGCCCGTCAAAGAAGCCACGATTAAGGCCATGGACGAAGTAACCGGCCCCGTGGTGGCCATTGTGCTGGTGTTGTGTTCCGTATTCGTGCCCGTGGCGTTCATGGGCGGTTTTACGGGGGTGATGTACCAGCAGTTCGCCATTACCATTGCCGTATCTGTGGTAATTTCCGGTTTGGTGGCTTTGACGCTGACTCCCGCGTTGTGCGCGCTGCTGCTGAAAGATATGAAGCCGCGCACCAGCGGATTCTTCTTTAAATTTGACCAGTGGTTTGCCAGAGTAACGGCCCGTTACACCAGCTGGGCAGGCTTTTTTATTCGCCGTATTCCGGTCGCCTTGTTGACGGTGGTGTTAATTTGGGCGGCCGCGCTGGGACTGTTTAAAATAGTGCCTTCCAGCTTATTGCCCGATGAGGATCAGGGTATGCTGATTGTGGCCACCATGTTGGACCCGGCCACCTCTTTGTCTACCAGCCAAAAAGTAGCCCAGCAACTGGAAGAAATTATTTTGGAACAGCCTGCTGTGAAAGAAGAGCTGACCTTTGCCGGCTATGATATTCTCAGCAGTACCATGAAGAGCAGTTCCATTGCGTCGTTTATTTCTTTAATCCCGTGGAAAGAACGCAAAACGCAGGATATGTCTTCTTTCGGGGTAGTGTCGGCTATCGGCAAATTGGGCGCCGGGATTACGGGGGCTTTGGTAATGCCGTTTAACCCGCCGCCGATTATGGGTATGAGTACCACCGGCGGTTTGGAAGGGTATGTGCAAAACCGTTCCGGCCAGGGCAGCGATGCATTGGAAACCAAGGTGAATGAATTTATCGCCGCAGCGCAGAAACGGCCCGAGCTGACCGGGGTCAGCACGACGTTCTCTTCCGCCACGCCTCAGTATAAACTGACCGTGGACGAAATTAAAGCCATGGCCATGAATGTGTCGCTTTCCGAGCTTTATACCACCATTCAGGGTACATTTGGTACGGCTTACGTCAACGACTTTACCAAATACAGCCGCAGTTTCCGCGTGATGGTGCAGGCCGACGGGGATTACCGCGCGCGGCCCGAGCAGTTGGGTGATATTTATGTGCGTTCCAACACCGGTGCCATGGTGCCGCTGTCGGCCTTTATCACGCTGACCCCGATTTTGGGGCCGGATATGGTGGAACGTTTTAACGCTTTCCCCGCGGCCAAAGTGATGGCCACGCCGGCCGAAGGTTACAGTTCCGGCCAGGCCATTGCCGCCATGGAGGAAGTGGCACGCGAAACACTGGGCGAAGAATTTACGCTGTCCTGGACGGGTACTACCTACCAGGAAACCATCAGCGGCAGTTCTTCCACCATTGCACTGATGCTGGGTATGCTGGTGGTATTCCTGATTTTGGCCGCCCAGTATGAACGCTGGGGTTTGCCCTTTGCGGTTATTTTGGCCGTGCCTTTTGGTATGTTTGGCGCTTTGTTGGGTACCTATATGCGCAGTCTGTCCAATGATATTTATTTCCAGATTGCGCTGGTGGCCCTGGTCGGTTTGGCGGCCAAAAATGCTATTTTGATTGTGGAGTTTGCCGTGTTGGTCAAAGAGCAAGGGGCCACGGCCTATGAGGCAGCCCTGCAGGCCATTAAGCTGCGTTTCCGCCCTATTGTCATGACGTCTTTGGCATTCATTTTGGGCTGCGTGCCGCTGGCCGTCAGCTCCGGCGCGGGTGCGGCCAGCCGTCACTCCATCGGCACTGCCGTGGTGTTTGGCATGTTGGCGGCCACGGCTATTGCGCCGTTGTTCATACCGTTGTTTTTCTACCTGATTTCGGGCGGCTGGAAAGAGAAAAATGATCCTGACGCCCTGGGTGCCAAAGCGGAGGCTATGCATGATATTTAAAAAACTCGTTTCCGCGGCGGTATGCGCCGCGATGCTCTCTGGCTGTATGATGGGGCCGAATTATAAGCGGCCGGAGCTGGATCTGCCTGCGGAAGAAGCCGGCGGTAATTACAGCGTTTTTGAAAATTACCAGTGGTGGGAAATGTTCGGCGATGAGCGCCTGAATAAACTGGAAACCGAAGCCCTGCTGTATAACCGCGACCTGCGCCAGGCCATCGCCCGCGTGGACGAAGCCCGCGCGGCCGTAGGCAGTGCCGTGGCGGATCAGCTGCCCACCATTGCCGCCCAGGGCGGCAGCGGACGGGCCGGCAGCTATTACGGCTCGGGGCAGGTGCAGAGCACGGGTACGATTGTAGCCTCTTTTGAGCTGGATTTGTGGGGCAAATACCGCCGTTTGAGCGAGGCGGCGCGCGCGCAGCTGCTGTCCACCATGGCTTCCAAAGACACGGTGCTTTTGACGCTGACGGCGCAGGTGGCTTCCACCTATTTTACGCTGCTGGCGCTGGACAGCCAGCTGGATACCGCCACCAAAACTCTGCAAACCCGCAAAGAAAGCGTGCGTATTTATACCAGCCGCTATAATGCCGGCTATGTAACGGAAGTGGACTTGCGGCGTATTGAAGCGGATATGTATGCCGTGGCGGCTACGGTAAAATCGCTGGAGCTTTCCGTCGCTACGACGGAAACGGCCCTGTCCGTGCTGGTGGGCCGCTCCCCGCGTGAAATCGTGCAGGGCTTTGACCGCGGCGGAAAGCTGTTAGATGAAATTGACGTGCCGCAGGTGCCCGCCGGGCTGCCTTCGGCCTTCTTGGCCAAGCGGCCGGATGTGCGCAGTGCCGAAGGTATGCTGATAGCAGCCAATGCGCAAATTGGCGCGGCGCGCGCGGCGTATTTCCCCGATATTACGCTGACCGGCGCGGCCGGATACGCCAGCTACCAGTTAAATGAACTTTTCCGCGGCCCTTCGGGCATGTGGGCCTTTGCGGGGCAGTTGACGCAGCCGATTTTTGCCGGCGGGCGCATCGTGTCGCAAAACAAAGCCGCCAAAGCCCAGTATCAGGAAATGCTGGCCGCATATGAACAGACGGTGCAGAACGCTTTTAAGGAAGCGTTGGACGCGCTGAACGGACACCGTCTTTACAGCGAAATGTATGATATTTATTTGGGGCAGACCAAAGCCCTGCGCCGCGGGTATGAACTGACCAAAAAACAGGAAGACGCGGGCCTGATCGGCACCATGGAATTGTTGGACGTGGAGCGCAACCTGCTGCAGGCGGAAATGAGCCTGGCCACCGCGCGCCAAAACGAATTGAACTCCCTGGTCAGCCTGGCCAAAGCTTTCGGAGGCGGCTGGAATGAGCAGTGCGGTTTCGGCCCGTTTGAAGCGCAGGTGGAAGCGCAGCGCGCCGCGTTTGACCAGCAAAAGGCGGACCAGCGCGCCGCGGCCCTGAAACAGGCCGAACTGGAAAAAGCCGCTTTGCAGGAGGCGGCCAAGCCGGAAGAAGCCTCCGGCCCGGCCGCACCGCAGGCAGAACAAAAATAGCCTTTTACCAAAACGGCCCTTCGGGGCCGTTTTTTATGTGCCCGAAAGGGGAATTTGCTACAATAAAAACGTATGCGTGAATGGGACGTCATCAGCCCGCTGGACGGGCGTTATCAAGAGCAGCTGGCCGCTTTGCGTGAACAGGCCGGTCCGGCCGCCTTTGCGCGCGCCCGCGTGCGTGCGGAGGTTTGCTGGCTGCTGACGCTGGCGGAGCTGAAACTGCCCGGTTTTAGGCCGCTGTCCGCCAAAGAGAAAGCCCTGCTGGAAAAACTGCCCGCGCTGACGGATGCGGACTTGCAGATTTTACACGATATAGAAAAAAGGGGCCGTAACGGCCGCCCCGCCACCAATCACGACGTTAAAGCCGTGGAATATTTTATTTCGGATAAACTGGCCGAAAACGGCTTTACTCCGCGCGCGGCGTGGGTGCATTTTGCCCTGACCAGCGAAGACATAAACAGCTTGGCATATGCGCAGATTTTGTCGGACGCGCTGGGACGGGTCGTCGTGCCCGCGCTGGAAGATGTGCGTAAAGAGTTAAACGCCCGCGCCCGCAAATATGCGCGCGGGGTGCTGCTGGCGCGCACGCACGGCCAGCCCGCGGTGCCGACCACCTTTGGCAAAGAACTCAAAGTCTTTGAAAGCCGGCTGGCCCGCCAGCTGGAGCAGTTAAAAAAGCAGGAAATTTCCTGCAAAGCCGGCGGGGCGGTAGGCTCTTATAATGCACATATGGCCGCTTTTGCGCAGGTGAACTGGCCGCGCGCGGCCCGCAGACTGGCGGGCAGGCTGAGCAAGGGACGCAAAAACAAATTGTTTGTCAGCCCCGTTTCCACGCAGGTGGACAACCGCGACAGTTATGCGGAGCTGTTTGACACCCTGCGCCGCACAAACGTGATTTTGCTGGGGCTTTGCCAGGATATGTGGCGGTATATTTCGGCGGGGCTGGTAAAGCAGAAAACCGTGGCGGGGGAGGTGGGCTCCTCCACCATGCCGCAAAAGGTAAACCCCATAGACTTTGAAAACGCTGAGGGCAATTTGGGCCTGGCCAATGCCCTGCTGACCTTTTTCAGCGAGAAACTGCCGCTTTCGCGCCTGCAGCGCGATCTGTCCGACTCCACGGTGCTGCGCAATGTGGCTGTGGGACTGGGGCATTGTCTGCTGGCCTATAAGTCCTTACTGAAGGGGCTGCGCAAAACGGATTTTGACGCCCGCGCCGCCCGTGCGGAGCTGGAGGCCCACCCGGAAGTGCTGGCCGAAGCGTACCAGACCGTATTGCGCGCGGCGGGTGTGGAAGGGGCGTATGAAAAACTTAAAGCCTTTACGCGCGGACGCGCCGTAACGGCGGAAGATTTGAAAACATTTATACACAGTTTAAACACGGATGAAAAAACCAAACAAAAACTGCTGGCCTTGGACGTGTGCTCTTATACGGGGCTTGCGCCGCGGCAGGCGGGAGGAAAATTATGATAGATATTGTGTGCGGCGGTCAGGCCGGCGATGAAGGAAAAGGCAAGATTTCGGCATATTTGTCGTATAAAGGCGATTATGAATACTGCGTGCGCGTGGGCGGCCCCAATGCGGGGCATACCGTGGTGGCTGACGGCAAATCCTATACATTGAAAAATATTCCGTCGGGTTTTTTAAATCCGGCCACCAAACTGGTGCTGGGCGCGGGCGCGTACACCAAAACCGAATGGCTGCTCAAGGAAGTACAGCTGACGGGCACGGCCGACCGTCTGATTATTGACCCGTACGCCGTGCTGATTACGGATGAAGAAACCGCCGCCGAAAAGGGCGCCAGCCATTTTATGCAGCACATCGGCAGCGTGGGCACCGGCTTGGGCCAGGCCGTCAAGGACCGCATTGAGCGGCGCAATGTCAAATTTGCCAAAGACGAGCCGGCGTTAAAAGACTTTATCCAGGACGTGCCGGAACTGCTTAACGGCGCGCTGGACAAAGGGGAGCATATTTTGCTGGAAGGCACGCAGGGGATTAAACTGTCTTTGCTGCACGGGGAATATCCGTTTGTTACCTCGCGTGATACCACTGCGTCCACTTTCCTGGGAGAGGCGGGCCTTGGCCCCAAGAGCGTGCGGGACGTGTATGTGGTGTTTAAACCCTACATCACGCGCGTGGGCCCCGGGCCGCTGGAAAAGGAAATGACCGATGAAAAAGATTTGGAAATTTACCACACCAAAGGCCATGAAATCGGCAGCGTCAGCAAACGCCTGCGCCGCGTGGGTGTGTTTGAAAAACGTTCCGCTTCGCGCGCGATTATGATTAACAACGCCACCAAAATAGCCATTACGCATATTGATATGTTTGAAGGCAATGACCATATCAAAAGCTATGAAGATTTTACGCCGCAGGCCAAGGAGTTTTTGGAAAGCATGCGCGAACTTTCCCGCCAGGTGTATCCGCATCCGAAGCTGGCGCTGGTATCCACCGGCGCGGATATGGAAGATACGCTGGTGCTGTAAACCGCGTTGGCCGGACAGTTTGCGTACGGACAGCCATAAGTCTGGTTGGGGGAATTACTTTTCTCTTCCCAGAGCAGATTGCACGGGGTAAAATCCCAGGGGAGAGCAGAATTGTATCTCGGCAAAATTTGCCCCAACAGCTGCCGGCTATAAGATCTTTTGTTGTTTATTGGAAACGATCCGACTTTTTGCCGCCGCCGTAGCGGTAGCCCAAGTCCCGTTTGATGAGCTCTTCGGCCAGGTTTTGCCCTTGCCCGTTGGTAACTGCGCAGAGCAGGCGGAAATATTTATCGCGCGAGCAGTCTGTCAGCGAAACGGGGCCGCTTTGCAAAAATTCTTTGGTAAAAGCCTTGGCCTTTTGGGCCAGGGCTTTTTCGCGCTTGGTTTTGCCTTTGATTTCGGGGCAGTCCACCCCCAGCACGCGCACGGGCACTTTTTCGCAATACACGGCCAGCGAGCAGTTCAGATTGATTTTAAATGTGTCCCCGTCGTATACAGACGCGACGGATACGTCGCGCAACGCTGCAGCGTCGGGCAGGGCGGCGGTATCAGTGACGGGTTTTCCCGTTTGCTGTATGACGGCCAGCGCCGCCGCGGCCAGCACGGCGGCCCAGAATTTGGCCTGTTTTTTGGTGTATTTCCTTCTGCGCCGTGCCATATTAATATCCCTGCGGCACCAGCAGGCGCAAGGCTTTGGGCAGGAGTGAAATTTTCAGTTCGTTTTGCGTTACTTTGGGCTCGCCGTCCAGGTGGTACACAATTTCACCGTCATAGTTAATGACCGCTTCGGCAGTGCGTTGTGTGCGTGTGACTTCCACGGGGCGGAATGTTTTGCTGAAGAAAGTCGGCGCGGCCAGCGCCAGCTTGAATTTGCTGACCGGCAACACTTCCACCATGTCAAACAGCCCGTCGCTTAAATTGGCGCGCGGGGCAATTTTGAAATTGCTGCCGTATTGCGTGCCGTTGGCAAACACCAGTGTCAGCGGGGTTAAGATTTCATCCTTGCCGTTATAGCGCACGCGCAGGGTTTTGGGTTGATAAGTAAATACGGCCTTGGCGCCCAGTTTGAAATACGGCCATTTGCCGCGCGCGCCGTGTTTGCCGTGCTCGGCAAACTGCCGCGCGATTTCGGCCTCTATGCCCACGCCGGCCAAATTGAAAAAATATTCGCCGTTGGCCTGCCCTACGTCGCAGGCGACGGGCACGGCTTTTTGCAGGGCGGTCCAGGCTTCTTCATACAAAAGCGGCATGCCCAGCTCCCGCGCCAGCCCGTTGCCGGAGCCTTTGGGCACGATGCCCAGGGCCGTTTGCGTGCCGACCAACGCTTTGGCCGTTTCATTAATGGTGCCGTCTCCGCCGGCCACGATGACGCGTTCATATCCGTCTTTAATGGCCTGCGCGGCCAGCTCCGTGGCGTGGCCCGCATGTTTGGTAAACGCGCCCTGTGCGCCCGGAAAGTTAATCAGTGCGGCGCGTTCCAAAGCGGCGTTTTCCATGTGCCGCGCGCCGCTGACGGGGTTAATAATAATAAAAGTTTTCATAATTTTTTGATTTCGTTTGCTTTGTTTAACGCGTCTTCGCGTTTTAAAAGTAGCAGCGTTTCGCACAGGCGTTCGGTTTTAACCAGGTTGTTGCCGATGCCCGCCACTTTGCTCCCGACGGCAGCCAGGAACAGCATAAACAGCGCAAACAGTACAAAATTCAAAGTTTGATTGATTACATCCGCCTGCATTTCCACCCGGCCGTATTGCGTATTTATAGCCAGGGGTTTGAGCTGCAATACCTGCACTACGGGCTTTTTGTTTACAAAGGTTTGATACATTCCCGTAAAGGCAAAGAATACAAGCCCCAAGCCGATTACCAACAATAAATAACCGATAATCTTGTTATGCATAAAAAAATTATAACAAAAAGAGCAAAATGTCCCGCAGTTTTTCCGCTTTATAATAACGCGGGGACTGCGGCTCCGGCATGCATTCGTGCTTCCAGATAATGGGATAGGGCACATATACGGCATAGGCGCCTGCTTCCAGCGGGGCCAGCACGTCTGATTTTAACGAATTGCCCACCATGACAAATTCCTGTGCCTTGGCCCCCAGTCGCTGCAGCAGGCGGGCATAATCCTGCGGGCGTTTGTCGCTCATAATTTCCGTGTGCGCAAAATACTCCGCCAGGCCGGACTTGGCTATTTTGCGCTGTTGGTCCAGCAGGTCGCCTTTGGTAGCCAGCACCAGCGTGTATTTTTCTTTAAGCGTGCGGAGCACTTCGGGCACGTCCGGCAGCAGTTCCACGGGGCGTGCCAGCAGCCGTTTGACGATGTCTATAATCTGCTGTACCTGCCGGCCCGTAATTTTCCCATCCGAAATGCGCACGGCCGTTTCTATTAAAGACAGGGCAAACCCTTTGGCGCCGTAGCCGAACAGTTCCAGGTTTTGCATTTCGGTTTTGAAAAGTTCGTCTGCGGTTTTTTCATGCGGGAGCCAGTCCATCATTAAATGGCAGAAGGCGTGCTCCGCCTCACGGAAATAATTTTCATTGACCCAAAGGGTGTCGTCGGCGTCAAAAGCGACGAATTTGATGTTGTTTTTCATATACAGCCCTGCCTAGAAGCTATTTGATATAATTTATTATATATATCCCCGCGCGCGTCCGTAAAGCGCGCTCTCACAGGAAGCTATATGAAAAGTACAGAAGTCAGAAACGGTTTTTTGCAGTTTTTTCATTCCAAAGGCCTGCCGGTGATTCCCTCCAGCTCGCTGATCCCCCATTCGGACCCCACCCTGCTGTTTACTTCGGCGGGCATGGTGCAGTTTAAGGCCAATTTTATGGGTATAGACAAAAGCCTTAAAAACGCCGCCACCTGCCAGAAATGCGTGCGCACCACCGACATTGACAGCGTGGGTTTTACCGAGCGCCACCTGACTTTTTTTGAGATGCTGGGCAATTTCTCTTTCGGCGATTATTTTAAAAACGAGGCCATCGCCTGGGCCTGGGAATACCTGACGGGCGTGCTGGGTATTTCGCCGGACAAACTGTATGTAAGCATTTACAAAGGCGGCATCGCCCCTCGCGACGAAGAAGCCTACAATGCCTGGCTGAAATATGTGCCCAAAGAACGTATTTTTGAGCTGGGCGAAGCGGATAACTTTTGGACCATGGGCCCCACCGGCCCCTGCGGCCCGTGCAGCGAAATTTATTATGACTTTGGCGACAAAGGCTGCAAAAACCCGCACTGTGACATTACCTGCGACTGCGGGCGCTTTGTGGAAATCTGGAACATTGTTTTTGAAAGCTACAACCGCCAGGAAGACGGCTCCCTGCAGCCGTTGCCGCAGAATAATATAGACACCGGTATGGGGCTGGAGCGCCTGTGCATGGTCATGCAGAACAAACAAAATATTTTTGAAACGGATTTGTTCACCCCGCTGACCGACGCGGCCAAAAAAGCCCTGCACATAGAAGGCAAAACCCCGCTGGAAATTTCCGCCCTGCGCATTATTGCCGACCATGTGCGCAGTTCTTCTTTCCTGATTGCGGAAGGCATTTTGCCTTCCAACGAAGGCCGCGGATATATTCTGCGCCGTTTGATCCGCCGCGCGGCGCGCTACGCCAAGCTGATGGGCGGCAAAGAGCCGTTTTTGTATACGCTGGCCCAAAAAGTGGGAGAGATTTTTGAAGGGCTGTACCCTGAGATTGACCAAAATTTAAAACATATTGAAGACGTGCTGAAGGCCGAAGAAACGCTTTTCTTAAAGACCCTGCAGACCGGAGAAGAAAAACTGGCCGAACTGCTGGCCAGAAAAGGCAAGACTCTGTCCGGCAAGGACGCGTTTTACCTGCATGAAACTTTCGGCTTCCCATTGGAATTGACGCGGGAAATTGCGGCCGCCAAAGGCATCAAAGTAGACGAAGAAGGCTATGAAAAGGCCAAAGAAGAAGCCTCCGCCAAAAGCCGCAGCTACGCCGATGAATTTTCCAAAGAAAAAGTCAAAATCCTGCAGGGGTTGGAGCAGGCATATCCCGCCACGGTGTTTACGGGATATGACACGCTGGAGCAAAACGCCCGCGTGCTGGCGTTGCTGAACACGGAATTTGAAGAAGTCAAAACGCTGTCCGGAGAGGGATACGCCGTTTTTGACAAAACTTCTTTTTACGCCGAATCCGGCGGCCAGGTGGGCGATACGGGGCGGGTGCTCAAAGACGGCCAAGCCGTAGCCCGCGTACTGGACGTGCAGAAGCCCATCGGCAAGATTTTCCTGCATAAAGTGGACGGGACGCTGACGGCGGGGGACGGGGTGCTGCTGAAGGTGAACCCGGAGGCCCGCCGCTGCGCCGCAGCCAACCACAGCGCCATTCACGTCATCAATGCGGCCCTGCGCCAAGTGTTTGGTGACGGGGTGCATCAGAGCGGCTCTTATGTGTCGCCGCAGCGGCTGCGCTTTGACTATACGCTGTCCAAAACCCCGACGGCGGAAGAATGGAAAAAAGTGTGGGCCATTGTGCAGCAGGCCATTGACGCGGCTTTGCCCGTGGCCTGCCAGGAACGCCCTTTAAAAGACGCGGCCAAGCTCGGTGCGGTTACCCTGCTGGGTGAAACATATGCCGACCCCGCGCGCTTTGTACTCATGGGCGGCAGTTTTGAAGAGCCGGAGAAAAAATACAGCCTGGAACTTTGCGCCGGTACGCATGTGTCCAATACGGCGCAGATTATTACCGTGGTCCCTATTAAAGAAGGCTCTTTGTCCGCCGGCGTGCGGCGCATAGAGGCCGTGGCCGGCCCCGCCGCGCTGGATTATTTGAAAGGCATTAATGCGGAAATGGAAGAAATGGCCGCGCGCCTGACCGTGCCGGTGGCCGATGTGGCGCAGCGTTTGCATGCGCTGATGGATGAGCTGCGCGAGGTCAAAAAACGCTATACGGAATTTAGGGAGAAAACCCTGGCCGCGGGCGGGCTGTCGCAGGTAACGTTTACCATGAAAAACGGCGCCACGCTGGTTATGCAAAATGCCGAAGGCGCCCAGCCGCGCGAACTGCGCGCCATTGCCGATACGGTCAGCCAAAAATATGACAAAGCGGTGATTATTGTGACGACGGACCGCGAAGGCAAACGTTCCTTTGTGGTTAAAACGGTCGGGCAGCTGCCCAATACCAATGCGCTGGAAATAGCCAAAATGATTGCGGCGGATTTGAACGGCCGCGCCGGCGGCCGGCCGGACTTTGCCCAGGGCGGCGGCGAGGCCAAAAAGCCCTGGCAGGAGTTTATGTCGTCCTTAAAAGAAACGATGTAAAGGGCTGGCCGGAAGGAAGTGTTTTTTTGGAAAAAATAAACCCCGCTTTTTAGCGGGGTTATATTTTTGGTAGGGATAGGATTCGAACCTATGTAGGGCGTAGCCCGACGGTTTTACAGACCGTTGCTTTTGACCACTCAGCCACCCTACCGAACAAAACGGGTTAAAAACGCCGCGGGGAGTGCCCGCAGCCATGGTCTTTATTTCAGACATACATATTATAACAAAAATAAAGTCCCGTGTCATGCGTGTTTTTGGCACGCCCTGTTTCGGCGTTTTGTACGGTATGGACGCAGAATAAAGCGCAGGCACCGGCCTAATTTGAAAGGGTCAAACAGGGAAAGTCCCTGCCTTTGTGCTCCGTCGGCAGACAGTTCGGACACCCGCGCTTGGGGCTTTGGAGCGGAATAAAGATTAAAAGGCGGTCAGGGCCGCTTTAAAATTGATAAAATACCGTTATGCAAAACAGTTACAATACCCCTTTGATGAAGCAGTATTACGATATCAAGAATCAGTACCCGGGGATTATTTTATTTTTCCGTTTGGGCGATTTTTACGAAATGTTTGACGAACAGGCGCGCGAAGTCAGCGCCATTTTGGGCCTGACGCTGACGCAGCGCCACGGCGTTCCCATGTGCGGCATTCCGTTTCACGCCGCCGCTTCCTACATAGGCCGTTTGCTCAAAGCGGGCAAAAAAATAGGTATTTGCGAGCAAATCAGCACCTCGGCTGACAGCAAAAGCAAACTTTTTGAGCGCAAGGTAATCCGCGTCATTACCCCCGGCACGGTTATGGAAGACGATATGCTGGACGCCAACCAGTCCAATTTTCTGGTCTGCCTGCGCGCGCAGGGCAAAGGCTGGGGGATAGCCTGCGTGGACGTATCTACGGGACATTTTTGGGTCAGTCAAAATTTGGACGACCCCAACTTTACCAATCTGGCCGCCGCGCTGGCCGCGGTCAATCCGGCGGAAATCGTGGGGGACGGACAAACCCTGCGGCTGCTGCAAAACAAAGTGGTGCTGCCCGCGCGTCTGCCGCTGACGGAAGTGCCCGCTTTTGAAGGAGAACTGTCCCCGCTGCCCGCCTGGCCCGTGGCGGCTATGTGGCGCGGCAAAGAGTTGGCGCTGTCCTGCGCTTTGCAGGTGCTGGACTATGTGTCTTCCACGGAGCCCGGGGTGAAAGACACGCTGGTGCCCTCTTATACGGAGCTTTCCGATTCCTTGCAGATAGACGAAAACGCCGTCACCTCGCTGGAACTGGTCAAAAGCCAGGAAGGCGGCCGCGCCGGCAGCCTGTGGGCTTTGCTGGATCATACCAAAACTTCTTTCGGCAGCCGCAAATTAAAAGAATGGATTTTGCACCCGTCCCTGTCCGTAGATGAAATCCGCCGCCGGCAGGACTGCGTGGAAGGACTGATGAAAAACCAGGAAGCGCTGGCTTCCTTGGCGGCCATTTTGCAGAATATTTCCGATGTGGAGCGCATTATGACGCGTGTGACGGCGGGCAACGCTTCCCCGCGGGATTTGGGCGGGCTTCGGCAGTCGCTGTTAAACGCAGACCCGCTGCGGCGCTGGCTGGAAAAATACGGTTCCTCCGTTGCGCCGCATATCAAAGAACGTTTTGACGCGGTGTATCCGGCCGCGCAGGAAATGTCCAAGCTGCTCTATGAAGCCATAAACGAAGAGCCGCCGCTGCGCATTGCCGACGGAAATATCATCCGCGAAGGCTACAATGCCGAGCTGGACGAACTGCGCTCCCTGCGCAGCGGCAGCGGCAAAGCGCTGGAGGAGCTGTGCCAGCGCGAGCGCGAACGCACCGGCATTCCCAACATGAAAGCCGGATACAATTCCATTTACGGGTATTATTTGGAAGTGACCAAAAGCCACAGCGCCAAGGTGCCGTATAATTATACGCGCAAACAGACGCTGACCAACGCCGAGCGGTATATTACCGAAGAACTCAAAGAACTGGAAAACAAAATTTTAAACGCCGAAAGCCGCATTTTGCGCCTGGAAAGTTCTTTGTTTGACGCGGTGCGCAAAACGCTGGCGGGGCAAATTGCCGCGCTGAAGGAGTTTGCGCAAACGGCGGCGGAATTGGACGTGTACCTGTCTTTGGCGCTGGCCGCCATGAAATACGGCTATGTGCGCCCGAGTGTCAACGACGGGACAGGCCTGTCTTACAAAGGCGGCCGCCACCCGATTGTGGAGTCCCTGCTGCCGGCGGGTTCTTTCGTGCCCAATGATTTGGATATGGACGGCGTGAACACGCAGCTGATGCTGATTACCGGCCCGAATATGGGCGGCAAAAGCGTGTATTTAAAGCAAACCGCGCTGATTGTGATTATGGCGCAAATGGGTTCTTTCGTGCCCGCGCAGGAAGCCATCGTGGGCGTGGTTGACAAAATTATGACGCGCATCGGCGCGCATGACGCACTGCAGCGCGGCAACTCCACCTTTATGGTGGAAATGAACGAAACGGCGCACATTTTGGCCTCGCAAACGCCGCGCAGCCTGATTTTGCTGGACGAAGTGGGCCGCGGCACTTCCACTTTTGACGGCATTTCCATCGCCTGGGCTATTGTAGAATATCTGTATAAGCCCAAAGGCGGGGCCAAGGTGCTTTTTGCCACGCATTATTTTGAACTGGTGGATTTGGAAAACAAATATCCCAGCGTCAAAAATTTTCATGTGGAGGCCAAAGAGTATAAAGATTCTTTCGGCCAAAGCAAGCTGGCGTTTTTGTACCGCATTTTGCCCGGCGCGGCGGACCAGTCCTACGGCATACACGTGGCCGAAATAGCGGGCCTGCCCGCGGCGGTGACGGTGCGCGCGCGCAAGGTGCTCAAAGATTTGGAAGCCAAAAAAGGGGCCAAAATTTCCGCGCGTGAAAAAGACCCGGTCAAAGATTTGTTTTCCGCGCCTATTGTGCAGGAAATCAAACTGACCGATCCGGACAAGCTGACCCCCATGGGCGCGCTGCAATTAATTGCGGAGTGGAAAAAACGGGTGGACGATGAATAGAATACACGTTTTGGACGAAAAAACGGCGGGTCAAATCGCCGCGGGCGAAGTCATAGAACGCCCCGCGGGCGTGCTTAAAGAACTGCTGGAAAACGCCATAGACGCCGGCGCGCGCCATATCCGTGTGGATATAGAAGGCGGCGGGCGCGAGCTGATACGCATTAATGATGACGGCTGCGGCATGACGCCGGACGACCTGGCCGCCAGCGTGCTGCGCCATGCCACCAGCAAAATTACCCGTTTTGAAGATTTAAACCAACTGCGCACATTCGGCTTTCGCGGGGAGGCCCTGTATTCCGTGGCGGCCGTGTCCAAAATGACGCTGACCAGCTGCACCGAAGGAGGCGAAGGCAGCCGGCTGGAGGTGCACGGCGGCAAAGTGCTGGCCCAGAGCCCCGCCCCCGCCATACGCGGTACGACGGTGGAAATACGGGATTTGTTTTATAATGTGCCGGCGCGGCTGAAATTTTTAAAAAGTGCTTCTTATGAGCGCGCCTGTTTGCTAAAAGTGGCGGAAGAAAGCGCGCTGGCCAATTTGGCGGTGGGCTATACCGTGGTCAGCTCCGGCCGCGAAGTGTACCGCTTGCCCGCGCCGGAAGGGGACGAAAAAGACGCCGTGTTGGCGCGTGCCAAAGAAATTTTGGGGCCGGAAGCCGGAGGCGCGCTGGTGAGCCGGTTTTTTGAGGAGTTGGGGCTTAAAATTTTTATCACGCCACCGGATAAACTGGTGGCTACGCGGGATTTGCAGTTTATATTTGTCAACCGCCGTCCCGTGGACAGCAAAACCGTCCAGCAGGCCGTGTACAAAGCTTATCAAAATGTACGTCCCAAAGAGCGCCACCCCGCTTTTATCATTTATATGGATTTGGATCCCGCTTCTTTTGACGTAAACATTCACCCGCAGAAGCGCGATATCCGCTTTGCCGATGAGCACGCCATGTTCGGTGCGGTCATGAAAGCCGTGTCCGAAACCGTGTTCGGCTCGGCCACGCCCGTACAAATGCAAGTCTCCGCTTCCGCGCAAGACCAGTTTCCCGCGGACGCACAGTCGGTCCCGGTGGAAAAAATTATTTCCGCCCCGTTGCCGCAGATAACGCCCGCGCCGGCGGCTTCGGCGGGTTTGTTTGAAACCGTCCCGGGGGAGGCCGTCAGCCTGCCGCGCACCCCGCAAACAGATTTTGCACCCAAAACCGATTTTTCCGTGCGCGAAACGGAAGAGCCCGTGGAATACCGCGCTGCCTCCGCACCCGCCGCTGCCCCGCAGCTGCAAGCCCCCGCGCCGGAACCGGAGCCGCAGCCGGACGCGCCTGCCTGGTGGCACGGGCCGTATCATTATTTGGGCCAGCTGGAAAAAACCTATTTGGTATTTGAAAACCCGGACGGGCTGATTTTGATTGACCAGCACGCCGCGCAGGAGCGTGTGCTGTTTGAGCATTATTTGGACGCGTTTGAACAGCATAAAGTGGCCGTGCAGGATTTAATTTTCCCCATTCATGTGGACGTTACTCCCAGCAATGCCGAAAGCCTGATGAGCTGGGCCCCGTGGCTGAAAGAAGCGGGCTTTGATTTGACGCGCTTTTCCCCGCGCACGGTGCTGGTCAATACGGTGCCGTCCATGTTGCGTTTTAAAGAGGACGACATGAAGGCTTTTGTTACTTCTCTGTCCCAAATCGTGGGCGACCCCGACAAATCCAGCGACGCGCTCAAACGCAAAATGGTGGCCCTGCTGGCCTGCAAAAGGGCCATTAAAGCCCATGACCAGATTTCCGCCGCCGAGGCCGAAGGCCTGCTGGAGAATATGAAAAAATGCAAAGACGGCATGCATTGCCCGCACGGACGGCCGTGTGTGGCGGTGTTGGCGACCAAAGACATTGCCAAATTGTTCGGACGGTAATAACGGCTTCTGCGGCTGTTGCGTTGTTTGGAGGCAAACCATTTTCCAAATTTAAGCGCTTTTGCCGTCTCTTGCCGCTTACATAGCTGGCGCTATGCGGCGCAGCAACTACATCCGGCAAAATCATCTTAAATTTGAAAAATCATGCTGCTGGCGTGAAATTTTCAGTTGCGCGGGACGGCACCTGTAAACGGCTTCTTCGGCTGTTGCGCCGTTCGGACGCAAACAATTTTGTAAATTTGAGCCCTAAACCCCCGCCTTGCGCCTTACGTAACTGCCATTACGCGGCGGCGCAACTGGCGGGGTTTTATCATCTTAAATTTCCAAAATCATGCTAGTGGAACATATTTTTCAGTTACGCGGGACGGCCACGGCTTATTCAGTTGCGGGTCTTGGTGTGGGCCAACTATTTTTCAAATTTGGCCCTCTTCGCACCGACTTGCCCCTTAGATAACTGCCATTATTCTGCGGGGCAACTTACGGCGCGAATAGCGCTTAAATTTGAAGAATCAGGGCTGCTGACGTGAAATTTTCAGTTGCGCGGGACGGCACCTGTAAGCGGTTTCTTCGGTTGCTGCGATTTGCGTGTGCAGACAAAGCGATTTAAACTCCGATGCTTTGTGCCAGATACTCCAACCCCATTTTTCCCGTTTTTTGGGCTAGTTGACTGCCTCTTTTAAAAGGCCTTGCATTGTTTTTTTTTTTTGATAAATTTTGCGTATGAGCAAAATTTATCAAAAAATGACCCTCCGCTGGAAAAACCCCGCTAAAGGTGTTCCAGGTGGCTTTACATTGATAGAGCTTTTAGTTGTTGTTCTTATTATTGGCATTTTGGCCGCAGCAGCCTATCCCCAATATCAAAAGGCAATAATGAAAACCCGAATAGCCCAAGCTTTACCTATGCTTAGGAGCATTCAGGAGGCCGAAGAACGTTTTTATATGGCTAACGGCCATTATACTACAGATAAAGAACAACTGGATATAAATTGGGAAAATTTTAAGGGAAAAGAGTTTACTCTCTTTCAAAATAAAGTTATGTATTATGGCGCAGGGCCGGGTATTTCCCGTTGTTTTGAAAATATTTCTGATATAAACGATTCTAATTGCCCCGCTCCGGCCAAATTTTTCTGTAATGGGTCAGGCTCGGATATCTATGCAGAGGTGTGCGCCTCGATGGGAGAAAAATATTATTCCTGGATGCCACATTTTACTTATTGGTAAAGCGGTCCTTTGGCATACAAGGCCTTGCATTGTTTTTTTTTTTTGATAAATTTTGCGTATGAGCAAAATTTATCAAAAAATGACCCCCTGCAGGAAAGGCCCTGCCAAAAGCGTTTTAGGCGGCTTTATGCATAAAGCCGCTTGGGGCAAATTTCATACAAAACCCCACCTGTCTGCCTTCCGGCGGGCCGGTTTTACACTGATTGAACTTTTAGTCGTGGTGTTGATTATCGGCATACTGGCCGCTGTCGCTTTGCCGCAATATACCAAAGCGGTGTGGCGGGCCCGTGCGGCACAATTGCTGTCCCGGGCGGAGGCGCTGAAGAAGGCCCAGCAGTCTTATTATATGGCCAACGGCGTATATGCTTCCCGGTTTGACGAGCTGGATATACAGCTGCCCCAAAAAGGCCGTACTTCTTCCACAAATTGCAATTTAACGGCCACGGATACGCTGTATTATGAAAATTTGCAGTCCTCCCTGACCACCCCGAACGGCGGGGGCAGCGGTGTGGCGTTTAATTTGTTTTTAGACGGGCCGTATGCCTGCGCAGGATTTGTATATATCCCTTTTTCCGCGGCGTATGAGGGCGTAACGCCGGATGAGGTGTATTGTGTGGAGCGCGATGCCTCTCCTTTCCCCGGGGAACGGGGCGATTTCTGCACCAAAGCCATTGGGGCGACCTATGCCGGCTCCATTTGGCGGTGGAGTTTTTACCGCCTGCCCTGATGCTATCGCTCTACAAGAGGGAGGCTATTTTGTGCAGGAACTGCGCGTCTTCTTTGTCAAAGCGGTTTAAGACGGGCGAGTCCATATCCAGCACGCCCCGCGGCTTGCCGTTTTGCATCAGCGGCACCACAATTTCGCTGCGCGAAGCGGCGTCGCATGCAATATGCCCCGCAAAAGCATGTACATCCGGCACTATCAATGTTTCCCCTTTCACGACGGCCGTACCGCATACGCCTTTGCCCAGAGGAATTTCCGCGCAGGCGGGCTTGCCCTGGAAAGGCCCCAGCCGCAGCATGTCCCCGTCCAAAAAATAAAACCCCGCCCAGTTGATATCCGGCAGGTTTTGGTACAGCAGCGCGGCCAGATTGGCTGCGTTGGTTATGCGTCCAAAATGCGCCAGCGCCAGCGCGCGGGCCTGCTGCAATAAAGAGGCATATAAGACTGTTTTATTCATAGAAACAGTATAACACATTACCCGTTTTTTTGTTGCGCGGGCTCTAAAAAAAGACATATACTTTAATGGAGTGTTAGTGAGAAAGAAGGAGGCCCCATGCCTAGAATAGAAGTGGACGCCAACCGCTGCAAGGCGTGTTATCTGTGCGTCAATACCTGCCCGAAAAAATGCCTGGGCAAGTCTAAAATCATCAGCAAGAAAGGCTATTTCCCCGCCGAAATGGTAAACCCGCAGGACTGCATCGGCTGTACGATGTGCTACATGGTGTGCCCGGACGTGGCCATTACCGTTATCAAATAATTTTAAGAGGAACAAACATGGCAGAAAAAACATTACGCAAGGGCAATGAAGCGCTGGCCGAGGGCGCCATACGCGCCGGTTGCCGTTTCTTTGCCGGATATCCCATTACCCCGCAGAACGAAGTGCCCGAATATATGGCGGCCCATATGGCCGACGCGGGCGGCGCTTTTGTGCAGGCCGAAAGCGAGGTGTCGGCCATTAATATGGTGTACGGTTCCGCGGCTACCGGCACGCGGGCGATGACGTCTTCGTCCTCTCCCGGGGTCAGCCTCAAACAGGAAGGTATTTCCTATCTGGCCAGCGCGGATTTGCCGTGCCTGATTGTCAATATGATGCGCGGCGGCCCGGGCTTGGGCAATATTGCTGGGGCGCAGGGGGATTATTTCCAGGCCACCCGCGGCGGCGGCAACGGGGATTATCACATTTTTGTATTTGCACCCAACAGCGTGGAAGAACTGGGCAATTTCCCCAAAATGGCTTATGAACTTTCCGAAAAATACCGCATTCCGGCCATGATTTTGGCCGACGGCATTTTGGGCCAGATGATGGAAAGCATGAGCTTCAATTTTGACCCTATTGACCCCAAAACGCTGGGCAAATTTGACTGGGCGTTGGACATACACAAAAACGGCGCACCGAAAAACAATGTCTTTTCTTATAAAGGCGACAATCTGTCCGCCGACGTATGGGCCCGCGCCAAACGCTATGGCCTGGTGGAACGCGACGAGGTGCGCTTTGAAGAACGCAACACCGAAGACTGCGATGTGCTGCTGGTGGCGTATGGGCTTTCTTCCCGCGCGTGCCTGGAAGCCTTAAGCAAAGCCCATGAAAAAGGGTTGAAGCTGGGCTTGCTGCGCCCGATTACGCTGTGGCCCTTCCCGTCCAAGCGTTTAAACGAGCTGGCCGGCAAAGTCAAAGCCGTGCTGACCGTGGAGCAGAGCCTGGGCCAGCTGGTGCAGGACGTACGCCTGGCCGTCAACGGCAAAGCGCCCGTATATTTAAATGCTTATCCGTCCGGTGATATTCCGAGCGGGGACAGCATTTTAACCGCTGCTGCTTCCGCTTTAAAAGGCGAAGGCGAGGGTTTGTTTGACCTGCAAAAATACAGTGAAGGATTTGAATGGAAAGGGGGGAGAAACAAATGACCGTGATTGCTAAAAAACCCCAAAGTTTAACCGATGTCCCCATGCACTATTGCCCGGGCTGCGGCCACGGTATTGTGCATCGCTTAATGGCTGAAGCCATAGATGAGCTGGGCATTGCCGACCGTGTCATCGGCGTGGCGCCGGTGGGCTGTGCGGTATTTGCTGACAGTTATTTTGCCTGCGATATGATACAGGGCGCGCACGGGCGCGGCCCGGCCATTGCCACGGGTATCAAGCGCTCCCGCCCCGATGCCATTGTGTTTTCCTATCAGGGCGACGGCGATTTGGCGTCCATCGGTATGGCCGAAATCGTGCATGCGGCCGCGCGCAGCGAGCATATTACCGTGATTTTTATTAACAACGCCATTTACGGTATGACCGGCGGCCAAATGGCCCCCACCACGCTGGTGGGGCAGGTGGCCACCACGGCCCCCAAAGGGCGCGACCCGCTGTTGCAGGGCTGGCCGATTAACGTATGCGAAATGCTCAGCGCGCTGACGGGCGCCAAATATTTGGAACGCGTGGCGGTGGACACGCCGCAGCATGTGATGGCGGCCAAAAAAGCCATTAAAAAGGCTTTTGAAAATCAGGTCAAAGGCGTGGGCTTTTCCATGGTGGAAGTGCTCAGCCAGTGCCCGACCAACTGGGGCGTGGACCCGCTTAAATCGCTGGAGTTTGTGCGCACCAAAATGATGACCCAGTATCCACTGGGCGTATTTAAAGACGAGGGGGCCAACTAATGTACCAGGGAATCAGAATAGCCGGTTTCGGCGGACAAGGTGTGGTTTCCGCCGGTATTTTGCTTGCGCAGGCGGGTGTGGAAGAAAAGAAGAACGCCAGCTGGCTGCCCTCTTACGGGCCGGAAATGCGCGGCGGCACGGCCAACTGCTCGGTAGTGGTCACGGACGGAGAGGTGTTTACGCCCATCGTGTCGGCACCGGATACGGTGATTATTATGAATGAGCCGTCCCTGCCGAAGTTTGAGCCGATACTCAAAAAAGACGGACTGATGATTATCAACAGCTCGCTGATTAACTCCCGCCCCGCGCGCACGGATATCAAAGCCGTATGCGTGCCGTGCAATGAAATCGCACAGCAGGTCGGTTCGCCCCGCGTGGCCAATTTGGTTGCTTTGGGAGCGTTTTGCAAACTGACCGGTGCGGTGGAAGTGGAAGGCATCGTGCACGCCATGAAAAAGGTATTTAAACGCGCCAAACCCGAAATGCTGGAGCTGAACAAAAAAGCCCTGCAGGCCGGGTTTGATTATGTGAAGTAAACGGTTTGTATCGTTTATGGCGGCGGAGCAAACAAAAGTTTGCTCCGCTTTTGTAATTACGGCTCCGTATAAGCCCCTCTCCGGGCACCGGCGCGGGGATTTGCATCATGTATAAGCGGAGGGGATGCTGAAATAAATTCAGCATGACCTATGCGGTGGATATGCCGCAACAAGTTCGGCATGACCTAATAGATGTGCCGTTTGCCGTGGCCGTTTGCTTTTTTGTCGGTGTTTTTTACCGTTTAATCACCACGCCTTGACCCGTTTTTTTTTGATACCTTTTTGCATGAAGAACAAGAAAAATGCCGCATTTACCCTAATAGAGCTATTAGTGGTGGTTTTAATTATCGGTATTTTGGCAGCCATTGCCGTGCCGCAATATCAAACGGCGGTATTGAAAAGCCGTTTCATGGCCATGATGCCTGTGGCGCGTGCTATTAAGGAGGCCCAGGAGAGGTATTATATGGCTAATGGGGAATATGCCGTCCAACTGGCCGATTTGGATATACAGTTGCCCGGGGACTGCAAAATCCCGGACGGGGAGTCCAACTCCGCCTCCTGTGGAAAAGATTGGTTTTTGGATAATTCACTGGGTTCTTCCCGCCTGCCCAGCGGCCTGCTGATGGTGATGTATTGCCCCTCGTTTAATACTTCTTACAGCGCCTGTCATCCAAAAGCCGAAGCGGTGCTGGATTTTTTTTATAATTACAACGGAACCAGTAATGCAGGGCGCATCGTATGCGCGTCCGGAACGGAGACTGGAATCCGAATGTGCAAATCTTTTGAAGGGATTCTGTAACTTTCCGCGAGGGGGGACGGGCCTGTTTGGAGCAATGCGGTAAAATATATATAAAACGGGAAAGCCACTCTAAAGCTATGTTGGGCGACCTTTACACTGATAGAGTTTTAGTGGTGGAACTGATTATCGGTATACTGGCCGCCATTACTTGGCCGCAGTATGAAACGGCCGTTTTAAAAAGCCGGATGCATAGCGCTTTGCCGGCCATGTACACCGTTAGAGAAGTCAAAGAGCGGTATTATATGGCCAACGGCAGTTATACGGACGACTCGGGGAGTTGGATATTTGGCTTTTCGGTAAAAGTCGTTTGGGAAATATCTGTTTTTCCAATGGTATATGTGCGGATAATTTGTCCGGCACGGATAACAGCACCCAGGCGCATATAAGCGGTAGGGGTGGAAATTGTTGGCAGGGGAAAGAAACCAGTTGGTTCCGTATGTATTATGACCTCTTCACTTCGCCGGGAGTAACCCGGAGCGGGGTGTCGTTTTTAACACCTATTTCAAATGTGCACAAATTTGCGAAAGCATGGGCTTTTAAAAACCCCCGCTCTAAAGCGGGGGTTTTTAGATTTTACTTTTCTTCTTTTTCTTCCAGCTTTTTGAGCGTGGGGAAGAAAATAATTTCGCGTATGGAGTCCTGCCCCGTGAGCAGCATGACCGTACGGTCTATGCCGATGCCCATGCCGCCCGTGGGAGGCATGCCCGATTCCAGCGCTTCAATATAATCGCCGTCCAAAATATCGGCGTTTTCTGCGTCTTCGCCCTGGGCCTTGGCCTTTTCGGCCGCCTGGTCTTTTAAACGTTGGTATTGGTCGGCGGGGTCGTTGAGCTCCGTATAAGCGTTGGCAATTTCACTGCCGGACACAAACGCTTCAAAGCGTTCCACGATTTCGGGGTCGCCGGGTTTGGTTTTGCTGAACGGGCTGACCGCGGTGGGATAATCCAGCGCGATGACGGGGCAGTTGTATCCCGCCAGCAGTTTGGTTTCAAACAGTTCGTCAAACAGTTTGCTGTCCGGATCGGAGGCGGAGAAGGAAATGCCCTGCTCTTTGGCCAGTTTGGCCAGCGGCTCGCGTTTAAACTGGCGGCCGTCCAACACTTCGTGGATGTCCTGGCCGAATTTTTCTTTCCAGGCCTGTGGAATATACAGGCGTTTATACGGCGGCACCAGATTGATTTCCTGGCCGCGGTAGGTTACTTTTTCCACCCCGATAGCCTTGGCGGCGTTGGCCAGGATTTCTTCAAACAAATCGGCCATGGTGTTCACGTCCCCGTACGCCTGGTACAGCTCCATCATGGTAAACTCGGGGTTATGCGTGGTGTCTATGCCCTCGTTGCGGAACATGTGGCCGATTTCATAAATGCGGTCAAATCCGCCCACAATCAGGCGTTTGTGATACAATTCCAGCGCAATGCGCAGGCGCAGCGGCATTTTCAGCGCGTTGTGATACGTTTGGAACGGGCGCGCCACCGCACCGCCGCTGTCGGGCGTGAGGATGGGGGTTTCCACTTCCAAAAATCCTTTTTCGTCCAGCGTTTTGCGTATGGAGGAAATGATGTGGGCGCGTTTGACGAAAATATCTTTTACGTCCTCATTGGCGATTAAATCCAGGTGGCGTTTGCGAAAGCGCACCTCCGTATCCTGCAGGCCGTGGAATTTTTCGGGCATGGGACGAATGGCTTTGGAAATTAAATCCAGCTTGTGTACTTTAATCGTGCGTTCGCCGGTTTTGGTGACGAACATATGACCCGTAACGGATACAAAATCTCCCACGGCGACGTGTTTTTTAAAGAAGGTGTAGGCTTCTTCGCCCAGGTTGTCTTTGGCCACATACAGCTGCACTTTGCCGGAGAAATCACGCAAATGCGCAAAGGCGGCCTTGCCCATCAGGCGCAGCTGTACCAGGCGCCCCGCGGTGCATACTTCGGCGTCGTCGGGCGAATTTTTGGCTTTGGCGCAGGTTTGTTTTTTCTCACAGCGGTTGGGATAGGGGTTATGGCCGGAGGCTTTGAGTTCCTCGGCTTCGGCATAACGCTGGGCGATGATTTCGTCCAACGCGTTATTGTGTTTTTCAGCGGGTTTGGCGGTGTTTTCCATAAAGACCTCTAAAGAAAAAAGCCGCCGCCTTACGCCGGCGGCGGCCCAAATAAATCTGGTTCCGGGACTAGGACTCGAACCTAGAATTAATGCTCCAGAGGCATCCGTGTTACCATTACACCATCCCGGATCAACATACATATTTTAGCATTTCGCGCCGCGCCGCGCAAGGGGCCGGCCAAAAAACAGGAAGAACAGACACAACAGGCGGGCAATTTGTTATAATAAAAGCAGTTCCGCGCCTATAGCTCAATCGGTTAGAGCAACCGACTCATAATCGGTGGGTTCCAGGTTCAAGTCCTGGTGGGCGCAGGTAAATTTTAACAAAAAAGAGGCCCCAAAGGCCTCTTTTTATTTGTTTCGGCGGCAAAATTGCTACAATAAAAATACGGGGCATGGCCCAATGGTAGGGCGTCCGCTTTGGGAGCGGAAGGTTCCCGGTTCGAGCCCGGGTGCCCCGATTTTTATATCTTTTATGAACAGCGCAGAACCGAAACTGCCGTATCTGACGTTTGTGCACCGTCCTCAACGGGGCTATTTGTTCCACGGGGACGGAGATATTCATACCGTCGTGTCCCCCGCGTTTGAAACGCCGGTGGATTTTTCGTCGCTGATTCTTTCCGTTAATTACCATACAGCCACCAACGGCTGGCTGCTGACGGAGGTGCAAGTCCTTGTCGGCGGCGTATGGAGCAAATTTTTTAAACTGGCGTTTTATTCGGTCCGGTTAAACCACAGTTTTGATCCGCAGGAGGACGCGGACGCGTCTCTGGCGGTGGATGAGCTGTTGTTGAAACGTTCAGCCCGTGCCTATCGTTTCCGCCTGACTTTACACGGGGATATGGACGTACCGCGCGTATTTGTCTGCCTGACAGACGCCGCAGCCGCATATGACGACTGTGCCGCCATTTTGCCCTCCGGTCATTTAAAAATCCCCGTTAAACCCCTTTCCCAAATGTGTCTGGCCGTTTCGCCCACGGACAAGCTGCGGCTGTGCAGCCCCACTTCGCTGACCATGGCTTTGCAGGCGTTAGGCGTCAAAGCCGAGCCGCTGCAAACCGCTTCGGCCGTCTATGACGACCGCGCGCGGATTTACGGTAACTGGACCTTAAACACGGCCTATGCCTCCCGTCTGGGATGTGAGGCGTTTGTCACCCGTTTCCAGCGGCTTTCCCAGTTGGGGGAGTTTTTGACGTCGCAAAGTTTGGTGTTGGCCACCGTGGCTTACAAGCGCGGGGAGCTGGCCGGCGCGGCCGCGGCGCAGACCCCGGGGCATCTGGTGCTGCTTTGCGGGTGGGAAAATGGTAAAATACGGGTGGCCGATCCGGCCGCCGAAACCGCCAAAGAAGTAATCCGTTTTTATGACGCCGAGGAATTTGCCCGCGCCTGGCTGATGCATAAACGCGGTGCGGCGTATTTAGTGAGGAAACTATGAAAAAACTCTTTTTTGTATGGTTTGTTTGCTTGTGTTTTCTTTGTGCCTGTACGGAGAAACAGGATAATGATACGTTGATTATGGCCCACGGCGGGGAAATGCAGTCCCTGGATCCCGTGTTTTCCTATGACGGGGTAACACAGGGTATGATGATGAATGTGTATGACACGCTGCTGAAATTTAACGGCGGATCCATGACGGAATTTCTGCCTTCGCTTTCCACCCAAGTGCCTACGGTGGAAAACGGCCTGATTTCCAAAGACGGGCTGACCTATACTTTTCCCATACGCAAGGGCGTTAAATTTCATGACGGTACGGAAATGACTCCGGAGGACGTACGTTACTCTATTTTGCGTTTTATTCTGTCCGATGTGTCCGGCGGCCCGTCCTCCCTGCTGCTGGAGCCTATTTTGGGTTATACTTCCACGCGTGACGAACAAGGCAATATCATTGTGGATTTTAAAGAAGCTGCGGAAGCTGTGCAGGTGCAGGGGGACAATGTGGTTATCCGTTTGAAAAAACCCTTTGCCCCTTTTTTGGGAGTTTTGGCGCGCTGGGGCTATGTGGTGCCCAAAAACTGGGTGGCGGCGCACGGCGGCTGGGACGGCACGGAAGAAACGTGGAAGCAGTTTAACAATTTTGAAAAGCAATCTTCCTACTTGTTTGATCATATGAACGGCACCGGTCCATTTAAGCTGGTGCGTTGGGATATTTCGGGCCGCCGCCTGCAGCTGGCCGCCAACGAAGAATATTTTGAAGGTGCCCCGCGGCTTAAAAATATTCACATGATGACGGTGACCGAACCGAGCACCCTGCGCCTTCTGTTGGAAGGGGGAGACGTGGATATTGCGGAGGTTCCCACCCAGTACGCCGACCAGCTTAAAGGCACGGAAGGGGTGGTCATATACGATAATCTGCCCCGTCTGCGCACAGATCCCGTCATCTTTTTTACGCTGGACGTCAATGCCAAAGGCAACCCGGATATCGGTTCAGGCAAGCTGGACGGCAACGGTATTCCGCCCGACTTCTTTTCCGATTTGGACGTGCGCAAAGGGTTTGAATATGCTTTTGATTACAACTCGTTTCTCAAAGAAGGTCTAAACGGCCGCGGTGCGCGCGCCTACGGCCCCGCTCCGGAAGGCCTGGTTTTCTATGACAAAAACGATCCGCATTATGATTTTGACCTCAAAAAAGCCGAAGAACATTTCCGAAAAGCCTGGGGCGGACAGGTGTGGGATAAAGGCTTTGCCCTAACCATTACTTACAATTCCGGCGGTTTTCCGCGCCAAATGGCGGCGGAAATGCTTAAACGCAATGTGGAATCCATTAATCCGAAATTTAAGGTGGACGTGCGCGGCGTTATGTGGGCTTCCTTCTTGGAGAAAACCGCCGCCCGCCAAATGCCTATTTGGGTCCGCGGCTGGGTGGGAGATTATGCTGATCCGCATAATTTCTACTTTAATTTTATGCACCGCGACGGCCGCTATTCCCAATCACAGGGATACCAAAATCCCCGCGCCGATGAATTGGTGGCCAAAGCGTTGGCAGAGAACAATCCGGCCAAACGCGCCAAATACTATAAAGAACTGCAAAAAATCGCTTATGAGGATGCCATGCAGATTTATACCGTTCATCCCACCGGTCTGTGGGCCATGCGCAGCCGCGTCAAAGGGTTTTATGACAATCCGGTTTTTATGGGACTGTACTTTTATCCGATGTATAAAGAATCGGAAAAATAGGGTGCCGGTTTTTGGCGAAGAACGCGCGGATATGTCCGCGCGTTTTTTTGTGGTTTGACGTGGCATTTTTAAAAGGCCTTGCATTGTTTTTTTTTTTTGATAAATTTTGCGTATGGACAAAATTTATCAAAAAATGTATCAGAGAAAGAAAAACCGCTCTAAAGGCGTTTTAGGCGTCTTTGCTTATAAGGCTGTTTGGGGGCCTTTGTGCTCAACGTCTTCGCCGGCCGTCAAACGGGCCGGCTTTACGCTGATAGAATTGTTGGTGGTAGTTTTGATCATTGGCATCTTGGCCGCCGTGGCCCTGCCGCAGTATGAGAAAGCGGTAATAAAAGCCCGGGGCATGGAAGGCCTGACTACCATGCGCAGTCTGGCCCCCGCTGTGGAGGAATATATGCTTGCCAACGGAACAATGCCGGACAACTGGGACAGCGTGTCTTTGCGTCCCGCGTCTGGTACAAAGGACAGCCAGGGATTTATTTCCGGGAAATATTTTCGGTATGGTTTCCAATACGGCATCCGCCTGCAGTGTTGGGATAACAAGACCTCTACTTGGGGTTTTATTTGGTATCCCGGAGAAAACCCCGGTGTGGACGGGAAACAATTCTATTGTTTCGTATACCGCGGTTCGGAAGCGGACAAGAAGAATTATTGTGCCCTGGTGGGGGGGACGGACAAAATGGACAGCCCTACAAGTTCTGTCCATGATTGGTATGTTTTGGATTAAAGGTAAGGCGGCCAGGCCGTGTCGTTGCATGGCTGGATATGTAGTATATACATGAACAGAGGAGATGCTGAGATAAATCCAGCATGACATTTCATTTTATAGAGTTATCCCGGATGACAAAAACAGTCATCCGGAGCTTGTTTCTAGCTCTCTCTTGATTTTGCCTTTGCCATTAGTCCGTTTGCCGTGGCCGTTTATTTGCTGAAAATCCTCTCTCCCTTGACCTGTTTTTTTTTTGATACCCTATACGTGACAAAAATAAAAATCCGTTATGTTGCATTTCGGTTGGATTGCATGTGGTTATAGGGAAAAAATGAAAAAAGGCTTTACGCTGATAGAATTGTTGGTGGTAGTTTTGATCATTGGCATCTTGGCCGCCGTGGCCCTGCCGCAGTATCAAAAAGCCGTCTGGCGCAGTCGCGGCGCGGAAATGATGACGCAGCTGCGGGCGTTGGGGGAGGCCCAGCAGCGCTACTACATGGCCAACGGGAAGTATGCCGGAAAAATAGATGAATTGGATATTTCCTATGAAGGATGGGAAACTCCTGCTTCCATTTGCGGCATGGCCACTTCTTCCGCAGCCCAGCGCAAAACCAAAAATTACCATGTGATTTTACATAATACGGGTACGGATTCGTCTCCGAATATGCGTGTTTCATCCGCCGTATTTACCGATGTTGGCAAGACGGAGCCTTACCGCTGTGCGGGGCTGGCCTATGTGCATTACCTGCCCGGGCTGGCCGCTTCCGGCCGCAATAAAATTTATTGCTGGTACCGTAACGGCGGCGGCGGGGAAAACTGGTGCCGGAAGGTGTGGGGCGCCACCCGCGTGGCGGCGCAGGCGGAAGGGTGGGTGGCCTATGAGCTGCCTTAAACATTTGCAGCGTGCGGAAATATTTGCTATACTTATATTGCGGGGTAGAGAAGCCTGGTATCTCGCAAGGCCCATAACCTTGAGATCACTGGTTCAAATCCAGTCCCCGCAATAGATTTCATACCGCCTTTACGGGCGGTTTTTTTATGTGGAAAAGAGCTTTTTTGTGGCAGAAACGAACATCTGTCCCGTCATTTTATGTACAATTTAAAAAACAAAAGGGTTGGCCGAAAAAAGGCCAAAAAGAAGGTGAAGCACATGAAAACGATTGTATTTGTAGGAAACCACAAAAATTTCTCCGGCCTGCGCTTGGGAACGCGCCTGGCCCATGTACTGGCGGAAAAAGGGCAGGATACTGTTTTGGCCGGAATAAAAGGCAAGCTGCCCAAACATACGAAACTCACCACCCTGGAATTTGCCGCCGCGGCCAAAGCAAAAAGCATGGCCGAAGCGTTTAAAAAGGCGGGTGCGGGGCGCGTGATTTCTCTGGTGTCCCTGCCGGCGTGCGAAGCCGCCGCTTTGGCGGGGCTGCCGTATATTTACTGCGAACCCGAAAATTTCAGAGAAGAAAAAGCCGTTAAAAATAAAAAGACGATGCTTAGAAAAGCCGAAAAAGTGGTGGTTATCGGCAAAGGAGATAAACCGCTGGATAAAAAACTGTATGCCTCCAACGCCGTGCGCACCGCCAATCCCGCCGTGTGGGTGGAACATTACAATTATGACAAACCCGCCTGCTTTAAGAAAGAGAACAACATCGTGGCCGCGGGTAAGCTGGCCAAAAGCGGCGGTTTTGACGTTTTGCTGAAAACCTGGGCGCGTCTGGCCCCCGCACACGGCACTTGGCATTTAACCATTGTGGGGGACGGGGTAAACAAAGCCGCCCTGAAAAAATTCATAGAGAAAAACGGCCTTTCCGAAAGCACCGAAATCGTGCCGGCGGACAGTGATTTGTACAGCCTGCTGCGCAACGCCGACATTTACGTCAGCCCCGCGCGCGAAGCCGAAGGGCTGGACGAACTTTTGGACGCCATGGCCAGCAAACTGCCCGTAGTGGCCACGGATGTGGCCGGTGCGGACGAGCTGGTGGCCAATGCCGTCAGCGGCCTGCTGGTCAACGCCGGGGAAGAAGAACCGCTAACCGTGGCATTGGACGACCTGATGGTCAACTGGGGCAAACGCGTGGGTATGGCCATAGAGGCCTCCCATATGAAGGACCGCTTCCCGTTTGACGCGTTTGCGGCCCTGTTTGACGAAGAATAATATTCATGGACTTTCACAACGACCGGACGCGGCTGTCCCTTAAAGCCCTGCAGATGCTGCCGCAAATGTATGGGCGGGACTGCCGCGTTGTGCGTTGGGCTTTTGCTTACCGCCGCCTGCGCAATGCGCTTTGGTGGGGCTGGCGCCGGCGCGTGCTGTCCTGTATAAAAAAAGGCCCGCCCAAAGACGGCCGCCTGCATGTGTTCTGGCATTTGCGCGGCGGCCTGGGCGATTGTGCCGCGGCACGCTTGGCTGTGCTGGCTTTGCGCGACAAACTGCCCGCTGCCGTATTTTATTATCATACCGATTCCCCGTCCGCCGCGTCGGCTTTGTTTGTGGAGGATGAGAAAAATATTTTTCTTCCTTCCGGCCAGCCGCTGTGGTATAAATACGACGTGGCCTTTGAAACCTGCCAGTCTTTTAAAACCGTACACGCCAACCGCGTCCGTGTGCAAAAAACGGCTCCGGAATTCCTGCCGCTTTTGGACGAAATGGCCAAACGGCAAAACGAATTTTCTTTTTTCCTGTCGGATAATTATTTAATGGAAGATTTGCTGGGGCGTTTTGCCGTGGAGCAAAAACTGCCGCGCGCGGCGCTGCTGTCTTATTTAAGCGGCACGGATTTTGACCCGCTGGCCTCACCTCCGCTTCCGCCGCAGCTGACGGACGGCGCGCGCCTGGCGCGCTTTGGCCTTCAGGGGAAAAAATATATTACGTTTCATGACGGCATAGACGCTACATTTCATTTGCGCGGGAGCCGTCCTTTAAAAAGTTGGCCTGGAAAAAACTGGCGGGAGCTGGCCCGCTTGCTGAAAGAAAAATATCCGGAGATTACGCTGGTACAGCTGGGCGGGAAAAACAGCCCCAAATATGATTTTGCCAATGTTTGTTTGGTGGGGCAAACACGCGTGGAAGATTTACCGTCGTTGTTAAACCATAGTTTGCTGCATATAGACGGGGAAAGTGGCCTGGTCCAGCTGTCGCGCTTTTTGCAAAACCGCTGCCTGGTGCTGTTTGGGCCGACGGATAAAGATTTCTTCGGGCTTTCCAAAAACATCAATTTGAAAGACAATGCCTGCGGCAGCTGTATGTGGCTGTTGGGCACGGCCTGGCACGTAACCTGTGCGCTGGGTTATAAAACCTGCCGTAATATAGACGGTTTGACACCGGAAAAAGTGTTCCGTGCGGCCTGCGGAGCCTTGGACGAAGTATTAAAATAATTTCTTGGCGATGCGGGATATTTCCGTAGATTTTAAAAACAGCTGCAAATCCCGGCTTTTGTAAGACAGCAACAACAATGCTGTAACATATACCGATCCGCCAAAGAGCAAATTTAAGAAGTAATCGTTTTCTCCCATAAACATCCGTACTGCTGCCGCTGGCACCAGGGCAATGACATTAATGGCCAACAGGCGCAATAGTTCCCAAAAAGAACGGAAATAGTTGACGAACGGGAAATACCGTTTAAACAAAAACACATTAACAATAAATCCCACAATAAATCCACCCAATACAATATACGGATAAGCGTATGGCCCCAAATACGGCAGCAACAGCCATCCGGCCGTCAGCGTCAGCGCAGAGGCCAGCATATACGGAAAAGCTTCTTTCACCTTCAGCCAGGCCACCACGGTGTTGCCCTGCAAATTGGACGGAACGATGAAAATAGCTGTAAAAATCAACGGCCGTAAAAAACGGGCCGTATCGGCCGCCGCCTGGGCGCCGAACTGCCCGCGTTCAAAGAACAGGCCGACAATATCCGTGGCAAAATAAGAAGAAAACACGGCTAACGGCGTAAGAATAAACAGTAGCATATGGTTGGTGGAAAGGAAATTTTTATTAAAAACATTTATTTGTCCGCGGGCAGCGTTTTCCGTTAATTCTATTTTAGATATATTGGTTACGCGGTTGGTAATAATTTCTGAAGGGGAGTCCGTCAGTTGTTTACAATAGTTCAGCGCGCTGACCACGCCCGCGCCCATACCGCTGAGCAAATATAAAGGCAGCAGGTTGTTTACAATATCCAGCGCAGCCAGCGTTTGCCCTGTCAGCATATTTTTGCGTGCAGCCGGCCGTATGGCGCAAGGACGGGGAACAAAATCCCAGTGCAGCTTGCGTTTAATTAGCCACACCAGCAAAACAATTTGAATAAAGTTGGCCGCCAAAAAGCCGTACATCATGCTGATAATGCCTATATGGCGGCCTAAAAACAGCAGCGCCAGCAGCGGGCAGACGGCATTTAGAGGAGAGAGCCAGGCTACGGAGAAAAATTTATGCATTTCCGCCACTGCCGTCAGATAATACACCAATAGATTAGTGGCAAAGAGAAAAAACGCCGCTCCCAACAATATTTGTTCCCTGCCCAGCACCTCCGGTTCAAAACGCGATACCAGCCCGATAATTCCCGTTGGAAAAGTCAGCCCCAGCAGGCACAGCACCAACGCCAAAAGCAGGTAAAAATAAAACCCCGTTGTTAAGAAACGGCGGCTTTGGCGGGGATCTTCTTCTGCCAGGAACATGGCTTCTGGAATTAACACCGTATTGTTTAGCCGCTGCATAAACGTAACGCCAAAACCGGTCAGCATAATCAGATAAAAATATATATCGGTGCTTTCACCCGCGCCGAAATACAGCGCGATGAGCACGCTGTTTAAGAAGGAAGTCAGTTTCCAAAATGCCGTCGCGCCAACGGCCAGGGCCGCGCCGGTTTTGTACGAAGTGGTCTTAAAAAGGGAAAACATATTTGATATTATAATAATTTGAGAGAGGATAAAACATGACTACCCAATTTGAACCCGTTATCGGACTGGAAATACACGTACAGCTGGCCAGCAAGACCAAAATGTTTTGCACCTGCCCCAACGGCATGGACGAAAGCGCCGGCCCCAACAGCGAAATCTGCCCCCGCTGCAGTGGCGCTCCGGGCACATTGCCCGTTATGAATGAAGGCGCGGTGCGCCTGGCCGTACGCGCCGGGTTAGCCCTGGGCTGCCGGACCAATGAGGTGTCTTCTTTTGAGCGCAAACATTATTTTTATCCGGATTTACCCAAAGGCTACCAAATTACCCAAAACGCCCACCCTGTCAACGGGCGCGGCGAAATAGAAATTACCTTTGGGCCCAAAGATAAACTGCAAAAAAAGAAAATCGGCATTCACCATGCCCATTTGGAAGAGGACGCGGCCAAATCTTCGCACTTTGCCGATTATTCGCTGGTGGATTTTAACCGCGCAGGCTGCCCGTTGTTGGAAATTGTGTCCCTGCCGGATATGCGCTCGGCCGATGAAGCCTACGCGTATTTAACGGAAATCAAACGCCTGATGCAGTGGGTGGACGCTTCCAACTGCGATATGGAAAAAGGCGAACTGCGCGTGGACGTAAACGTATCCCTGCGTCCCGTGGGGCAGGAGGCGTTCGGCACGCGCACGGAAATTAAGAATTTAAATTCCTTTAAAGCCGTCAAGGACGCCATTAATTATGAAATTACGCGCCAGACGGAGCTGTTAAACAAAGGGGAAAAGGTCATTCAGCAGACGCTTCTGTGGGACAAAGAAAAAAATTACACCAAGCCCATGCGCTCCAAAGAGGACGCGCTGGACTATCGCTATTTTCCGGAGCCGGATCTGCCGCCTTTGGTGCTGCGCAAAGACCGGCTGGAAAAAATCAAAGCCGAAATGCCGGAGCTTCCGGCGGCCAAAGAGGCCAAGTTCATTGCATTGGGATTGTCTGCCTATGACGCGGGCGTACTGACGCTGACGCGCCACACGGCGGAATATTTTGAGGCCGTGCTGGCCTGCGGGGTACCCGCCAAGGCGGCGGCCAACTGGGTTACCACCGATTTAATGGGCTTGCTGCACGCCGATAAAAAGGAAATAGAGCAAAGCCCCGTTTCCGCGGCGGATTTGGCGGAACTGATTAAATTGGTGGAAAGCGGCAAGATTTCACGCAATCAGGCCAAAGCCGTATTTGAGCAAATGTACAAAACCGGACAGAAAGCCGGTACGCTGGTGGAAAAAATGGGCCTGTCGCAGGTGAGCGACGAAGGCCAGCTGGTGGCCTGGGCCCAGGAAGCCGTCAGCGAAAACCCCAAAGCCGTGGCCGATTTCAAAAAAGGCAACCGTGCGGCTGTGGGTGCGCTGGTGGGAGCCGTGATGAAGAAGAGTAAAGGCAAAGCCAACCCTCGCCGCATGAATGAAATCCTGGTGGAACTGCTTAGCAAGTAGTATGGTTTTTTAGCGGTTTTAAAAGAAGTGCAAAACTTATGTTTTGCGCTTCTTTGTTTAAGCGAGCACGGAAGGATAGTTGCCGAAATCTTGTCATGGGCGGGTTAATCTAATATAATAAACCAATGGCAATCCTCCGGCCAAAGTCTTTAAATAGTAGTAAGCACATAAAAAGCAGGAGCGTGCGGGGAGGAATGTCCGCCGCGTAACCGGTTGACCGGAAAGCAAAAAGTCTGCTATTATTTATGTGTAGAAATAAATATACGTAACACGGAGACTTACAAAATGAAAAACCTGTTGAAAGTAACGCTCGTGCTCGCTTTGGCTGCCGGCTTGACCGCCTGCAAAAAGAACGTCAAAGACGATGCCAATGCCGACATGATGACCGGCACCACCACGGAAATGGTGTTGCAGGAAACGACCGTGGAAGAAGTGGAACCCGTCCAGGCTTCTTTGGGTGTGGTGCACTTTGCCTTGGACAAATATAATTTGTCCGATGAAGCCCGCAAAATCGTAGAAGCCAATGCCAAAGCTATTAAGGCCCAGGCTGCTGGCGCCGACTACACCGTCGTGGTGGAAGGGAACTGCGATTCCCGCGGTACCATTGCCTACAACATTGCTCTGGGTGAAAAAAGAGCAAATGAAGTGAAAGCTTACTATGTGCGCCTGGGTATCCCGGCCGCCAACATCAGCACCGTGTCTTACGGCAAAGAAAAGCCGGTTTGCTATGAGAATACGCAATCCTGCTGGGCCAAAAACCGCCGCGCCGACACGATCTTGAACATTAAATAAATTGTTTTAGTAAGGGGGCCCGAACCGTTATGAATCACAAATTAAACATCTTGTGTTTAGGCGGTTTGGGCCTTTTGTTGTCCGGCTGCCTGGCCAGTGAGCGTGATATGGGAACGCTGAAGTTGCAGTTAAAAGAGCTTAACGAAACCATTGCGCTGATGCAAACCAACCAAGCTGAATTGGCCAGTAAAATGGAAGAACTAAACCAAAATCTGGCCGTTTCCAATGAGAATCTGTCTCAGCTGGACGGACAGCTTTTTAACCTTTCTTCCAAATTAGATGATATTAACGCCGTGGTAACCGGCGGTGGGCAGGGAGCTGCGGTGGCATCCTCCGTTATGTTGCCTTCCGATGTGTTTAACGAAGCGAAAAACCATTTAACCAAACAGGCTTACGATTTGGCCGTTACCGGCTTTAAACTTTATATTGATAAATATCCCGATGGGGAAAACATACAACAGGCGTATATTTATCTGGGAGACGCCTATGCGGCGTTAGGGCAAGCCCGTCCGGCCGCCATTGCTTATGCAACCGTACTGCAGAAATTCCCAGAAAGCAAAATTATTCCTACCGCGCGGTTAAAATACGCGCGCAGCATTATTCCGCTGGGTAAGACGGAAGAAGCCAGACGTTATTTAAATTCCGTTGTCCAGGACTTCGGTTCCGCTCCAGAGGCCCGTCTGGCCAAAGAAGAATTGACCAAGTTAAAATAGCACCATGAAAAAATTGTATAAAATCCTGCTCGCGGTCTTGCTGCCGGGGCTTTTGGGCGCAGGGGTTTTGGCTGCGCCGCAGACCGATGTGTACATTGGTATAACATCTGCCGGCGCAAAAAAACTGCCGGTTATTGCCATGCCGGCTTTTGTCGCCAAAGAAAACATTGTCTCCTCAGCGCAGGAAGTGCATGACACGCTGCGTGCCGACATTTTATACGGGCGATATTTTGAAGTGTCCGAAGATGGTCCGGAATTTAATGCTAAAGAGCTGGAGAATACCCTGTCGGGCTGGGGCAAACTTCGTGCGGCTTATTTAATAGGCGGCGAAGTAACCTATGAAGAACCTAATTATACGATTAAACTTTACGTTTATGATGTGGCTACGCAGGCCCCCGTATTTGCAAAAGCTTTTAAAGGAAACCAAACCAGTTTGCGCCGTTTGGCGCACATTGCGGCGGATCAAATTATCCAGACGCTCACGGGCCGCCGCGGCATAGCGGATACGAAAATTGCATTTGCCAACAACTCCACCGGCCATAAAGAAATTTATGTGGTGGATTATGACGGGCAAAACCTGAAGAAACTGACCAATGACAAAAGCATTTCCCTGTTGCCCCGCTGGAGCAAAGATGGCCGTATTTATTATACGACATACCGTTATAAAAACCCCGATATTTTTGCGATTGATTTAAAAGCCGGGAAAATCGCACCGGTAATCATCCGCGGAGGGCTGTCTCTTATCGGCGGAGTATCACCCGATGGCCGGGCCTTGGTGTTTACCAGTTCCAAGGGGAGCAACCCCAGCATTTATATCTATAATCTGGAAACGGGTAAAAAACGGCAAATCACAAACCGCCAATCCGTGGACGGATCCCCTTCATATTCGCCGGACGGGAAATATATTACGTTTGTCTCCAACCGTGCCGGGAACCCGCAAATTTATGTTATGGAACTTTCTACGGGCCAGACCCGCCCGCTGACGCGCACGTTTAATTGGTCTGACAGCCCACAATGGTCCCCTACCGGGGAATGGATTGTATTTGCGGGGCGGGAGTCGCCGTACCATCCGTTTGACATTTTCCTGGTGGATTTGACGGGCACGCAATTGCGCCGCCTGACTACGGACGCCGGCTCTAACGAGGACCCGACCTGGTCCCCCGACGGCCGTTTTATCGCCTTTACCAGCAACCGGGACGGCGGGAAACGCAAGCTCTACGTCATGGATTCCGACGGCAGTGCCCCGCATTTGGTGGCGGACTTGCCCGGGGATACGTTTACACCGCACTGGTCGTTTTAACGAAAAGTTATAGCCAAGAACACCCCGGGTCGGAGGCCTGGGGTGTTTTTGTTTCGAAATATCTGGTTTTACTTTCATCTGAGCCGCTGTTGCCAGATGAACAGAAAATTCTGTCTTTAATTCCCATCTATTGCTGGATTTACATTTATGCTGTTTTGTAAAAAGCCCGGGGCAACCCCGGGCTTTTTGGAAAGTGAAACTAAATGCTTATCGGCATCTGGGAAAACCAATATATGCACATTCGCTTTCTGATTCTGCTACACAACATACGCTGTTTTCTCCAGCGGGAATGGAAAGCAGATATTCGTCGCCGTCGTTATCCTGGAAAAAGGCATACAAAGAATCTTCCTCATCTTGGAAAAAATCCATTTCCTCCGTGCCGGGCAGCTCCGGCCAGATTTCATTGTCATTATGTATGGCGTATAATTGGGCGGCTGCGGCGCGGGCGGCGGTTTTTGCCTGTTGTCTGTCCGCAGCAATCGCCAGTGCGATAAGGCCGATATAACCCGCCGCCAGCAGAATGATAGTCGTTATCATCCAGCCGATGCGTTTGGGGGTGGGCGGCAAGGGATCCCCTTGTTTAAAAGAAGATTTTACTACATAAGTTCCTGCAATCATGTCATGAAGGGCGCGTTTGCGGTTGGTAAACGGCATCATGATAAAACCGATATAGCAAATCATATAAGAAAGTAT
Organism: uncultured bacterium; assembly: GCA_949296525.1. Taxonomy (GTDB): domain Bacteria; phylum Elusimicrobiota; class Elusimicrobia; order Elusimicrobiales; family Elusimicrobiaceae; genus Avelusimicrobium. Next base: position 144,999 of record CASFOP010000003.1, on the reverse strand, counting down.
TTTGGAAAAATAGCGGCCGGTGGCCCGCGCAAAGCTGATGCGCTCTCCCTGACAGCCTACCACTTTTATCCCCAGCAGGCGTTTGCCCCAGGTGGCCTGGTGTTTGCCGCTTTCCAATAAAGCAAAATACAGCCACATACATATGCAGGACAGCACGCACCATAGGACATAGACGGCCAGCAGCATGATAAAAGGTCGTAGGGAAGGCTCCTGCCCTTCCGGAGCGGCGCCGATTTGGGCGATGGGCAGCATCAACAGCGGTATGCAAATAACCGCCGGCGGAATGGAAGCAATGAAAGAATCCAGCAACAGCGCCCAAAAACGCCGCCAAAAGCCCCCATAGGGAGGAATGAGTGTCTGTGATGCATCTATATTTTGGGACATGTTTTCTCCTGTAAACGGCGGATTTTAGCGAATTTTCATCACCAGCGTGCCGGCTATCATATCGTGCAGGGCGCGCTTCTGTTTGGTCCAGCCGGCCATCATAAAGCCGATGTAAAGCGTCATATACGACAGGATTTTGGCAAATGTGCGGCCTGTGGCGCGCGCAAAGGTCAGCCGCTGGCCGTACGCATCCGTTACCCTCAGTCCACAGATTTGTTTACCCCAGGTCGCTTGTTTGGCGGAGCTTTCAAATAAAGCAAAGTACAACCAGAAAATTACCGCGCTTACCAGTTGCAGCAGCAGCGCAATTCCCCAGCATAAAAACAAAGCGGAGGCCATTTCGGAGGAAACCGTTTGCGTATAAGAATACTCTTCCAAATACGGCATCAGTTTAAAAGTGGCGTACCCGCTAAACGGTATGCTGACAATAGCCACGGGGACGGAAATAATGATACAGTCTACTATAAATGCGGCGGCGCGTATCCAAAACCCCGCATAGGAAGCATGGTCGGCAGATACGCTGACGGTTTTTTGTTGGATATTGGTTACTTCGTTCATTTTTTAAGCTCCTTGGGTTTTTTGTAGCAACGGCGGCATCGGGCCTGATAGGCGTCCGTAGTGCCTACGACAATGCGTTTGGTGTCTTTGGTCATGCGTTGGGTAAAGGTGGCCGGATTGCCGCATTTGGTGCAAACGGCGTGGTTTTTGGATACAAATTCAGCCTTGGCCAACAAAGCGGCGGTTACTTCAAAGGGCTCTGCCCGGTAATCCGTATCCAGCCCGGCCACGATGACGCGCTTGCCCATGTTGGCCAGTTTTTCGCAGACCTCCACAATGCCTTTGTCAAAAAAATTTACTTCGTCTATGGCAATTACTTCCGTGTCTTTTTCCACCAGCGGCAGAATTTCGGACGAATTTTTCACGCACAGGGCATCTACTTTATTTTGGTTGTGGCTGATAATACTGCCTATGCCGTAACGGGTGTCCAGTTTAGAATTAAACAGCTGCACTTTTTGTTTGGCGATCAGCGCCGTACGCACGCGGCGGATGAGTTCTTCTGTTTTGCCAGAAAACATGCATCCGCAAATTACTTCTATCCAGCCTTGTTTTTTAAACATCAGGTTCGGGGTCATAGTTTTATCTCCTGGGCGATCCTCAAAAAAGGGGGTTACATGCCGCGCAAATCATTGGGCCCCCGCCAGGGATACCAATATTGGTCTTCGGCGGTGCGCAGGTCTTTGTTTTTGCCGGAATTGCCGCACAGGATATTAATGCGGAAAGAAAAAGAAAGGTTGTCGTTGCGGTCCCGCACGGTCACTTCGGCTATGGCGTCATGGAAGCGTTTGGAAAACCGCGCTGATTTATTGAACAGGCTGAAGCTTCCTCCTTCCAGCTGGAAGTCCGCCCCCAGGTCCAATGTCCAGGAAGCGTCCGGCAGGCGCAGGCCGAAATAAGTGGTGAAAGTGTACCGGTTGGAATAGGTCTGGTACAGAGAATACGGATCCTGGTAAGTATCGTAATTGGTCATGCCTAAGCCGAAGCTCTGTCCTTTGACGTTAAAATTACTTTGGAAAATAAAAGCCTGATTCTTTTCAATCAAATCGTAAAGGTTTTGTGCAAATAAATTCACCGTCCCGCCAGGCGAATTATATCCCGCTTCCAGCAAGATGGGTTCAATGCGGTGTTTGAGATGGTCCCAGGAGTTTTCCACTCCGTCATAATTGACCAGGCTAAAACCGGTGCCTACGCGTACATAGGTATTAAAAGAAGGACGGAAATAATCCTCAATATATAAGCGATTGCGTTCTTCCCCGCGGTCCGGAGAGGTATCATCCGTGTGTAAGGTGCCGGTGGAAAAGCGTTTGGTGTATTGATATCCAAAGTCCAGGGTGCCCAGCGGCGTGTCCGTCTGGAGATTCAAATCCGTACCCACGCGGCCAACCCAGGCGGTTTTGTCATTGTAATCGTTATCATTGAGGCTTACATGCTGGTCATAAAACACGCTGGGCAAAAAGGTCAAATTGCGGCCCAGGCGGATGGATTTTTCCGTCGTCCAGCGGGCATTTCCCTGTTTTTTCCATTCCTCTTCCATCAGAGACGTGTTGTTGAAATTAACTTCCATACGGTGTGTTAAACCTAATACGGGGTCTTTAAACGGAAGGAGCGTATATTCCAGCTGCGGCAGATTGCGCTGTTTGGCTATAAATTCTCCGCGTTCCCAGTCGAAAATGTCCTGCTGTACATAGCTTAAACGCAGGGTGGAGCGGCGGCTTTGGCGGGAGAGAGAAAAGTTAGTTTCCTGATCCTGCGTAAAAATATAAGGGTCTCCGCGGAAAAATGAGTCATTGAAATATGGGTCAGACACCATGCGGAACTGCGTTTGAAACTGATACAGCGCCCCTTTGGGATTGTTGAAATGGTCGGAACTGTCATACATTTCCCACCAGTATCCGCCGCGGATGCCCCAACGTTTGGTGTCTTGGAGCTGGAAGGGATGGCCGTCTACTGTATATTCTTCGTCTTTGTCAGCTTGGTCGTTAATATAATATACTTCCGCGCTGCCTTTGAGTGTTTCACTGGTTACGGCGGTCAGTCCCAATCCTAGTCCTACGCCAGACTCTGTATAAAAATCCAAGTTTACCTTGGGCCGGAAACCCCAGATTTCGTTAAATACCGTGGAGGTTAATATCCCAAATCCGGTGTCATTGCTTTGCGTGAAGTCCACATAAGTAGTCCAGGGCTTTTTGCTCTCCAGTGAGCGCCAATACACCGGCAGCCATAAAAACGGAATGCCGTCCAGCTTAAATACGGCATTGGTGCCGAAAAGGCGTTTTTCGGGAGAAACCTTCAGGCTTCCCAAAGTAACGGTGTAGTGCGGCGGCTCCTGGTCACAGCAAGTCAAAACCGCATCTTTTAAACGCTGGGTACCGTCAAGAGATGAGAGTTCTTTGGCGGAAATAACGCGCAGCGGCGGATAAACGGTGGAAGTGTTTTCTGCATAAAAATCTTTGGTTTCATAATTAACAGAAAGGTTGTTTCCGTTTAAAGTGCCGCTTTCTGTTTCCACCTGCATGGGCCCGACAGAAGACACCGTTGTGTTGGCCTGATCCAGTGTTATATCTTCCCCTTTAGCCGTACGTGCAAACCCTTCTTTGGTGTGCTGAACGATAGTGACGTCTCCCTGCAGGTTAACCTTTTTGGCGGCGGGATCGGCCGAAGCTTCCTCGGAAGTGAAATAGATAAATCCTTCTTCCCCGTCTGGTTTGGGCAAAACATTATCCGCACTCCAAACGGGTGCGGAGAGCAAACATACAAGAAAAAGGAGGGGAAAAAGACGTTTCATTTATTTTTTTAATTCCTGGTAAATGGCGTACATGGCCGCGCCTACTCCTCCGATATTGGGGTCGCGCGAAACCAGAAGGCGGAGTTTTTTGAACGGCGTTTGTATTTGTTGGTGGTGTAGGACGTTTTCTGCAGCGGGCAGGAAATATTTGGCCGCGCCGGATACTCCGCCGGTCAGCACAACCGTATCCACATCCAGCACTAAAACAACATTGGCGATGCCTACTCCCAGGAAGAATCCGGTGTCTTCCCAAATTTTCAGTGCCAGCGGGCAGCCCTGTTCGGCCGCGCGGGATACAAGTTCTATTTTAAAATCCTGTTCTTTTTGCACCATTTGCGCCAGTATGGATTGCGGGTGCTGTAAAATACCTTCCATCACGCGCCGGCGTATGCCGATGGTACCCACAAATGCTTCCAGGCAGCCGCGTGCGCCGCAGCCGCACTGCGGGCCGGTTTTGGTGCTGGCGATTTTTGTATGTCCTATTTCGCCCGCGGTGCCGTTGGAGCCCTGGTAAAGCTCTTTATTTAAAATCAGCCCGCCGCCCACGCCGGTGCCCAGCGTGATGACCAGCACATTGGTGCCTTCGCGTTTTAAAAAGCTCTCGTATACGCCCCAGGCGGCCAGCGTGGCGTCATTGGCCACATAAGGCCGTATGCCGGTGTGTTTTTCCAGGATATCGGCCAGCGGCCAGTCGTCCACGTCTTTAAACTTCAAATTTGGATTATAACGCAAAACCCCGCGCTGGTTGTCCACGTCCCCCGGGGCCCCCACGCCGACGGCCACTTTCTGGTCCGGGTGCTGCGTTTTTATTTGGTTGACAAACGCGGCGATTTGTTTTAAAAAGCCTTCCGCCCCGTGTTCATAACTGGTTTCCATCTTTTCTTTGCGGATGATTTCCCCGCGTTCGTTCATAACATATAATTTGACAAACGTCCCGCCGATATCCACTCCTACGCCAATCATTGCTCCGGCTCCTTGTTTTTAGGATGTGCGTGTTGGTACACGTCTTTAAGTTTGTCCAGGGATACATGCGTATATACCTGTGTCGCGGACAAGTTTTTATGTCCCAGCATTTCCTGCAGGCTGCGTAAATCGCAGCCGTTGTTAAGTAAATGCGTGGCAAAAGAATGCCGCAGGCTGTGCGGGCTGACTCTGCGCGCCACGCCGGACCGTATGGTCAGGTGTTTAAAAATATATGCCAGGCCGTCTCCCGTCAGCGGGGTGCCGTTTTTATTTAAAAACAGTGCATCCTGATGCTGCGGGTTTTGCCGTGTGGACAGATAATCCTTAATGGCGGCCAGCGCCTCGCTTGTGACGGGCACATAACGCTCTTTATTGCCTTTGCCCAGCACCTTAACCACGCCGTTAAAAAAATCCACATCGCCTATTTTCAGCCCTGTTACTTCGCTGCGGCGCAATCCGCTGGAATAAATCAGTTCAAACAACGCACGGTTGCGCGAGGCAAAACGACCTTTGTCCCCCGCTGTTTCCAGCAGGCGGTCTACTTCATCCTCCGTCAGAAATCTGGGCAGCAGTTTTTCCCTCTTGGGTGCCGGCAGCAGTTTAAACGGATTTTGTTTCAGCCGATCCTGCTCCAGCAAATAGTGCGTAAAACTGCGAAGGGCCGCTATTTTGCGCAACATGGTGTTGCGGGACGGATGTTTGGCGGTCAGAGAGGCTAAAAAAGAACGGATAAACGCCGGGGTAAAAGCCTGCTCCGGCCGGACTTTGCGAGTCTGGCAGAAATCGGCAAATTCTTCCAAATCTTTTCCATACCCCTGCAAGGTGTGCGCGGAGAAATTTTTATTGTGCAAATGCATCAGAAATTGTTCCGCCAGTTCTTTCACGTCCGCCTCCAGATGTCTCAGGCCTTTTCCTGCGGTTGTGCCGCCGCTTTGATTTGTGTCACTTCTTCATCGGATACGGTGACGATGTTGCGGCATTTGGGATAGCCGGAGCAGCCCAGAAAATATCCGCGTTTGGAGCTGCGCAGCACCAGTTTTTTGCCGCATTTGTCGCATACGCGATTCGTCACAATTGGGCCGGCAGAGGCGACTTTATGCCCTTCGGCGTCAATGGAATAGGTGTTCTTGCATTTGGGATAAGCCGAACAGGCCAGGAACTTGCCCCTGCGTCCCGTGCGTATGACCATGGGGGAGCCGCATTTGTCGCAAATCTCGTCGGTTTTTTCGGGCATGATTTTTTCGCCTTCTTTGCCCAGGTTGATTTTGCCTTTGCAGTTCGGCGCGTCCGAGCAGACCAAATATTGCCCGAAGCGGCTGGTTTTCAGCAGCATGGGCTTGCCGCAAACGGGGCATTTTTCGTCGGTCTGTTTGGCCTCGGGGCGGCGCATGCCTTTGTCGGCTTCTTCCAGCTCTTTTTGGAACGGACCGTAGAACTCGTTTAACAAATCCACCCATTTTTGTCCGCCTTCGGCCACTTCGTCCAGTTTTTCTTCCACGCCGGCCGTATAGGAAAGGTCCATGATTTCTTTAAAGAAATCTTTTAAACTTTCTGTCACGGTCATGCCCAGCTCCGTGGCTACCAGCTTGTTGCTTTTGGGCTGGCGCGCAATATATTTGCGGTCCAAAATGGTTTTAATCGTCGGCGCGTAGGTGGACGGACGGCCGATACCGTGCTTTTCCAGCGTTTTGATCAGGCTGGCTTCGTTGTAATACGGCGGCGGCGTGGTTTTGTGATCTTTGGTGGCAATTTCCTTTAGCGTTAGTGCGTCGCCTTCGGCCAGTTCCGGCAGCAGGGCTGTTTCTTCATTTTCGTTGTCGTCCTCATCTTTGTATACGGACAGGTAACCGGGGAATTTTACCGTCCGGCCTCCCGCGCGCATGACGCATTTTTCGTTCGTTCCGGCGGTAATGTCCACGGTAACGGTATTAAACACCGCATCGGCCATCTGGCTGGCCACAAAACGCAGCCAAATCAGCTCGTACAGTTTGTACTGGTCTGCCGTCAGGTATTGCTTGATGCTCTGCGGTGTACGGCGTACGTCCGTGGGGTGAATGGACTCATGCGCTTCCTGTGCGCCTTTTACTTTGCTTTTATACACGGGCGCATGGGCCGGCGCGTAGGCCGCGCCGTATTTTTCTGCGATAAATTTGTGCGTCTGTTCCTGCAGCAGTTTGGACACGTTAAACGAGTCCGTTCTCATATAGGTAATTAAACCCACCGTCTGCCCCGCAATTTCAATACCTTCGTAAAGGTGCTGGGCCGTCATCATGGTTTTCTGGGAAGGGAATCCCAGTTTGTTGTAGGCGTCCTGCTGCATGGAGCTGGTGATAAACGGCGGCTTGGGTTTTTGTTTGACTTCTTTTTTCTCTATTTTAGCCACCGTGCACGGTCCCTGGCGCAGCAGGGTGCTGACGGGGGCCAGCGTTTCGGGTTTGTCAAAAACGGTGTTTTTTACTTTGTAATCTTCGGCAAACAGGTGGTAGGTTTTTGTCTGTTCCACGTTTTTGCCGTCCCATTTTAATAAACGTGCCCAGAAAAGAGGCTGCGCGCCCGCTTTTTCAAACTGGGCTTTGAGCGTCCAGTACGGCTGTTCCTGGAATTCTTTGATTTCTTTGGCGCGTTCTGTCAGCAGACGTACGGCCACGGACTGCACGCGTCCGGCGGAAAGGCCGGAAGTGATTTTTTTCCACAGCAGGGGGGAAAGTTTATACCCCACAATACGGTCCAAAATACGCCGCGCCTGCTGGGCATTGACGAGGTTTTCGTCAATTTTGCGCGCATGGGCGAAAGATTCTTTAATGGCCGCCGGCGTAATTTCATGGAAATAAATGCGCTGGTAGCGGTCTTTGGGCAGTTTGAGCAGCTCCACCAAATGCCACGCGATGGCTTCCCCTTCGCGGTCAGGGTCGGTGGCCAGGTAAATTTCGGAGGCGTTTTTGGCCGCCGCTTCCAGCTCTTTAATCAGCTTTTTGGCCCGTTCCACGGGCTGGTATGTGGGTTTGAAACCGTGGGCAATATCCACGCCCATATCGTGCGAAGGCAAATCCCGCACGTGGCCGAAAGAGCTGCGCACCAAATAGTCGCTGCCCAAAATTTTGCTGATGGTGCGCTGTTTGGTCGGGGATTCCACAATGACGAGTTTTTTGCCTTTGATGTTGTTGGTAGCCATAAATCACCTAAAATAAAAATTAAAATTTGTTTTTGCTGTACAAACCGGCCTGGCAGGTTAAAAGGCCCTTTACTTCCAGTTCAAACAGCACCGCCGCCGCTTCCGGCACGGACAGCCCCAGTTCCTCCACCAGCTGGTCCGCCGAAGCCTGGCCGGAACCGATATGCTCCAGCACGCGTTTTTGCACGTCCGTCAGGTCCTGCTCCTGTGCATTTTGCTCCGCGCCTTCCTGGGCAGGGGCCCGCAAATCAAACAGCTGCGGGTTCGGTATATAGTCTATTATATCTTTTACGCAGGTGACAACGCCCGCCCCGTCCCGTATCAGGTTATTGGGGCCGGCGCTTTGGGGACTGTCTATGGGGCCGGGTACAGCCAGTACGTCTTTGCCCTGTTCCAGGGCCAGCTTGGCCGTAATCAGCGCACCGGATTTGGCTTCGCCCTCCACCACGACGACCACTTCGGACAGGGCCGCGATGATGCGGTTGCGGCGCGGAAAATGAAAAGCATTGGGCGGTTTATTAAAAGGCAGTTCGGACACGATAGCCCCGCCGTGTTTGAGCAGGGCGCGTGCCAGGTCGCGGTTTTCCGGCGGGTAACAGCGGCCGATGCCCGTACCGATGACGGCCACGGTGGGCTTTTGCAGGCGTACGGCGGCGCTGTGGCACACGCTGTCTATGCCGCGCGCCAGCCCGCTGACAATGACCGCTCCGGCCTGGGCCAGCCCTTCGGCCAGCGTATTGGCCGCTCGCCGCCCGTAAGGCGTAATTTTGCGCGTGCCGACCATGCCCACGCAGGCTTGGTTTTCTTTGGGCAAAGCGCCCAATACATACAGGGCTACGGGTGCTTCTTTGAGCTCGCGCAATGCCTGGGGATATTCTTCGTCCTCCGGAACCAAAATGCGCCCGCCGTATTTTTCGGTTTTTTCCAGTTCTTCTTCGGGGTCTATGGCGAATGCGTCGCGTAGGAAATGCGCGGCGGTGGAAGGGTTCATCTGCGCTTCGCGCGCGAGCGTGTCGGCGTTTTGTTTTAAAATTTCTTCCGCCGAGCCGAAAATTTCTATCAGCCGCGCCAGCCAGTCCGCCCGAAAGTATAAAAACGCATTGACGCGTATGCGCGCCAGCCGCTCCTGCGTGGAAATGCTCATAAATCGGGCACCCCCTTGCGGTCCAGCGGGCGGTATTGCAGCACTTCAATTAAATGCGCATTTTCTATGTGGTTTTTGCCTTCCAAATCCGCAATGGTGCGGGCGGTTTTAAGCACTTTGTCCAGGCTGCGTGCGCTGAGGCCGAATTTGCGCATGGCAGCCTCCAAAATAGCGTCCGCCCCTTCGGGCAATTTACAAAACTCTTTGATTTGCTTTTGCGTCATAAACGCATTGGCAGTGGTAGCCGTGCCTTTAAAACGCTCCTGCTGCCGCTGGCGCGCGGCGATGACGCGTGCGCGGATTTGCGCGGACGTTTCGCCCTCGGCCGTTTTATTCCAGTCCCCGTAGGTGACGGGATTGAGCTGGACGGTCAAATCAATGCGGTCCAAAAGCGGGCCCGAGATTTTGGAGCGGTAGCGGTTAATCTGTACCGGCGTGCAGGTGCAGGCCTTGTGCGGGTCCCCCAGGTGGCCGCAGGGGCAGGGATTCATGGCCGCCAGCAACGTAAAGCGCGCCGGATAAGTGACGGTTTCCTTGGCGCGGGAAATGGTGACCCGTCCGTTTTCCAGCGGCTGGCGCAAAACTTCCAGCGTGGCGCGGGAAAACTCAGCAAATTCGTCTAAAAACAGCACCCCGTTGTGCGCCAGGGACACTTCGCCCGGGCGCGGGTTGGTGCCGCCACCGATCAGCGCCACGTCAGAAATGGTGTGGTGCGGGTCGCGGAACGGCCTTTGCGTCAGGCGTTTGGAAGTCTTTCCGATTAAATTACACACGGAATAAATTTTGGTAATTTCCAGCGCTTCTTCATCGGACAAAGGCGGCAGAATGTACGGGAAACGCTTGGCCAGCATACTTTTGCCCGTGCCCGGCAGGCCGATCATAAGCACATTGTGCCCGCCCGCGGCGGCTATTTCCAGCGCGCGTTTGGCCACGGCCTGTCCTTTTACGTCCGAAAAATCCAGTGGGATTTCAGCTTCTTCCTCTGCCGGAGGGACATAGGCAATCTGTACGGACTCGTCAGGCTGTCTGCCTTCCAGCCAGTCCGCCAAATCACGCAGGGTGCGCGGGGTAATAAAAGGCACGCCCGAAGCGCGGCCTTCCAACAGATTGTCCGGCGCGATGACTGCGGTATAATTTTTATCTTTGACGGAAATCAGCATGGGCAGTACGCCCGCACACGGGCGCAGGGTGCCGTCCAGCGCCAGTTCCCCCAGCAGTAGCAGGTTTTGCAGCTTTTTGACTGCCGTTTCGGACAGCGCACCCGCCGCGGCCAAAATGCCTGCGGCAATGGGCAGATCAAACTGGGTGCCGCTTTTGCGCAGTTCGGCGGGGCTTAGATTGACGGTAATGCGTTTTAACGGGAAATCAAACCCGCTGTTACGCACGGCGGCCACAACGCGGTCTTTGCTTTCTTTTACTTCCGCGTCCGGCAGGCCTACGACGGACAAGGTGGGCATTCCCGAAGAAATGTCCACCTCAACCGTTACTTCAAAGCCGTCTATGCCCCGCAGGGCGCAGCTGCGGATGTTGGATAGCATATTAAATAAAGTTCAGCACAATCTCCTGCGGCGTAATGCTCATAACCGTAAAGTTCACATTGTAGCTGCGGATAATTTTGGCTGTCAGCTCTTCACCGGAGGAAATATTGGCCGCGATTTCAAAATAGGCGTCGGAGTTGGTATATTTGACGAGGTTGAAATCTTCAATTTCGCGCATTTCTTTGAAAATATCCTGCAGTTTTTTCAGCCGTTCAATGCTTTTGACGTTTTCTACCACAACATTAAACTTTTTGGCGGAATTGATGGCCGCATTGATGGGGTCTATGAGCTGTTTGGCTGCACTTTCGCAGGCCGCGGAAACGGATTTTTGCGCCGCAATATTTTCCAGCGGGTCCAAACCGCTGACCTGGTCGGCCGCTTCGCCCACCACCTGGTAATTGTTTGTGGAGGCCACTTTAATATTGGCGCGCGCGCGGTACGTTTTAAACGGAGAGGTAATGCCCGGCAGCGCCTGCAGGGGGGCGGTGTTGACGTCGGCCATGATGATAAAGCGCGCGCCGTCGCGGCGGGCCTGGTCTATGACCGGCGTGGGGTTATCCAGGTTGTTCTGACTCAAATTGTCCCCGTTAACCAAGGCAAAAGGCTGGTCTTTCAGGGCGCGGTAAATGGCCTGCTTGCAGTCCTGCGTCAGGGAAACATTGTCGCCCACCATTTCGCGCGAAGTGACCAAAATATTAGTCTTTTTTGCAAAAGCGTCTGCTTCAGTCTCTTTAATAATGTCGCTAATATCTTTGACCAACACCATCACGCGTACACGGGTGTACCACTGGTCTCCTCTGCGGTAGGCTTTTTGTACATAGCCACGGCGGATAAAACCGGCGGATTTAGAGGTAATTTTGTCTTCCACCAGCTGTGCCTGTTCTACCGTAGTGGAGGAAGAAATAAATATACCGGCCACTTTTTCCACCGCGGCGCGCTGGGCGGCCAGTTCGCCTTCTTTTTTCATGGCCGCAATATTGTTTTCGTCATACGGGACGAGGGATTCCGCCACCACGTATTCCCCTTCCCCTTTTGGGCCGATGTGGATGGCGCGGCAGGCCGAGAAAGCAAATAAACCGACTAAAGCGATAAACAGCAGTTTTTTCATTTATTTTTCTCCTGTAAATTCGCTGCGGCGGAGCCGAGTTTTTCGCGCGAAATACGCATAATGACCGTGCAGCCGCCATCGTCCAAATATTCGGTGGATACCAGTTCCATATCGTTTAAAATACCGCTGGCGGAGGTGTGAATGGTGGAACCTTCCGACACGGCGTCCACAATTTGTACATTGCTTTCCAAATTGGCCCCGTAAATAACTTCCGTGGCGCGCTGATAAGCGTGTGCAATGGCGGCTTCACGCGACAGGATGCGCCGCTGGGAATCGCTCTGGTGTTTGGGGTTGGCTGCCCCGAAACCGCGTACCCACAGGTAATCATCATCCACCAGGGTATCATTAAAAGAAGGAGCGATAGCCCCGTCTTTTACGGCACTTTTCATATGGCCGGAGCAAGCGCCCAGGCAAAACAAAGCAATAATCAGAACAGTCAGTTTTTTCATCTCAACAACTCCGATAATATTTTCACATACGTGCTGGGAGAGCTGGCGTCCTCATAATTGATGACGCCGCAGCGGATGAGCATAATCTCCAGCATGTGGGTCAGGATGTCGTAAAAGTTTTCTCTGACCGATGGCTCGCAAACCGTGATTTCAGGCCCCAAAATCACGGCGCCTTTTAGTTTTTTGTTGTCGCATAAATTGGCTATTTTAAAAGCGGAAGAAATGATGTTCTCCGTGGAATACGAAGAACGCACCGCCAGCTCCGGTCCGCCGGGGATGCCCAGCTCTTTGGCGCGCTGCTGCAGGGCAAACACCAGCCAGTTCATCATGTTGGAATGGTTCTGCGGGTAGAAAAACCCAATGCGCCCCCATTCCCCTTTGCCTTCCACGATGGCGGAAGTAATCTCTGCCGGAGATTTTTGGGCAATTAAGCTGGTTTGGTCTTCACCGGTTGTGGCCAGCAATTGTTCAAAAATGGCCGTGGTGGAGCGCTGGGACATAGCTTCCGTGGGGAAAATCAGTTTTTCCAAAACGCGTACACGGCGGATGGAGCGCGATACCGTGCCTAACGACATATTCGGCTGCCCGAAGAACCGGGCGATGTCTTCGTTGGTAATATCAATGTTATTACTGGTTAACATTTTCTGGATAATGCGCGTGCGCGCGTTGCCGGAAGCGGATTTAAGTTCCGAAATCCAGCCCGAATCCAGGCGGAAGTTCAGCAGTTCCTCCAATTTAGCCAAGCTTTCCGGCGGGTATTTGGAGGTAATGATAATCTGCTTTTGCTGTTTGAGGAAATCATTGAGCAATTTGGACAAATGCGCACGGTTTTGCTCATTAATGGCAAAAAGATGGATGTCGTCAATCAGCAGGGCTTTAATGGAGTTGGTAAAATTTTCAAATTTCTCTATATTGCCTTCCATGACATAACGCTGTATCCCGCGCGAAAGGCGCACGCCGTTGGTAATGAAAATATTTTCCTGACCGTATTTGTTGGACAGCGCATAGCCGATGGCGTGTAAAAAATGGGTTTTGCCCGTGCCGCTGGCCCCGTGCAGTACAAGCGGGTTATAAAGTTTGCCCGGATTGTCTATGACGGAAATAGCCGTTGCGTGAGCAAAACGGTTGACGGATATGGTCATGTTTTCCAGCGTGTACGTTGGAATAAGCGGCACCTCCAACGGCCAGTTGTGCTTTTTAAGCTCAGAAAGAGGCAGCTCAATGGAGTGATCAATGGTACGTGTTTTTTCCAGAAACGTTGCAGCTTGTTTCCTGCGGCGTAAAATAGTAGTGCCGTGTTTTTCCTCTTCCGGTTCCGGGGCGGGCTGTGGCTGTGCCGCAGCGGCCGTATTGGGTTGCTGAGGCGGTGTCCCGGCGGGAATAGACGGGGATGAAGTAACGGGCTTATTGGGCGCTGCCGGAGCCGCCGGTATGGGCGGAGGCGTCCGTCCGGGGGCTTGCGGGGGCTGCGGCATAATCTTGCGTTTAATATGTAAGGTCGGTTTTTTCTCCCCTTGGTTTTCTGACATATCATTCTCCCTGTTGGATACAGCCTGTGCCGGAGGCATGTTCCCGTCCGGCAGCGGCGTTTGGGCGGCCCCGCCGGGTGCGGCGGGCGTTTCCGGCGCGGCAGGCGCCGGCAAATCCGGTTCTTGTCCGTCCGGGCCGGATGGTGCGGCCGGCGGTATGGTTGCCCCGGCACGTGTGTCTTTATGTTGGATATCCGGCTGTGCGGTGGCCAATAATTGTTCAAACGGATCCATCACTTCTTCCTGGCCCTCTTCCGGTACGTCAAAACGGAAAGCGGAAGGCCTGGAGGTGTGCGGACGGGAAGACGCCGTCGCTGTGTGGACAGATGCTTCTTCCTGTTTTGGCGGCTGTTGTTTCGGCGGTATCTGAGTGTGTTTTAAAAATTCCAAGTCTTTTTGTGTAATTCTTTCCGTAATATCCTGAACTTCATCTACATCAATGAAACTGGTCTGGTCTTTAATTTTTTGATCAAAGATGTTAAATTCATTCTCTTCCTGTTCGGGTCGTTCGGCAGACGGAGTGTTTGGAAAAGAAGGCGGAGGTACGGCGCCTGCCGGGGAAGCGGCTTCCCCTATTTTCTGTTCCATAGGGCCGTTGCCCTTTTGGGAGCCTAATGGACCCTGGGGGGGGGCTTTGGCAGGAGAGGCATTTTTGACATCCATAAACACATCGTATTTTGTTTCCGCCAAAAAAATATCATCCAGCGATTCTCCGATTAAAGCACCGTCAGCATCTTTGATCAGCATATCTCTGTCGGAAAAAGGGGCTTCTTCAACAGGCGGGGTATTCCCGTGCGAGGACGGAACCTGTCCTGCGGAGGCGTCCCCCTGGGCAATATCTTCTGTGCTGATAGTTTGTGCCTCTATATGAAGCGAGATATCTTCCTTTGCGTCCGGGGCCGCAGGAGCTGCCTGCGGCATTTTTTCGGACATGGGGGGATCGTCCGGCCAATTTTCCTCCGACTCAATGGAGGTAGGGATAAAATCCTGTTCTGGCCGGGAGTTAACTTCCTCCGCATTTTGGGAGGCACTGCCCTTTGTTTTGTTTTCTGCCGGCAATTCTTCCCGGCGCAATATATCCTGCACGGAAAGATCAGCCGTGCCCTTGTCCGGATCGGAACGGTAACCGGTTCGGTCTATTTCTTCTAAAGTTTTGGCGATTTGAGGGATTTCCTCTTCCGGTTCGTTTAAGTCAATTTGTTTGCGCTCGAAATGATCCACCGGCGGCAAAGGGGCTGTGTTTGGATTTGCGGCATCCGCGGCCGAACGGAAAAAACTTTCGGACGGGTCTAAGGTAACAAAAGTGGGAAAGTCTTTGTCATCTTGATTGGTTTGCGGAGTAAAAAGAGGATTTCCCAAAGAACCGCCCGGCACCAATTCATTTACTTTTTTAGCCTGTTCAATAGCCTCGCGTACGGCTACGCGGATTTTTTCCAATGTCCCCTCATCCATATCGTCCGGCAACCGGAACTGATACACAAAAGGGGCCTCTGCCGCTTCTGCTGGCGCCGCGTAACCTTTTAATTTTTTGGCAATTAAACGTGCGTCATGCTCCGTCCCGTCAATAAGCAGGGCGTATAAAATGGCATTGTCTGAAGGACGGATGCTGGAGATGATGTCCCACTGGGTGATCATTTTTCCTCTATGATTTTTACTCCCGCACTGGCGCCGATGCGCGTGGCCCCGGCGGCGAGCATAGCGTCAAAATCTTCCCGCGTACGTATGCCGCCGGAAGCTTTTACCTGCACTGATGCAGGCACATGGGTGCGCATCAGGTGTACGTCTTCCGCGGTGGCACCGCCTCCGGTAAAACCGGTGGAAGTTTTGACAAAATCTGCTCCGGCCTTGGCGGCCAGTTCACAGGCTTTAATTTTTTCTTCTTCGGTCAGGACGGAAGTTTCAATAATGACTTTCAGCGTAAAATTTTCGCCGGCTTGGCGCACGGCCTGTATGTCTGTAAGCACCGTGTCCCAGTCGCCGCTTTTCAGGGCGCCGATGTTGATAACCATGTCCAGTTCGTCGGCGCCGTTTTGCAAAGCATCTTTGGCTTCAAATACTTTGGTCTGCGTGGTGTTGGCCCCTAAAGGAAAGCCGATAACGGTGCAGACTTTGACACCGCTGCCCTGAAGCTGCTTTTTGCAGAAAGGCACCCAGTACGGATTCACGCACACGCTGAAAAAGCCGTATTTGCGCGCTTCGTCACACAGGGTTTTCAGGGCGTTTTCATCTGCCTGGGGCTTAAGCAGTGTATGATCAATGTATTTAGCCAAATTCATAATTTTTCCTTAATTAAAGTTGATGATGCGGGCGAATTTTTCGGCAATTAAAGCCTGTCCGCCCACCAAAGCGCCGTCCACATCCGGCTGGGCCATGATTTCATCCACATTGGTGTCTTTGACGCTGCCTCCGTACAGGATGCGGGTGGCGTCGGCAAATTCCTGGCTGTATTTGCCGGCTAAGAATTTGCGGATGGCGGCGTGTACTTCCTGTGCCTGGTCCGGCGTGGCGGTTTTTCCGGTGCCGATGGCCCATACCGGTTCATAGGCAATAATTAGCCCTTTCAACTGTTCGGCGGTAAAACCTTTTAGGCCGTTTTCCAGCTGGCCTTCAATAACGGAAATGGTTTCATTGGCTTCGCGCTGCTGCAGCGTTTCGCCCACGCAGAAAATAATGGTCAGGCCGTGGCGCAGGGCGGCGGCGACTTTTTTATTTAAAATTTCATCCGTATCACCAAATACGCTGCGGCGTTCGCTGTGGCCCAGAATGGTGTGCGTGGCGCCGGCGTCTTTGGCCTGCACGGGGGATACCGCGCTGGTAAAAGCGCCTTTGTCTTCCCAGTGTACGTCCTGGGCGGCCACTTTAATGGCGCTGCCTTTGGCCAGGCGGGCCACTTCGGCTAAAGAGGTGTAAGAGGGGGCGACGATAATTTCGGCGTTGTTTTTATTGTCTGCTTTTTTCAGCGCTTCCACGAGTGTGGCCGATTCGGCCAGCGTGTTGTGCATTTTCCAGTTTCCGGCGATAATAGGAGTTCTCTTGGTCATTTCTGTTTCCTCTGTAAAAAAATAAAAATCCATCGTCCGGCGATAGGACGACCTATAATAGATAGTATCATAAAAAACCGCCTTTTTAAAGAGGGAAATTTATTTGTTCAAACGCCGTACGAAAATAAAACACATGGGGCGCGGTTTTTTTAGGCAGGATATATTAAAAAACCCCGCCAGAAGGCGGGGTTTTAAAGCAGATAAGGCTTACTGCACGCCGTGCATCCAGCGTTTGATCTTGCCGGTCATGATCCACATAATCACGCCAAACAGCATGGACAAACCCGCCGGTACGGAGAACAGCGTGGTCAGGCTCCAGGATTCGTAGTAGCTGGCCAGCCAGCCCGCCAGCAGGTTGCCACCAAAGCTGGCCATCAGCCATACGCCCATAAACAGGGACATAAATTTGGCCGGCGCCAGTTTGGATACCATGGACAGGCCCACCGGGGACAGGCACAGCTCGCCCATCGTGCAGAACATATAGGTCAATACCAGCCAAATGGCGCTGACGGGGCCGTTGGCCGCGTACAGGCTGGCGCCGATAACGACGGCCGTAAAACCGATGCCCTGCAGGAACAAGCCCCAGCCGAATTTGGTGGGGATGGACGGGTTTTTATCACCCATACGCAGCCACAGTTTGGCGAAAAGCGGCGCAAACAGAACCACAAAAATGGGGTTGACCGCCTGGAAATAAGACGCTTTAAGCGTAATCTCACCGATAAACGGCAAGACCGGGTGCAGGTTGGTAGCTTCTTTGGCAAAGAAGTTCAGGGACGTACCAGCCTGCTCAAAGAACGCAAAGAAGAATACGGCGAAAAATACAAAGGTAAAAATTGCTTTGATTTTGTCCCATTCTTCGGAAGTAAGCGGTTTGTTAGCCGCTTCGGCGCGTGCTTTTTCGGTAGCGTCGTCTATATCACCGCTTTTGGTAACGGGTTTGAGTCCGATGTGTCCCAAGTATTTATTTTGGGAAACCAAATACCAGATTAGACCGATAATCATACCGGTGCCCGCTGCCATAAAGCCGTATTTCCATTTATAGGCTTCCAGCGCGTTCATGGGGTCGTGCGGCTCGCCCAAAAATCCGCAGATGAAAGGCGCAAAGAAAGCACCCAGGTTAATACCCATGTAGAAAATGGTAAAACCGCCGTCTCTGCGGGGGTCGTTGGGTTCGTATAATTCGCCGACGATGCTGGAAATATTGGGCTTAAAGAAACCGTTGCCGATAATAATCAGCACCAGACCGGTGCCCAGCGCCAGCTGCGGCGGGATAATTTCATACGAGGCCAGCACAAACTGCCCCAGCGCCATCAAAATGGCGCCGATGGTAATGGAGTGGCGTTTGCCGATGTATCTGTCGGCCAGGTAACCGCCCAAGACGGGGGTTAAATATACCAGCGCGGTAAACATACCGTATATTTTGCTGGAGGTGGCCTTGCTGAAACCGATGACGGTGCTGATCATAAACAGCGAAAGCAGCGCCCGCATGCCATAATAGTTAAAACGTTCCCACATTTCAACCATAAAAAGCATATACAACGCTTTCGGTTGGCCTTTTTTGGTTACATTATGTTTGACTTCTTCGTCAGTCATCTTTTATCCTCACTGTGTCATCACAAAACAAAGGGTACTCCTTATTCTACAAAAAATCGGGTAAAGAAGGACGGATAAATTTTACAAGCCGGCCGGAAGTGCGTAGGAGAACGCTTCTTGTATCATGAGTATGGAGCGGTACATGGCATACACAAAATAAGCGGAAAACAACCCGATGCAGAGAGTCCACATCCATTTGGCCGCCGGGCTTAATTTATGTGAAAGCCAGACTGTAATTAATGAGAAAGGCCCTACTATTAAGGTAAGTAACAGTACGCCGCCGTGGTCATACCAAAAGCCCATGCGCGGGCGCAAAGCCCTGCCGCAGTGGCGGCAATAAGCGTCGGTTTCCTCTACTGTAAGACGGCAGCGGGGGCAGGAAATCATTAAATATCTTCTCCTTTGGCGCGCAGGTAGCGTTTAATACGGCTGCGGGCGTTGGCGGTTTTGGCAAATTCCAGCCAGTCGCGTTTGGGGGCGGCGTTTTTCTTGGTAATGACTTCACATACGTCACCGGTTTTAAACACATAATCCATGCTGACCATGCGGTTGTTTACTTTGGCTCCCATATAATGATCCCCGATGTCTGTGTGAATGGCGTAGGCGAAATCTATGGGAGTGGCCCCGTCCGGCAGCGGTTTGACGTCCGCCCTCGGTGTAAATACGAATACCTGTTGCAAATTGATGTCGGTTTGAAATCCTTCCAAAAATTCGCGCGGGGCCGTTAAATCACGCTGCCATTCAATCCACTGGCGTATCCAGTTTATTTTTTCGTCAAAGTTTTTGTCTTTTTTGCCAGCGCCGAGTTTGTATCTCCAGTGCGCGGCGATGCCGTATTCGCAGGTGCGGTGCATCTCTTCAGTGCGGATTTGTATTTCCACAATATCGCCGGTAGGCACCAGCACAGTGGTGTGTATGCTCTGGTACATGTTGGCTTTGGGGGTGGCAATATAATCGGTAAACGTACCTGCCAACGGTTTAAAACGTGAATGTACAATGCCCAGCGCTTTGTAACAGTCCGCCACCGTTTTGGTAATAATGCGCACCCCCAGCGAATCCTGTATTTCATTAAACGTCAAATGCTGTTTCTGCATTTTGCGGTAAATGGAATAATAGTTTTTGGCGCGTGATAGCAGCCGGTATTCCAAATTTTCCTGTTGCAAAGCGGGTTCCAATTCTTTTTTAAATGCGTTTAAAGCCGCTTCCCTGTCGGCGGTGCGTTTTTCCACCTGCTGCACAAGGTCCTTATATTCTTCGGGATATAAGTATTTAAAAGCCAAATCTTCCAGTTCGGTTTTAATGGTAAACATCCCCAGGCGCTGGGCCAGCGGGGCATAGAGGGTAATGGTTTCGTAGGACTTAAATTTTTGCTTTTCCGGCGGCATAACGTCCATGGTGCGCATATTGTGCGTGCGGTCGGCCAGCTTAATCAGGATGACGCGTACGTCTTCAGCTACGGCCACCAGCATTTTACGCCAGTTTTCCACAGTTTCCTCATCGGTGGAGGAAAACTTTAAATCGCTGATTTTTGTTACCCCCTGCACCATATGGGCCACTTCTTTGTTAAATTCTTTTTTCAGTTCTTCGGCGGTGACGCCCGTGTCTTCCACCGTGTCGTGCAGCAGGCCGGCGCAAATGGTTTCTTCGTCCATTTTAAAATCCAGCAGGATTTGCGCCACCGCGCAGCAGTGGTTGAAATACGGCTCTCCGGTTTCGCGTTTTTGGTCTTTGTGGGCGTTTTGGGCAAAACGGTAAGCTTTCTCCAACATCGTAGTGTCGGCGTTGGGGTTGTATTCTTTAAATTGCGCTACCAATTCGCTCAGCTGCATAAATTATTTTTTAACAATGTCGGCCAATATTTCTTTGGCCGCGCGGGCCGCCACGCCTTTTTCGCCCAAAGAGGCGCGCAGTTTCAACAGTTCGGCGCGCTGGGCGGCCAGCCTGGCCGGGTTTTGGAACATGGCCATGGTTTCCGCCGCCAGGGCGCGGGCGGTGGCGTCGCCTTGTATCAGCTCTTTAACCACCTGTTTGCCGGCCAGCAGGTTAACCAAGGAAATGTAAGGCACTTTAATGACAGCCTTGGCAATGCGGTATGTCGGCCAGAACAATTTGTAGGCTACCACCATGGGCACGCCCAACAGCGCGTTTTCCAGCGTGGCAGTGCCGGAGCAGGCCAGCAGGAAGTCCATTTGGCTTCTCATTTCATAATTTTTGTCTTTGACGATATGAAAGTTCGGGTGAGGTTCCTCGCCGATGAGGTTTAAAATGATTTTTTCATCGCGGTCCGGCAGCAGGAACAAATAAGCCTGCGTATTGGGGAACTCTTTGAGCACCTGTTTAAAAGCCTGGTAAAATACCGGCGTCAGGCGGCTGATTTCCCCCATGCGGCTGCCAGGTAAAAGGCCCAGTTTCCAGGCTTTGTCTTTGCCTGCGGTGAGCTCATCCGTATGCGGGCGCGGGTCGGGCATAATGTCCAAAAGCGGGTTGCCCAAAAATACGGCATTGCCGCCGAATTTTTTGTGGAAGTCCGCTTCAAAAGGATAGATGACGAACATTTTTTTGGTCAGGCGCGCCAGCTGTTTGGCGCGGTACTGGCGGCTGGCCCATACCTGCGGGGTGACGTAATAATAAGCCGGTATGCCGCGGTGCGCCGCCATGCCCAGCACCTGATGGTTAAATCCGTAAAAATCCACCACAATCAAAGCGGACGGATTTTGCGTTTCCATATACGCGCGGATCTTTTTCATCAGCTCCAGCC
This sequence comes from uncultured bacterium, assembly GCA_949296525.1. GTDB lineage: Bacteria > Elusimicrobiota > Elusimicrobia > Elusimicrobiales > Elusimicrobiaceae > Avelusimicrobium. Next base: position 123,977 of record CASFOP010000003.1, on the reverse strand, counting down.
ACAGCGGCATTTTTTTCAGCGGCTCAATAAACCCGCTGGCGCCCTGGGAAGCCAAATCATACAAAAATACGTCGGCCTCTTTTTGCATGAGCTTGCCGCCCACGGCGGTAATGCGCACGTCCGGGTCGGCTTTTTTTAATTCGCGGATCAGGCCGGAGGCATGCAGATCGCCTGATACGTCGCCGGCGACAATCAAAATGTTTTTGGACAGGGGGGTAATGGTCGGCATATTAATCTTCCCGTTTTAGATGGCCGATGGTTTCGTCCAGCATAATTTGCGCAGCTTTGGCCACGTCATGCACCACCTGGAAAGGCTTGGGTGTGTGCAGGTGGCCGGTTTTGGGAATGTCATAGCGGTTGATTTGGTCCGTGATTTTCAGGGCCAGCTCCAGCGCTTTGCTTCCCTTCTCGCCGCTGGGGGCGGGGGTTTTGTTGGTCTTAATGCAATCTATAAAATGCAAAATTTCAGAGGTAATGGGCAGCTGTTTCTGTACGGGGGGATAAATAACGGTCAAATCCTGCATGGATTCTATGACGGGTTTTTCTTTCTTGTAAATTTTTACCCGCGCATTCATAAAATCTACCGAGATATACGCATCCTGCTGGAACAGGTGCATAAAACGCGCGCGTTCAAAACTGGCGCGGCTGGCGGTCAGGTCTGCCAACGCCCCGTTGGCAAAGCGTATGCGCACATTGGCGATATCTTCATGGTGGGAAAATACGCTCAGTCCCGTGGCGTCAATGCTTTCCACCTCGCTGGGCACCAGCGTCAGCAGCAGGTCCAAATCGTGTATCATCAGGTCCAGCACCACCCCGATGTTGGACATGCGCGCGTCATAAGGCCCCAGGCGGTTCATGGTAATAAATTTCGGGTTTTCAATGTATTTGACGGCTTCCACTACGGCCGGATTAAAACGTTCCACATGGCCCACCTGCAATACCAGGCCGTGCAGTTTGGCGGTGCGGATGAGGTCGCGCGCCTGGTCCAGCGTGGTGGCGATGGGCTTTTCCACCAGCGTATGTACGCCGTGTTCCAGACAGTACATACCGATCTGATGGTGCAGATGTGTCGGTGCGGCCACGATAACCGCGTCTACCTGGCCGACCAGTTCTTCCATTTTGGAATACGGCGTGGCATTATACTGCCAGGCCAGCTTTTGGGCGCGCATCAGGTCGGGGTCGCAAACGCCGACCAGCGTGACGCCTTTCATTTTGGATAAAGTGCGTGTGTGGAAAGTACCTATTTTCCCGGCGCCGATAACGCCGAATTTCAGGGTGTTTTCATCTGCCATAGGGGGATACCTCTCTGTATTTATCTTATTATATCATATGGTCCGCAGCTGGCGCGGCGCCGCGCGTACGCGCGCGGGATTTATAAGGTATAATATGCGTATGGAACAGACACTGATTTTAATTAAGCCCGATGCCATAGAGAAAAGGCTGACGGGCATTATCCTTTCCCGCTTTGAAGCCCTGGGCTTGGAGATAGCCGCGGCCAAAGTGGTACGCGCCAGCGAGGAATTGCTGCGCGAACATTACGCCAACTTAAAAGGTACGCCGTTTGTAGATAGCGTAGTGAAATTTATGATGGGCGACTATAACCATTTGCCCGATCACCGCATTTATGCTTTTGTGCTGCGCGGGGAAAACGCCGTTTCGCGCGTGCGCGTCGCATTAGGCGCCACCAACCCCGAAAAAGCCGAACCATGGACGCTGCGCGGCCAATTTGGCTGTATTAAAGACGGAGTCATGCAGAACGCCGTGCACGCCTCCGGCACGCCGCAGGAAGCGGAGCGGGAAATTGCCCTGTGGTTTAAGCCCGAAGAAGTGTTGCCATGAAAAAATACGCTTTCTTTACTTTTGCCGTTTTGTTTTGCCTGCCTGCCCTGCAGGCGCAGGTAAAAGGCACTGCCGCCGTGTTGCGCACGCAGGACGGATGGGAAATATCTGCCGTTTACCAGCCCGCCGAAGCGGAAAAACCGACGGTGCTTTTGTTGCATGACGTCGGTAAGAACAAAAATGAGTTTACTACATTTTCCGGCAAATTGCAGGCCAACGGTATTGGTTATTTGGCTTTGGATTTGCGCGGTCACGGGGAAAGCGTTAATATCGGTTCGTATGAGGATTTTGCCAAAGAAGGCGTGGATAATGACTACAATAAAATGACGCGCGACGTGGATGCCGCCATGGCCTTCTTTAAGGAGCGGAACATCCCGGAAGAAGCCATGGTGTTTATTGGTGCGGGGATGGGGGCTAATGTGGCGGCCAAAGCGGCCAGCCTGTGGCCGTCCGTCGGAGGGGTGGCCTTGATTACGCCGGTAACCAATTTTCGCGATGTGCTGTCTATCCCGGCTTTGCGGGTATATAAAGGAAATGTTTTTATTGCCGCTGCGGCGGATGACAAGAAAACTTTTTTGGAAGCCAGCCTGCTGCGCAATGTGGCATTTTTAAGCTCAGGCGAAGGCAAAGTGGTGTTTGCCACGGCCTATGACCAAAGCGGGCATGATTTGCTGGACCGCTGGATTGCGCCGGAGCTGATTCAGTGGCTGCTGACTCCGCTGCGGCCCGAGATTAAGCCGGATATATTGGATTTGGCCATTGAGCAGGACCCGTACGGCTCTTATGAGCCCGTGGCTCCTTCGGCCACCGAAGAAGCATTGGTGCCGTCCGTATTGATGTAAAGCGACAAACGGAGGCACAGGAGACTTTATGAAACCTGCCCGTATTGTTTTCCCCGGTTTTTGGTTTGGCGAAAGTGAACTGACTGAAGCGAAAGCCCAGGCCGCGCGAGGTGTGGGCGGGTTTTGCGTATACGGAGGCACGGCCCAACAAATCAAGCATTTTTCAGATACCGTGCGGGAGGCTTCCCTCTATGACCATATGCTGATTTGTGCCGACATAGAGGAAGATTTGTCCGAGGTAGTGACGGACGCGCCGCCTCTTCCTTCCAATGCCTGCCTGGGGGGCAAAAATGATACCGAAGGCGCCTACCGCAAAGGGCTTGTCAGTGCGCGCATGGCCCGCAGCGTGGGCATAGACTGGCTGCTGGCGCCGGTGGTAGACATCGGCTACCAAAGTCCGGCATTCTGCGAGGTTCCCATGTCTGTGGCGCATTTGGCGGGGGACTATGTGGCCGGCGTGGCCAACGGCGGCGCGCTCAACTGTATAAAATATTTCCCGGGTGTCAGCGGCATTCTAAAGACGCTGGCGCAAATGGAAGATGCGGAATTTGTGCCTTATAAACACATGTTCCGCCGCTGCGACGCCATTATGCCTTCGGATATGGTATTTGCCAATATAGATCCCGCCAGCCGGGCTATGATGTCCGACAAAATTATTAAGGAACTTTTAAAGAAACGCCTGAATTATAAGGGTTGTGTGGTTGGGGCCCCTTTGTATAAAAGCCGCATTAAGCATGAGGCGGCTGCCGCGCTGAAAATGATTGGCTGCGGGGTGGAGATGATATTGGCCCCGCAAAATGCGGACGCGGTGCTGGACGCGGTGGAAAAAGAATTTGATAAAGGTACTATTTCAGATGCGGTCATACGCAGCGTATCCAGCCAGGAAATGCTGATCAGCAAAGTGCTTACTTCCGCCGCGTATTTGTTCAGCCCGGAAGAAGCTTTTGAAATGGCCCGAAATTTTAAAAAATCATAAAACGCTTTTTCAAATAATTTGCTCCGTTTATCCATGGGCGCTGTGCCCGTGGATTTTTTTGCTTGTGTGGGCCTGGGGATATGGGTTGTATGTTAACAGGAGTTTTTAATTTGGTGGGCGGATGTTTTTAAAAGGGCTTGCATTGTTTTTTTTTTTTGATAAATTTTGCGTATGGGCAAAATTTATCAAAAAATGTATCCGGCCGCTAAAAACCTTTCTGCGGGCATTTTAGACGGCTTTATTCATTGCGTCATTCTGAGAAGTTGTAACTCAGAATCTCATCCTTTTTCTTGCAAACGTGCCGGCTTTACACTTATTGAACTTTTGGTAGTAGTGTTGATTATCGGCATCCTGGCGGCCATTGCTGTGCCGCAATATCAAACCGCCGTGGACAAGGCCCGGTTAACTGGCTATTTGCCTTTGGCGAAAGCTGTTAAAGACGCGCAGGAAAGATACTATATGGCCAACGGATCTTATTCAGCGGGTTTTGATAAGTTGGATATCAGCTTGCCGTCCTCCTGTACTTCCATAGGAAACGGTATGAACAATGAGTTTGTGTGCGATACGGATTATTTTTTTAATAATACTTCCGCTTCCTATGTGGCAAAAGGGGTATTATATGTATATTATTGCCCGGGTAAGACAAACAGCTGGGACAGTTGCATCCGAGGAAATACGGAGGCATGGGGATTTTTGATGTATTATGATCATGCCGCCGATACGGCCAATGCCGGTAAAATAGTCTGCCATTCCGGCGTCAGCAAACGCGGAAACAGAGTGTGCAGCAGCTGGGGCTCTTAAAAATTAAATAGCCGTTAGGCAAATGCCGTTTTTATCGGCCGTTTCCACCACTTCTTCCAAATCCAGCACCAGTGTTTTTTCCGCTTCAAAGGCCAGCAATTTAAAGCCTGCGTCCGCCATAGCCTGCATGGTTCCTTTGCCGATGACGGGCAAATCAAAGCGGTCGTCCTGGTTCGGGCGCGCCACTTTGACTACGGCCACACAGTTTTTTTTCTCAGCAGATTTTTTATACAGTTCTCCGGCGCGGCGTATGCACGCGTCGGTGCCTTCCATGCCTTCCACGGCGATGACGGCATTTTGGCTGACCACACAGGTCAAGCCGATGTCCAATGCGGCCACGGCTTTGGCAGTCTTGAAGCCATATTGTACGGTTTTCTGTTCTTCTTCAGTTGGTTGCCGGCGGGTCAGCACGCCGGCGGGGGGCATGAAGTGTTCCAAATACAGCGCGGAACTGACAAATTCCAACCCCTCTTTTTTAAATTCTTCAATAACACGGGAAAGGATATGTTTGGTCTGCATGGATTTGAGCGAGGCCAGGAACCTGGCCCCGCGCAAATCCGGCATGAGGTTGGAAAATATGGACGTGTGCTGCACGCGTCCGGCCATCAGCACGCGGGTGACGCCGTTTTCTTTAAAAAATTTCAGCCCTGCGCCCATCTGGCCCAGGCGGAAATTTTTATATGCGGAGCAAATGCCGCGGAAATCTTCTTCCCGCGCATTCCCTCTCAGCCCTGCCACGGCTACGACCACGCCTTTTTGGGCGGCCTGCCGGGCAATGTAAACGGGCATTTTGCCTTCACCGGCAATAATGCCCAGTTTTTTATTCGTCATCGCCGTGTTGTATTTTTAATTTGGCCGCCGTGATGCCGCGTTTGGTGTGTTTGCAAAATTCCAACATTTCCGTTACAGCGGGAATGGGCTGGTCTGCTTCCAGCTGTGCAATGGCGTCTTTAAGTAGCATTTTGGAGCGGAACAGAACCTTGAATGCGCGTTTGACGGCCATAATTTCGTCGCGTTTCATGCCGGCGCGGCGCATGCCCACCACATTCAGGCCCACCAGGCGGGCACGTTCGCCCTGGGCGGTGCAGAAGGGGGGGACATCCAGCGGAACCATAGCCCCGCCGGAAAGCATGGCCAGCTTGCCCACGCGGACAAACTGGTGTACGCCGACCATACCGGAAGTAATGACACGGTCGGCCAAATGTACATGGCCGGCAATGCCGGTGCTGTTGGCCAGAATAATATGATTGCCCAGCTGGCAGTCATGCGCCACGTGGGAATTGGCCATCAGCAGACAGTCGTCGCCCAGGCGGGTCGGATTGTCCAGACTGGTAGAGCGGTGAATGGTAACGCATTCGCGGATTTTATTGCGACTGCCCATGATCACCATGCTTGGCACGCCGTTGTAAGACAAATCCTGCGGCTTAACGCCGATGGATGCGTGCGAGATAACTTCATTGTCGTCGCCCATGACCGTGTTTTCTATCATGCAGAAAGGTCCGATGCGGTTGTTTTTGCCCATCGTCACGTTGGGTCCGATAATGGTGTAGGGCCCAATAACGGTGGTCGGATCAATTTTCGCGCTCGGATCTATGATAGCGGTGGGGTGGATGCGAGTGTCAGACATTTAGGTTTTCTCCTAATATAAACGTCAGGTAAGCCTCCGTGCAGAGTTTGCCGTTGACGTACGCTTCCGCGTAAATGCGCGAGAGCTTGCCAAGGCGCAGAATTTGCACGGGCATTTGCAAAGTGTCTCCCGGTACAACCATTCCCCGGAATTTGGCGTTTTCCACCCCCAGGAAAAGCGGCAGCCCTTTACCATTTTTATTGACGCGGTCCATAATCGCGCCGCCAAACGTCTGGGACATGCTTTCCAGTATCAATACGCCCGGCATAATAGGTTTCTGCGGGAAATGGCCTTTGAAAAAATATTCGTCCCCTTTTACGTGTTTAATGCCCACACAGGTTTTGCCGTCTTCAACGACGCGCACTTCATCCACCAGCAGGAAAGGTTCTCTGTGTGGGATATTATGTTTGATGTCTTCCTGGCTGAGCGTTTTTTGCACGGGCATATCCAGCAAAGGAGCCAGAGACGGGTGCTTCTCTTTCATTTTTCCTCCGAATTGGCCAGCAGCAACCGCGCAAACAGCACATTATGTTTATGTCCGCCCATGCGGCAGGTAATTTTCAGCTTGCCCAGGCTTTTGCCCGTAAGGCTGAAATCGCCGACCAGGTCCAAAATTTTATGCCGCACCAGCTCATCGGCGTAGCGCAGCTCGTTTAAAAATTTATCTTTACCCACTACGACGGCATTTTCCAAACTGCCGCCTTTGGCCAGGCCGTGGGCTTTTAGGAAAGCAAGTTCTTCTTCAAAGCCGAATGTCCGCGCCCGGGCAATTTGAGTTTCATAATTGCCCTCGGTCAACTCTACGGTATATTCCTGTCGGCCTACCAGCGGGTGTTTGTGTTCGTAAATAAAAGTAACGGTTAATTTGTCGGCCGGTTCGGCGCTGTATGAAATGGGGCCGGATGTATAAGTAACCGGCTGTTTAAGATTTAAGACGGGCCTGTCTCCGGGTAACTCTTTCAGGCCGGCCTGTTGCAAATGTTCCAGATAAACGCCTGCGGAGCCGTCCGTCACCGGCGGTTCGGGGCCGTCCATTTCCACGGTCAGATCCGTAATACCCAGGGCATTGAGGGCGGAAAGCACATGCTCCACCGTCCATACTTCGGCGGTGTCATTCTTTAAATTGGTGCCGCGCAGGGTGGAACCCACATGGTTTAAATCCGCTTTAATGGGCAGAGAGCCCGCTATGTCCGTGCGGATAAAATGAATGCCGTTCTCGGCGGGTTTAAAGGTCATCACCGAAGGCGCGCCCGTATGCAGGCCCACGCCGCTGACGCTGACGGATTGTAAAATGGTTTTGCGCATATTATTTTTCCACGGCCTTTTTAATCAGTTTTAGTTCTTTGTAAATTTCCGGCAGTTTGCCCTGTACGGCCAAAATGCGCAGCATTTCTTTCATGGGCTTGGCCGGAGTGCCGAAATAAGGCACGCCGTCCGGGATGTCGCAGGTTACTCCGGACTGGGCGGCTATTTGCACCCCGTTGCCGATGTGCAGATGCCCGATAATGCCCACCTGTCCCGCAGCCACCACGCCGTTGCCAAGGGTAGTGGTGCCTGCAATGCCCACCTGGGAGCACATAATACAGCTTTGGCCTACTTTTACATTATGCGCAATTTGCACCAGGTTGTCCACCTTCGTATTGGCTCCCACTACGGTGTGGGCCAGCTTGGCGCGGTCCACACAGGAGTTGGCTTGTATTTCCACATCGTCTTCAATAATGACGTTGCCGATTTGCGGGATTTTTTGGTGCCGGCCTTCATGAAAAATAAAACCGAACCCGTCCCCGCCGATGCGCGCGCCGGACTGCAAAATGACGCGGTTTTTCAGCACGCAGTCTTCACGCACCGTTACTTGCGGGTATAAAATGCAGTCGTGGCCAATTTGCACGCGCTTGCCGATATAGACCTGGGGGAAAATGATGGTATTGTCGCCGATAACGGCGCCATCCTCAATCACGCTGTAAGCGCCCACAGACACATTTTTGCCCAGTTTGGCAGACGGGCTGATAACGGCGGTGGAGTGTATGCCCGGGGTGTGCTTGGGCGTTTGCGCGTCCCAGTATTGCAGCAGCTGCGTAAAGGCCCATTCGGGGTTGTCTACGTATAAAAAATTGGTTTTCAATGGCAGGGGCATGCTTTTTGCCGTTTTAGGCAAAAATACAGCCCCCGTGACAAAACCGGCGGGGATGCTTACTTTTTCTATATGGCTGACATAACACACTCCGTCCGGTTTTGGTTCGGTTAAATCGCAAATATGCCTAATAACAAAATTTTCATCTCCGTTTATTTCCGCGCCGGTAATCTCGGCCGCTTGTTTCAGCGTCAGTTCCATAGGATCCCTCCGGTTATTTTTGTTTCCGGTATTTCTTGGATTTTTTGAGCGTGCTCACAAAATCCTTGGTTACATTGACGGGTTGCTGCCCGTACAGTATTTCGTCTTTGCGCACCACGGCACCGATGTTTCTTTTTTGCGCAAAAGATTTAATTTCCGTGTAAATATCCTGTAAAATATTTTTAACTTCTTCTTTTTCTAAATTTAAAATTTCTTCGCGTGTCTGGTACTTATAATTATCAATAAAAAAATTCTTTTCGGCAATAATTTTCTTGTTGGCCGCTATACGCTCCGTTACGTCTTCCAGCCGCGCCGGGGAATTAAGCGGGGAGGTGGTAATAATTTCGCTGCCCGCAAAAGTCAGCTGGTTCAATGTATTTGCCAAATCCAATCCGTCGGCGCTTTCGGGTACTTTGGGCAGCAATTCCTGGTCCGTAACAATGCGTTGGTAAAACGGTTTCAATTCCGCCAGTTGCCGTGTCAGTAAATTATTTTCTGCTTCCAGCGCGGCAATAACTTCTTTGGCATTGTCTACCTCTCTCTCTTTGGAGCGGATTTTGTCGTCTATCTGTTTTTTAACGGCCTGTGTACGCGGATGCTGGTTAAAAGCTTCGTCAATATCCACAAAGGCCACCGTCATGCACTGTTCTTTTTCTTGCGGACTTAACGGTTCGCTTTGCGGTGTTTCGGCCTGTGTTTGTTTCTGTTCATCCCAAGCCTGCTGCTTGGCCTGCTCGGAGAGTTTAATCTCTCCGTTTGTCTCCTCTGTGTCAGAAACGGATTTGGGAGCTTGCATGGGTTCTGCGGGCGCAGCGGACTGGGCATTTTCCTCCGGGGTACGGTTTTGGGCCTTAATGGCCTGTACAACAGCCAGCTCTTCCGCCGTCAGTTCATCTACAGACGCTTCCTGTGCGGCAAGAGGGGCACAACTGAGCAGTAAAACGGGCCATAAAAAAGTTTTACGCATACCCATACTCCTATCCTACATCATATTGGACACATTGAAGTAGAAATGCGAGCGGTCCTCGTTATTTTTATGGTTCAAACCATAGCCCCAGTCTATGCGTATGGGCAGGGATGGGGTCGTAAAGCGCAAGCCTACGCCCACGCCGGCTTTAAACTGGTTTTCATCGGAACCGAGGGAAAACTCCACATCGTCAAAGTGGTTCCACGAGTTGCCCAGGTCAAAGAACAAAGCTAACTGTGCCATAGTGCGGCGGCCTTCGCGCGCCAGCGGGAAGCGCAGTTCCGCATTCATGACATAGTAGGTGGTGCCGCCGTATTCGGGGCCGACTTCGCCCGCGCGGTCATAGCCGCGTACGGTATCTGCGCCGCCGAGGAAGAATTTTTCATACGGGGGAACTTCGTCGGTGCGTCCGTATGAGCGCACGGCACCTATTTTATTGGACAATACAAATACAATGGGATAGTTGCCGCCGATATTCCATACCGTGTGGTTAAACACGGAGGAGGCGTTTAAGTACCACAAATCCAAATCGCCGCCGATGGGTCCGCCGGCCAGGGACAGCCCCAGCGAGTTGCGCCAGCCGGAGGTGGGGTCCCAAATATTGTCGCGCGTATCTATGGCAAAATCGGCGCTTAACGTGGACATATAGGTATCGCCTTTGGCGATGTAGTTGTCCGCGCCCGGGTGTGTGGCGGGCTCTGTAAAGCGGTCGTCAATATCGTAAATATCAATGTTTTCAAACGAATAGCCGAAACTTAACTGATAAATATCGTCGTTAAAACGCGGGCCGATGCGCACGCGTCCGCCAATGCGTTTTTCGGTATAAGCTTGGTTTTCGTCTGCAAAAGAGCGGTAGCGGCGCGTATTGAACAGGTCAATGCCCAGAGAAGTGGGCTTGTCGTAAATCCAAGGGGTGGTCCAGCTGACGGTGTAGTCCAAAATTTCTTCACCGAACAATGTACGCAGGGACAAACGCTGCGCACGGCCAAACAGGTTCATATGGTTGATGGATACTTCGCCGTACAGTCCGTCCAGCGAGCTCATGGCCAATCCGGCGGTAAACATACCCGGGCGCCCTTCCACCACGTTAAAGTTCAAATCCACCTTTTCCGGATCGGGAGTGGGCTGAATATCTATTTGTACGTCGTTAATGAAACCGAGGTTTAAAATTTTGGTCTGGCTGCGCTGTATTTTTTGCGAATCGTACAAATCCCCGGGTTTAATGGAAAGTTCGCGCGTAAAAACGTATTTTTTGGTGTTTTCATAACCGGTGACGTCTACATGGTCCACATAGAAAATATGCCCCTCTGAAATGTCATAATTAATGTTTAGGCGGCCGTTTTCAATGGTGGTTTTGGGGTCTACACGCACCTGCAGGTAACCTTTGTTAGCGTATTGCTGCTGGATGGCCATAATCGTATCGTCGAAATCTTTTTGGTTATAGAGTTTACCCTCACGGATATAAACGTGTTTGTCCAGTTCTTGTGCGGTAAACACATTATTCCCTTCAAAAGAAACGGAACCAAAATCCACCTGTTCGCTGTTCGTAGCCTGATAAGTCAGGCTAACGGCTGTTTTGTCTTCATTAATATCTATTTGAGGTTCACTTAAATTAAACTGGGAAAAACCTTTGTTGCGGGCATATAAAATCATTTTTACCCAGTCGCGCTGCAGGTTTTGGGGTTTAAATACTTTGTCCGGGCGGTTGGAGGCTTTTTTACGGATTTTTTCCAGCGGCAGGGGCGTATCTTCAGGCAGCCCTTCCAGGTTTAGCGCCGCCACACGCACGCGCGGCCCTTCGTCTATAATTAATTTAACTGTAACGGTATTAAGTTTTTCGTCTGGGAGAAGCTCGTAGGAAATTTCGGTGCTGATATAACCTTTTTCGGCATACTTCGCTTTAATACGGTCCAAATCCCCTTCTAATTTGGCCTCGTTAAAAGGGTCATTGACTTTCAGCGTCATGGCTGTGGCTATGGCATTTTTGCCCAGCTTTTTGCGGCCTTCGTAAACAATACGGTCAAAAATCGGCTTTTCCTCTACGATATAGGTAATGCGGTGGCAGTCATACTCCGCCCCTAAATCGTCTCTACGCGTGCCGGCCATACGAGAAACATCCACCTGTACGCTGTCAAAATTGCCCAGCGCGGACACGTCCATAATGTCCTCATTGACGGTGTAGCGTTCGTAAAGCTGGCCTTTTTCGGCATGGGCGGCTTTGGTGACCGTGCGTTTGCTGATGTTGCGCAAACCGTCTACGGCCACATCGCACACCATCCACGGGCCGTTGGGGTCAATGTCATCTGCGTCCTGGCTCCAGACCAAACACGGCACCAGCAAAAGCAGAAACAAAGCAGTCCATTTATTGAAAAGCGTAATAAGCCGCTCCTTCGGGGAAATTTCAATAAAAAAGCCCGCGCAACGCTGCAGCGCGGGCTGATTGTCAGAAAACAAAAAAACGCCGGACCGAGTTATTTGGTCGGTCTTTTGGCCAGTCCGCTTTTAATGCAGTTGGTGCACACGTAGGCCGTCTGCGTTTTGCCTTCCAGGACCACTTTCTGTTTTTGCAGGTTGGGGTTGAAGGTGCGTTTGGTTCTGAGGTTGGAGTGGCTGTAAGAACCGCCGGACACGGGGCCTTTGCCACAAATTGCACATTTATACGCCATAAATTCCTTCCTTGTATTGAGTTAAATTCGGTCTTTATATTCTAGTAAATATTGCCGCTTTTGTCCATTAATGGACTTGTTCTTTGGGCGGAAAAATCTTGCTGGCAAAGATGGACAGGGCCAAAATGCATACGATGACGCCCAAAGAAAGCGGTACCGGTACTTTGACATGGTGCGAAATCAGCATTTTTACGCCCACAAAGAACAAAATGACGGAAATGCCGTATTTGAGGTACGGGAAACGCCCCGCCATGCCCGAAAGCAGGAAATACAGCGAGCGCAGCCCGATAATGGCAAAAATGTTGGAGGAGTACACCAAAAACGTATCCCGCGTAATGCCCAGTACGGCGGGAATGGAGTCTATGGCAAAAATCACGTCGGACATTTCAATCACCAGCAGCGCGGCAAACAGCGGGGTGGCGAACCATTTGGCGTTTTCTTTGACAAAGAAGTTGTTACCGTGGTAATCCGTTTTGATGGGCATGATTTTCTTAAAAACTTTTAGGATAAACGAGTTGCCCGGGTCCATTTTTTCGTCTTCTTTTTGCAAAAGCATTTTTGCGGCGGTAAAAATCAGCAGTGCACCGAACACATAAATCATCCAGGAGAAAGCCGAAATCAGCTGTACACCCACAAAAATGAAGATAAAGCGCATGATTACCGCGCCCAAAATACCCCATAGCAGCACTTTGGGCTGCAAATCATGCGGTACGGCGAAATAGCCGAAAATCATGATAAAGACAAACATGTTGTCTATGGACAGGGAATACTCCAGGATATAGCCCGTGTAAAACTCCAGCGCATGACGCGGCCCTTCAAAAAGCCAAATGGCCCCGCCGAACAGCGCAGCCAAAGACACCCACGCCGTGACCATCAGTGCGGCTTCTTTAATGGATACATGGCCTTTGTGTTTGTTCAGTACGGCCAGGTCAATAAATAAAGCAGTTAATACAACGATCCAAAAAGCGACCCACATCGCAACTGATACGGTGGTGGTGACAGGTTCCATAGACACTCCGGTAATAAAGATAGAAAACGGCTGCCGAAAAGAGATAAAGCAGTGCCCGTCTTTGTTTTGTACGCTTTTACGAATAAATTACAACCGAGAATGGGAGTCCCCCGGCGGTAAAATCCCTGACGGGATTTTCCTTCGGGCCGGGCCTCGCGGTTTTTGCCTTTCGGCCTTTGGCCTCAAACAAAAACATCGCTGCGGCCTTCTCCTCCCAACGCGACCAAAGCAGTTTGCCCGCTTTCTCGTGCCCGCTTGCGCGAATAAATTACAGCCGAGAATGGGAGTCCCCTGCGGTAAAATTCCTGACGGGATTTTCCTCCGGGCCGGGCCTCGCGCGGGCCGGGCCTCGCGGTTTTTGCCTTTCGGCCTTTGGCCTCAAACAAAAACATCGCTGCGGCCTTCGCCTCCCAACGCGGGCAAAGCAGTTTGCCCGCTTTCTCGTGTCCGCTCCCGCGGACAAATTACAGCCGAGAATGGGAGTCGAACCCACAACCTACGGTTTACAAAACCGTTGCTCTGCCAGTTGAGCTATCTCGGCGTAATTTACTTACTTTTATCATATCAAATTTACTTGCGGCCCTACAAACGCCCCCGCATCATTGTGCTACAATAGTATATATTCTGCCGGAGGATTTGTATGAAGAAATATGTTTTGTTATTGGCACTTGCCTGGCCTGTGCTCGGAATAGCGGCCGAGCCAAATTGTAATACGGGGGGAGAAGTGCCGCTCCAACTGATGGAACAGGAACTGACGCGCAGTTTTAAAATCTTAAAAAAACAAAATCCGCCTATCTATTATCTGTCTTATACTTATAAAGAGGGAGAGAACGCATTCCTGTCCGTGGCATATGACGGCGTAGCTGATAAAAGCGTAAACCCCGTGTCCTCTGCTGAAGTAATGGCCCGCGTGGGCAGCGTGAAGCTGGATAATACCCACGCCCTGCGCGGCGAACGGGAAAACTGGATCCTGCCTGTCTGGTCCGCCCCGGTGCCGGATCCGTCCGACCCCAAAGGGTTTCTGACGGCCTGGTGGAAGGGCACGCAACAGGCAGCGGAAGATGCCCAGCGGGACTTCAGCCGGGTGCAGTCCAATGTGCGTTCCATGGCGGTCGTGCGCGACCAGTCCGATGATTTTGTCTTTCCTCCCAAAGAAAACTATTGTCGTACGGAAAAATTGCAAAAAATAGATTTAACGCAATATGAAGATATGCTTAAAGAAGCTTCCCGTCTGGCGCGCGGAAAAAAGTTTGTGCTTAATGCGTCTTTTTCCGTCAGTGCCGAACAGGGGCACCGTTATTTTGCCGACAGCCGCGGTACGCGCCTGAAAACGCCGTTTTCTTTTTTCCGTATGGCGTATCAGTTTTCCGGCCGCGGCAAAGATGGGCTGGAAATCAGCCGCGACGGCATTTATGACGTACTGTCCCCGCAGGATTTCCCGTCGCGCGAAAAATTGCTGGCTGATGTGAAAAAATCCCTGCAGGAATTGGAAGAACTGTCCAATGCTCCGGAAGGGGACCCGTATAACGCCCCAACCATTTTAAAGGGGCGCGCCGCGGCGGTGTTTGTGCACGAGGTTATGGGGCACCGCCTGGAAGGGTACCGCCTGAAAAACGCCGGCGACGGGCAAACATTGGCCGGCAAGGTGGGCCAGCAGGTCATTTCACCGCTGATTACCATTACGGCCGACCCCACGCAAACGCAGTTTAAAGGCGAGCCCTTGCGCGGCCATTATGAATATGATGACGAAGGCGTCAAAGCCCGCCCCGTAACGCTGATAGAAAACGGTGTGCTGAAAAATTTCCTCATGCAAAGCAGCCCCATAGAAGGTTTCCCCGTTTCCAATGGTCACGGCCGCAAACAAACCGGCCGCCGCGCCGAAGCGCGCATGAGTGTCATCCGCGCTACGGCTTCACAGACCGTACCTTATGAAAGACTGGAAGAAATGCTGGTGGAAGAAATCAAACGCCAGGGCAAGCCGTACGGGTTTATCGTGGAGGATCTGGGCGGCGGTTTTACGCTGACGGGCACCGGCCTGCCGCAGAGCTTTAAGCTGGAGGCCAAGCGGGTGTTGCGCGTGTACCCCGACGGGCGCAAAGAAGTGGTGCGCGGACTGGATGTGGTCGGCACGCCGCTGGTGAGCTTTAACAAAATTTTGGCGGCGGGGGATGACGACACCCTGTTTAACGGTTCCTGCGGGGCCGAGTCCGGCTGGGTGCCGCAAAGTAATATAGCTCCAAGTCTGTTGTTTGAAAACCTGGAAATGGAAAAGACCCAAAAAAGCGACTTTAAGCCGCCCGTACTGCCCGCGCCGGATGCAGAAGAGGAGGGGAAATAATGAAAAAGTATTTTTATCTTTTGCTTATTGCCCTGGCGTGCCCGCTGGGGGCGGGGCCACTGCCGGACAATATGTTTTTCCGCGCAATGAATGATGAAATGCAGCGCACCCAAAAGCAGCTGCGCGTCAAAGGAAGCCCCAAACCGTACTTTACGGTATATAAAGTAACAGCCGTTACATCACAAACTTTTTCGGCGCAGTTTGGCGCTCCGTATGCTTCCCCGAAAGAGCCGGAAACCTGGCTGCAGGCTGCGGTATATATGTATGCCGGAGACGCCAAAGACAACAGCTCCGGTTTTGTGAATAATATGTATTATTTTGAGCCTGCACAGATAACCTCCGTCCCCGCAAGTTATGAGGGACTGCGCCGGATGCTGTGGCAGGCGACGGATATAAAATATGTGGCGGCAGGGGATTCCTATGCCAAGAAAATGGCCTATAAACGCCAGAAAAATATAACGGACGATTTGCCGGATTTTTCCAAGGCTCCCAAGGCCTCCTATGTGAGAGATATTACCCCTTTCCCGAAGGTGGACGGACAGCCATACCAGCAGTTGGTAAACGAACTTTCGGCAATGGGCAGGAAACTGCCCTATTTGGAAAATTTCGCCGCTTCTTTGCGCATGAGGCAACAGGACATTTATTTCCTGGACAGCGAAGGGGATTTTTACCAGTACAGCCGCCCCTCCTGTTCTCTGAATCTTTCGTCTTCCCTGCGTAATAAAGACGGCTATAAAGAAAATCTGACGGAAAACATCCCGCTGGAGTGTTTCCAAACGCCGGACAAAGCAGAACTGCGTGCGGAAACGGAAAAATTTTTGGCCCGCCTGCAAGATATGTACCGCGCCCAAAAGGCCGAGCCTTATTTGGGCCCTGTCCTGCTGGAGCCCAAAGCCGCAGGCGGGTTTTTTAACCAGCTGTTTGTGCGCAACGCCAATAATTCCAAGCCTTTGTTGTCGGCCCAGGCAGAAACGGATGGTACCGCCGGACAGTTTAAGGACAAACTGGGCATGCGCGTCATCAGCCATTTGCTGGATGTGTATGACCGCCCGCAACTGCGGGAGTATAAAGGCCGGCCCCTGCCGGCGTTTATGCCGCTGGACGATGAAGGGGTGGAGGCGCAGGAGCTGCAGCTGGTGCAGGGCGGCAAACTGCTGGCCCTTCCCACCATACGCAGCCTGATTGCGGGCCAAAAGCAGAGCAACGGCCATGCACGCATGAGCGGCCGGACTTTGCCGCGCGCGGCGCTGACCCATGTGTTTTTCACGCCGAGGGTTTCCGTATCTGATGCGGAACTGGAGCAAAAACTGCTGGAGCGCTGCCGGGAGCTGGGCCTGGAATACGGCTACATTTTCCCGCGGTTTGCCCAATTAAAAGACGGCACGGGGGAGGTTAATTTTGCCTGGCGTATTTATACGGCCGACGGGCGCAAAGAGCCTGTCTATGGTCTGCGCTTGGAAGGCGTAACCACACGCAGTTTGCGTGACGTGCTGGCGGCAGGCGCGGACGAAGAAGTATCCGTGTTTACGGATAATACGACCATGCTTTCTTTTGCGGTGATTGCCCCTTCCGTACTGGTGGATGAAATAGAGATTTTACCTACGCAGCGCAAGCCGGACCGTGCGCCGTTTGTCCCTCTTCCGTAACAGATGAAAAAGGCGGCCTTTGCGGGGCCGCCTTTTTGCAGCCCATTATAAAGCCGTTTGCAAAACGGGACAGGTGTATGTTTGGGCAACGCTTTTTAAAAGGGCTTGCATTGTTTTTTTTTTTTGATAAATTTTGCGTATGGGCAAAATTTATCAAAAAATGTATCCGGGAAGTAAAAGCCGCGCTAAAGGCGTTTTAGGAGTTTCTGTCCGTATAGCTATTGCGGGCCGTTCTTACGCTTATTCGCCGACCTGCAAACAGGCCGGCTTTACGTTGATAGAATTGTTGGTTGTAGTATTGATTATTGGCATACTGGCCGCGGTGGCCTTGCCGCAGTATAGGCTGGCTGTTGAAAAAAGCCGGGCCATGCAGGCGGTTACTTTTTTAAAAGCTTGGAAAGATGCAGAAGAAATCTATTACATGGCCAACGGGGTGTATGCGGAAGAGTTTGAGGCCCTGGGGATGGTGCCGCCGCAGAATATAGACGAATTTTTTATGGTTAATAATGTACAAGAGGCCGCCTATGGGCGTTTTGCCCTGCAGCACCGGGAACATAATTATTTGCTGATATACAGCGGGGACTACCGGACTACTTCGGCGGATATCCCGCCGGAGGTTTTAAGCGGGGCGCTCTATTGTTATAGCCTGCAGGCCGATGATACGGGAAGGCGGCTTTGCCGGGCCCTGGGGACCAGGGCAAATGATTCCTACCCGGATATATATCTTTTATAGCCGCAGCCCGGTTTGCCATAAGTCTGTGCCCCATTGTGCCTTTGTACCGGCCGGCGGCTGTGCGGCGGCAGGGAAGCGCGGACACCCGTTTTGTGGGGTTGTTTTTAAGCCGTGTTTTTTGCCGTTTATCCGGTGGGCCTTGCGTCGTTTTTTTTTTTTGATACACTTTTTCGTATGAAAAGTGAAAAAAACGCCGCATTTACGCTAATAGAGCTGTTAGTCGTTGTTTTAATTATCGGTATTTTGGCAGCCATAGCCGTGCCGCAATACCAAAAGGCCGTCCGGCGTGCGCGCGCGGCGGAAGCGGCCGTGTGGGTCAGGCGCATTGTGGACGCGGAGCAGGAATATTTTATGGCTAACGGACGCTATACGGGCAATATAGAAGAATTGAATTTGGATTATAAACAAAAATGGCCCACGGTAAACATTGACGCTTCCAGCACAAAAGCGCCGGATACGTCGCTTTTTTTATGGGAGTATGGCGGATATATTTTCCGCGTGCTGGTGGCGGAACCCATAAAAACATACGGTGATAAGTCCGGCGGATACGGGGCACAGCTGCATGCCCGGGATGCCTCCCGAAACTATCCGCTGGTGTGTGCCGAGTATGCCTGCTACGGGGTATCCGCCGGCAGTTTTTGCAAAGATGTAATGGGGGCAAAAGGCGAGCCGGTAGTGAACGGGGATTTTTGTTTCCGCTTTTACGAACTGCCCTGAAATGTTATTTTTCCGACAGCAGTTTGTCGGCTACGCGGTGGGCGAAAGAATCTTTGTCCAAATCTTGTATTTTTTTCAGCTGTTCGCGCGCCTGTTTGGTTTGTCCCATTTTCTGCAGGTTCATATACAGCATAAACAGGGCCAGTTCATTGTCGGGGTCTTGTGCCAACAAATCCTGCGTGTATTCCAGCGACTGCCCATAATTCCCAGCCTGGTACAGCCACATGGCCCGCAGCGGTTTTAAATCTTCCCGCTGCGGCGCCAGCTGCAGAGCCATATCCAAATCCGCCAGCGCATCGCCGAGGCGGTTTAGGCCCTTATAAGCGCGCGCGCTGAGCAGCCAGTAGGACGGGTTTTCCGGGTCTTCGGTCTTGGCCATGGTAATATTGATAAATGCATCCGCATAATTACGCTGCTGCAGAAAAGTCAGCGCGTAGCGTGCGCGGTTGATGGGCGGGGCCTGTGGGTTTAAACGGAAAAATTCGTCATAATATTGGCGCGCTTTGGAATAAAACCCCATTTCAATATAATTTTCCGCCTGCCCGGAAAGGGCTTCCAAATTGTTCGGTTCCAACGCCAGAGCCCGGTCATAGAGTTCAATGGAGCGGTCCGCCAGCCCGGTACGCTGATACAAAGCCGCGGCCGCCAGCAGCAGGGGCACGTCTTTGTCATGGAATTCCAGGGCCTCCAAATAGACTTCCAGGGCCTTTTCCGGACGGTTTAAGTGTTCATAGGCTAGTCCCAGCAGACGGTAGGCGCGGGCTTCGCGGCGTTTAATATTTTTGGTTTTATAAATATAATTGCTCAGTTCTATAACGGCCTGGCGGTAATCGCCGCGGTTATAGGTTTCGCGCGCGTCCACAAATTCCTGCCTGTCCTTAAAGCTGATGCCAAACAGCCCCGCCTGCGCCTGCCCGCCGCAGAAGAAGATGAAAAGGAGTGGAATAAAAAGTTTACTTTTGCACCACATCGTCTATCGCAAACAGGATGAGGTCTTCCTGCAGCGCCTCCAGCTCATTATTAGCCGAGCGTATGCCTACTTCGCCGGCTTCGTGCAGCTTGTCCAACTCCAGTGTGCCGATATCCAGCACGCGGTTTTGAATAACGAAGTTTGCCCGCTGGGCCGACTCTTCTATCATGGCGGCCCCGCGCACATCTCCTATACGCAATAAATAGGCGGCTACGGTTTGCGGAGCCTGGGAGTAAAAATCCGGCGGCGTGATGGAAGCAATAATGTAATCAGCACCTTTTTGTTTGACTAAATTGACCGGGAGGTAATTTACCACCGCCCCGTCCACCAAATAGCGGTGGCGGTAAGGCACGGGGTCAAACACGCCGGGCAGGTTCATGCTGGCGCGTACGGCTATGTCCACCGGACCGGAATCAAAGACCACCTGCTCACCGGTTTTTACGTCCATGGCGGCCGTGGCAAAAGGGATGACCATATCTTCAAAACGCATATGGCCGATTTGTTGATTAAAAAAGTCTTGCAAATTGCGCGAAGAGGGAAGTTTTTGCAAAAACAGCAATTTAAGCAGGCCCATCAGGTTGAAATCCGGCGTGATGGTGTCCATTTGAATATGCTGGCTGATTTCCCATAATTTATCCGTGGGCAAACCGGCTGCATACAAAGAACCTACTACCGCTCCCATAGAGGTGCCCGCCATCATGTCTATGGGTACGCCGGCATTGTGCAGCACTTCCAGAACGCCCACATGGGCAAAGCCGCGCACGCCTCCGGCAGACAGGGCCAGCCCGACTTTGGGTCTTTCTTCGGTAGGAAGATTGATAAACTCTTCCCACAGAAAATCGCGCAAAATAGTATCCTGGGTAATGGCGGGTAAGGCCCGTGCAGGCGGTGCAAATATTACTGTCAGCAGCAAGCATATCAGCGCGAAAAATTTTTTCATGCGGCAGACTCCGTCCTATAAATCCTGCCCGATTGCCCACTCCAGGCCTGCTTTTGCTGTCAAATTCTGTAAAATTCCCTCATAATAGGCGCGGCCCGTCTGATAGTACGCATCCAAGGCTTCCAGTGCATTTAAGTCAGGCGCGGCAGAACGTTCCGCTCTGGTGAGCATTTTTTGTACATTGCGCCAGGCTTGTTGCCGGTTGAGCACTTCTGCTTGCCAAAATTTTAAATCGGCATAGTTTTCCGCCACTTGGACGCGTATGGCATCTTCTATGGCTGCGCGGCGGAGCGTGCTTTGTTTTTGTTCGGCTTTTCGCTGGGCGTTTTGAGTGGATAAATTATAAGGCAGCGGCAGCCGTACGGCAACGGATACCTGTTTATTTTCATCGTCAAAATCATTGAAGCCCAAACGTTCGTAACTGGCGTTTAAAATCAAGTCCGGGTAACGGCGGGAAAGGGCCAGGTCAATGGCCAGGTTGTCCAATTCCAGCGCATAAATGGCGGCTTTAAGTTCCGGGCGGAATTCCATGGACCATAAGTTAAGTTTGGGCAGATCCAGCTCCACTTCCACTGGCTTAAAATCACCGCGTACCGTAATGTGGGAGTTAAGCTCTTTATTTAAACTGACCAGCATTCCCAGTTGCGCTTTTTGCAATTCATTGTCCGCTTTGTTGCGCAGCGTTGTCAGCCGCGAAAACAAATATTGTGCTTTAATTTTATCCCAAGACCCCGTATTTAACGAGCGGGCATAGCGTCGGGCTTTTTGTTGTACTTCGTCGGCCAATTGCACGTTGTTTTGGGCATAAAGCAAACGGAAAAAAGCTTTTTTGATGTTGAGCACCGTAGCGTTTTTGACCGCTTCATATTTACTTTCCACCTGTTTTAAATTGGCCTGGGCCATTTTCAGCGTATTGCGCAGCCGACCGCCTGTATAGAGATATTGCGTACCCGTAATGCCCGCTCCGAAAAACTGGTGTCTCATGCCATCAGACATTAAGTCGTTGTTAGGGATAAAGCGGTTGGCCAGGGAGTCGGGCAATACCATGGGGTAATCCAAATCGTACCAAGTAGCCGTTCCCTGCAGAGACAGCTGTGGTAAAAAGAGAAATTTGGCTTCCTTTACTTTCTGTTCCGCAATGATAATTTCCTGCTGGGCGGCCAAAAAATCGCTGTTGTTTTCCAAACCCAGACGGATAGCGTTTTCCAGCGTCAATTCATCATTAATCAGACTGGAGAAACGCAGCCCGTATTCACGTTGAGCCGCTGCGGGCAGGGCCAGGCACAGAGCCAGCCCCAGCAAAAATAATTTTTTCATACGCCCCCGTTTTTATTTTTTTTGATTTCTTCTTCCACGCGGTCCATCATTTTGTTAAATTCATTCTGCAAATCCATCAGCTGGTCGCCTTTGCGCAAATGTACCCGCTGGCTGAAATCCCCTTTGGCAATGGCCTTGCAGGTTTGTTCAAAACGATATACGGGCCCGGCCATTTTATGAGACACAATGGCGGAAATCAGCACCACAAAGACGACATAAATCACCAACTTGTATATAAATCCGTACGCCAAAGCGGGGAAATGGTCGTAGAGAGGCTGGAGCAATACGGGATACTGGTCAAAAATATCGTTTAATGTAAATGTCAGCTCAAAAGCCATAATAAGCAGTCCCGCCAATACGCTTAAAATAATAAGCGTCATATAGCTGAACTGGAGATTTTTCTTAATAAATATCGTACGTCTTTTGAACTGCGTAGTGCCCGGGGCGGGCTGCTGCTTGTCCATAAATTCTCCCCAAAAGTGTTAGAAATTGGTAACGTAACGCAATTGCAGCATGCGCTCATTTTCATCGCCGCGGCCTATGCGGCGCACCGCACCCGACAGAGTCAGAGAAGGAGTGATGTTTATATGGGCGCCTAAATTGAGGCGGGAATCGCGGACATTGTTAATGTTGTCCCATTCACCCACCACAGACACCCATTCGCTTAAGCGCCAAGACATGCCGAGGAAAAAATATAAATCGTGGCGGTCAAAGTCGGACAAATTCATACCGGCGGAAGCGTTAAGCCCTGGGGTAAAAATCTCGCGCGTCATGGTGATGTAACCGCCTTTGCGGTCATCCATATATTCATCGGAAGAACGGCTATATCCGTAACGGCGGCCGTCATAACCAATGGCGATGGCGGGCAGGTACAGGCTGCCGTCAAAAATTTTCCATTTTACCTGAAAATCCGGATCCAGCACTTTGATATCGTCCGAACTGCCGATCAATTCATATATGGCCAGGGAAAAGCCGATATTAATTTGTGGAATGACCCCGAAATCCAGGCTTTCCATCACGCTGCCGTCGGCATAGGTACGGGTCAGAAAAGAAGCCTGGTATTTATCCAGCACATTGGCGGTGGGAACATCAATCAACAGAGTCTCCGGGGCGTATCCGTCATAATCTTGCGCCAGGGCGCAAAAAGGAATAAAAGCACAGAAAACAGCCAGCAAATATTTTTTTATCATCAATTTGTCTCCTTTAAACACACACATTTACAGCCAGGTGCGCGGGTCTTTTTGTTCGGGTTTTTCAATATAGCGTATATTGTGCAGAAAAATAAATTCCCGGGCGGCCATGAAGTCATTTTTATCCCGCGGAAATTCCAATTCCACCACTCCTTCGTCTATGCGGGAGGTGTCGTATACCACGCCGCGGTTCCAGCGGTTCAGCTCGGCGGTGTCTTTGTCCAGTGTGCGGGGGTTCCAGTAGTCCCGCAGCACCACCTGTCCTTTGGTCAGGTGCCCGCCGCTGACAGGGGAAGTTTTTTCAATAACGTCCTGAGTGAACACAGTTTTTCCTTCGCAGGGACCGTTGACAAAGGTTACTTTAAAGCACGGATCGCATTCCGTCGGTTTGCGGTTGATGCGCGCCAGCGAATACGTGGCATACGGTTTTCCCTCATCCATGCAGGCGGCAAACACATTGCTGGTAAAATTACGTTCATACGTATCGGCGTTAAAAGTGCGGTTGTAAGTAGGCGGCTCTTCTTTTTTCTGGTGGCAGCCGGTCAGGATAACGGCGCAGAGCAAAAGAGGAAAAAACAGTTTTTTCATGACAGCTCCGTTTTGCGGAAAATAAAAATACCGGGCAGCAAAACCCCTTATTTCCAGTATAACTGTTTTTTTGACGGTTTGACAAGAGAAAGCTCAACGTGCGCGCACGTGCGTGCGGCACATACTATTTCCGTGGGACTAATGCGCACGCATAAAGCCCGATAAAAAGGAGGGAACGAACAGTAAAAGAAAAACGAAGGAACATAAAAGCGCCCGCCGTAAAGGCGGGCGAAATAAAACACATCCGGGATTAACGCGACATATTGCGCAGCTGTTCCCATTCTTTTTTCTTTTGTTCAAGTTCCTGTTGCGCCTGTTGCATTTGGTCGCTTAATGCCCCGTCTAAGCGCATATGGGCCAATGTCTTTTCCAGTTCCTGCATTTCCTGCTTCAATTCATTTATACGGTTTACCATTTGCTGCGTCAGGAGCGCTCCCTGCTGGGCCGGAGGCAAGCCGGCATCCCCGTTAAGTACTTGGCCGGTGGTGTCGTAGAAAATGGCCGCCGGCAGACGGGTATCAGCCGCAAATGTTTGGGCATTGGCAGCCGTAGGGGTGATAAAAAGGCTGGGTTTGACCTTATTTTCCTGGTTAGAAGAGGAAGGGTAAGCCTGTAACTCTTTCCATTGTTGTGCATTATAGGCGACATAAGGGGGCTGAAGCCCATCCAGCTCTGTCTGGAGCTGCTGGATTTCTTCTTCGTTTTTGCCCTCTTCCCGGGCCTGTTGCAGTTTGGTTTCTTTAAAGGCCTGCAAGCTATCCGATGTAATTTTCAGCGGATCGGTGTACAATTCACCGCCCATGGCTGCAGCTAATGCTTGTGCGTCGTTATTGGAGGCCACCCAGTAACACTGGCCGTCAGGACAGTTGGAAGCGGACATGAAATTGTAAAACTCTTTCGTTAAGGCTTCCTGTTGCGGTTCGTATCCCTGGAGTTGCATGTCGGCCTTTTCTTTGCCCAGCACAACAACCACATTTAGCGGGGGAGGAACAAAGCCCAGGGCTTGCGTTAGCGCATTGAGTGATATGTTTCCCTGTTCACGGGCTGCGGCCATTTCCTTTTGTTTTTGTTGTTCCTGCTCCTCGGGGCTGGGCGGCAGGGCACAAGAGGTCGGATCAGACGAGTGATAGGAGGCAGACGCTGTCCCGTAACAGAGGAATGTGTCTTCTAATACGGCTGGTTCCTGTTCGGCTGCATCCAGCTGGATTTGGGCCAGTCTTTCCTGGCGAAATTGTATATGTTTTTCCGCAATGATTTTCAACGCTTCTTCCCGGCGGTTTTTGTCAGCCGGGGAAAGCTCCTGCGCACCTTCTGCGGGCTGATACCAATTGTTTACGGTATCCCGCAGCCGTTCAAGGCCCCGTTCGGTATCCAAGATGTCTAAGATGCTCCAGTTATTTGGCCCCGTATTGCGGAAGAAATCGTTTCCCGCGGAAAACCCCGGTATATTTAAAGAGGGGCTCTCTGCCCGCTGGAAATGCTGTGTCGGCCGTCGCGCGGCGCCCAGCGCCAGCCCGCCTCCTGCGGGGGAAACCCCGGCGGCGGATGCCGCCTGCTGAACAGAAGCGGAAGAATCAGACGGTGTGCCTTGAGCGGAATCCTCCCGGCCGAACCAATTTACCAGCGGACTAAACCATCTGGCCAACCGGGAGTCCGGGATGGATGCCGGGCTTTGGGCGGGGGTATATTTGGCGGCGCGTTCCAGGCGGATAAAGCGGTCATAGGGCGTATCAGAGGTGTTGATGTCATGCATGCCCCGCTGTGCCGCGTCCGGGGCGGTTTGGCGCACCAAGACCCATTCCCCTTCTTCATTCAAAAATTCCGCCCTCCCATAATCATAGGTTTCCGGAAAATAAGAAGACCCGGCTGAAGACCCGTCGGGGGCAGCCTGTGGGGCATCCGCTGCTGCGCGGGAAATGCCCGCATCCGTCACGGACGCTGAAAATGGATGGCCGTCCGAAGGCGTTATATACGTTTCCCCAAGGGACGCAGGCAGCCTCTCTGGCCGGTTTTGCTTAGGCTTTCTGCCGGAAAAAAGCGCGTATAACTTATGTGCCAGTTCCGTCAACGGGTTGGAAGTGAAAATCTGGGGAGAGGGTTTTGTCAGGCGGGCATGCTTTCCCGTGCCGGAAGCAGGATCTTCCAAAAACGGTAACAATAGAAAGAAAAGGATGGCAAAACACAGCATGAGAATGACAAATTTGCCTACATTTTTAGTCTTTTTTTGCTTAGACATGGCCTTTCCCCGCATAATATATTTATATAAAGTTTAGCCATTTTTTCCGAAAGAGGCAAGGAGTTTTTGGAAAGGGGACCGTCTCTCAAAACAAACGGGAAAAAAGCCTTTGGGTCATTTCCCAGGATTTGGCTATGTGGGCTTTAAACCTATCCCAAACACTTAAACGGGTGGCTGGCTGTACAGGTGTGGCTGCGGGGAGGTAATAGTGTTGTTTGCTGAGCAGCGGGAGCAAATAGTTGGAGGGGACGGCAAAATTCAGGTTCTGGTTCCCCTCTCCCTTATAGCTGCCGAAAGCGACGGAAATCACCTGTCCGTCTTCATTAAACACGGGGCTTCCGCTGGAACTGGGGGAAATCGGGGCGCTGATTTGGTGCAGCAGGGTGCCGTCATTTTTGCGCCGTACCTGGCTGATTAAGCCGGAAGATACCGTATTTTGCAGGCGGCGCGGATTGCCGATGACGGTGATTTCCTGCCCCGGCAATACATAATCGGAATCTCCCAGCGTGACGGCAGGCAAATAACGGGCGTCTATTTTCAGCAGGGCCAGGTCTACCTGATCTGCTTCGTCCAGTTTTACGGCCTGGCCGGATACGGCCCCCGTATTGAAAGTAACATTTACATATAGTGCATCATCCAGCACGTGCCGGCTGGTGGCAATAACGCCGTCCTCAGTAACGACAAAGCCTGTGCCCGTAAAAGTGGATCCGTCTGTTTTGAGTACGTTAACGGCCACAATGGCCGGGGAATTTTCTTCGGCTATTTCCACGCGTGTTTTGGCCTGTACGCATAGGCACACACTCAGGAATAAGAGGCAAACGGGCAAACGTTTCATGTAAATGATTATATAAATTTACGTTTCTTTTGGCAGGGACCCCGGAGCTCATTTGCCAAGCGGATACATAAATTGTAAACTTTTACTTAGCGGCAGTGCCGTGTAGGAGTTTGTTATATGGAAAAAGTTTATATCAGCCGTAAAAAATACGAATCCCTGTTGGGAGAACTGAAGAATTTAAAAGATACCAAGGCGCAGCTTTCACAAGAAATCGGCGAAGCTGCTGCCCAAGGGGACCTGAAGGAAAACGCCGAATACCACGCTGCCAAAGACAAACAGGCGGAAACGCTTATTCGCATTCAGGAACTGGAAAACACGCTGCGAAATGCGGAAATTACGGACAATTTGGACGTGGACCGCAGCGAGGCGCGCATCGGGGCGACCGTGACGATTAAAGATTTGGAAGCGGACATAGAGTTTACCTATACGCTGGTGGGATCCATGGAGTCCAACCCGGACAAAGGGCTCCTGTCCGTAAAAAGCCCGTTGGCATCCGGCGTACTGGGGCACAAAGAAGGCGATGAATTTGAGGCGCAGCTGCCCAAAGGGCCCCATAAATATAAATTGGTTAAGCTGGAATATAAATAATTATCCGGCGGAAATTTCAAGAAAAACGGAGCGGGAATCCCGCTCCGTTTTTTCTGAAACTTTCCGGCCCGGCCGGGATATTTTCGGCTTTGCTTACGTGTTTTGCCGCAAGTACCCAGCCGTTTTTTTGTACTGTGCCAGAAATGCGCAGGCGGCTGAACACACGGCACAAATAATAAACGTTATACCGGTTGATATTAGAATACTCCCCAGCCCCACCAGCGGGGAAACGATGCTGCCGGATAAAAAGCCCAGCGCTCCCAACAGCGCCGAAGCGGAA
Organism: uncultured bacterium; assembly: GCA_949296525.1. GTDB lineage: Bacteria > Elusimicrobiota > Elusimicrobia > Elusimicrobiales > Elusimicrobiaceae > Avelusimicrobium. The sequence goes on along the minus strand of CASFOP010000003.1, from coordinate 96,540 downwards.
CCGGCCTGTTCGCGGGCACAGTCCATAGCCAATGTGGTGGCGGCGGTAAACGTCAGCCCCATAATAAACAGCAAACAAATCATCAGTATTTCAAAGACCCAGATGCCCGCTCCTGCGGCCAAAGCCGCCGTCACCAGAACGGCAAAAAGCAGCATGCCGCCGCAGCTGACACTCACGGCGTTTTCCTGCCGTTTAAATTTTACGGCCATTGCGGCGCCAACGCCGATAGCCACAGCATTCACCGCAAAAAACAAGCTAAATGCCAGCGGGGAATAGCCGTAATGCTGCTGAATAATAAACGGCGAAGCTGCAATATAGCCGAACAATATGCCCTGGGCAAATGCCATTTGCAGCGTGTAAAAAATAAATTTGCGGTTGGAAAACAGCGGTTTGAACAGGCGAAAGGTTTTGCTCAGTTTTTCCTTGGACCGTTTGGTGCGGGAAAGCGATTCGTTGAAATGAACGCACGCCCCCGTCAAAGCCAGCCCCAGGATAAATAATACCGCGAATATTCCTCTCCAACCCGTTACTCCCAGTACCAGCCCACCGATGACCGGTGCGGCCACGGGGGCTATGCCGTTAATGGCCCCCACAATGGCCAGGGCTTTGGCCAAATTTTTGCTTTTGAATTTATCTGTGGCAATAGAGCGGGAAATGACAATCCCGCCCGCCGCGGCAATGCCCTGTGCAAAACGCAGCGCGACGAAAAACTCAATATTCGGCGCAAAGATACAGCCCAGCGTGGCCAGCAGATACAGCATCATGGACGCCAGCAGCGGCGCACGGCGGCCGTATTTATCACTAAGCGGTCCAAATAAGATTTGCCCCGCGGCCAGCCCGAGCATGGAAAAAGTCAGCCCCAACTGTACCCAGGAAGCGGAAGCGGAAAAATAATCCGCCATGGCCGGAAGGCTGGGTAGGTACATATCGGTCACGAACGGACCAAAGGCCGTTAACATGCCCAGAAGAACAAATAAAAACAAGGCCGAATTGCGCCTTGTTGCGGAGGTTCCCTGCCAGGTTTTCTGTTGCTTCATATATATATTATAGCTTATTTTTGCCTGTACCCGGGACGTTCCCGTCTATGCAAAGCGGCCCGGTTCGGCCGCGCGGCAAGAGGCGCCGCTGGCAGCTAACATCGGGGTTCAGGCAAAAGTGCGGCGCGGGGCGGCTATACCGCGTACGCGGCGGAAAAACGCTTGTACGCGTGCGTCGCAGCGGATGTCTTTAAGCGTAATGTCTTTTTTTAATTGTATGCCTTGCAATGTGCGGCAGCGGCTGAGCGCCACATAGGTTTGCCCCGGGGCAAACGCGCCGCGCCCAATATCCAAATACACTCCGTTAAACGTCAGCCCCTGGCTTTTGTGTATGGTGATGGCCCAGGCGGGCTTAAGCGGATATTGCTTAAAAAAACCGTTCACTTTAGGCTCCAGTTTTTGGGACAGCGGATTAAATACATATTTCACGTCCTCCCAGACATACGGTTCTACCTGGTAAATGTTTCCCTTCAATTCTACTTTAATGAAATCTTCCCCTAAATCATAGACGGTGCCGATATCCCCGTTTACCCAGTGGCAGTCCGGATTATTGGCCAGCATCATGATTTTGGCCCCGCGTTTAAGGTGCAGGGCTTCTTCGGCGGGAACGCTTTTTTTCTTGAAGGTTTCGTCTACTGTGGCGCGGTAAACGAATTCCTGTCCGTTCAGCTGTGCCAAACGGTCGCGGTTGCGCCAGGCCGCGCCTTCATTGGTGGGGGATAAAATAATGGCGTCATCTAAATCATCGGGTTCCTGGTCTGTTTTACGGCAGTTGAGCAGGCGGTCCAGCTCCGGCTGGGTCACGGTTCCTTCGCGTATTTTGTTGAGCAGTCGGGCAAAAGTATCGTCGTCTTTCTGGCGGAAAATGCGGTTGAGTTCAAAGACTTCTATTTTTGTTTCCTGCGCCGCGCGTGCGTCAAAAAAGAACGGGCTGGGATACAAAGCGCGGAAATAATCAAAAAGGCCGCCCTGCGGGTTTTCTTCCACGGGAGGCAGTTGAAATAAATCCCCGAACAAAATGATTTGCTTGCCGCCAAAGGGTATGTTTTCCCGGGTGGAAATGCGCAGGATGTGGTCCATGGCGTCCAGCAGGTCGGCGCGCAGCATGGAGGCTTCGTCCACGATAATGGTTTCCAGCGCGTCCACCGTGCGGCGCGGCAGTTTTTTCAGGGAGGGTAAATCCAATAAATTGCCGGGTTTTAAATGAAAAAACGAATGCACCGTCTGCCCGCGTACGTTAACGGCGGCAATGCCCGTTGTGGCCAGCACGACGGTGTTTTTAACGGTGTTGCGCGCAAAAAATTTCAACAGGGTGGTTTTGCCGGTGCCGGCCTTGCCGGTAATAAAAATCAGCGGGTGCAAGCGGGCGGGGGCGTCCAGCAGGGCCAGGGCGTCTTTAAATTCATCGGTGATTTCTATGTGCTGTCCGGGTTCGGGTGAAAAAAACATACTTCATTATACTATTTGCTCCGCAAGGCCGCAGCGGATAGTTCTGTTTTTTCTGCATCTTCCGAGCGCTAGTTTGCTATGATGTTTCTATGAGTGCATCCATTGCCGCCGCTTTAGTTTTAAGTTTTTTGGCCGGGGCTGCCACCAGTGTGGGCGGCCTGCTGGCCTTTGTTGTCAAAAAAGACAATTTTGCCGCGCTGGCGCTGGGGTTGGGCTTTTCGGCCGGCGTTATGTTGTATGTGTCCTTTATGGAAATGATGCCGCAGGCAAAGGCCTCGCTGACGGCCTTGTACGGGGAAAATCCCGGCGCCTGGATGAGCGTGGGGATTTTCTTTTTGGGGGTGGTGCTGGCGTGGCTGATTGACCGGTTTATGCCGTCGCACCATGTGCATTCCGACGCGCTGGAAAAGAAAAATAAACTCAAACACCTGGGGCTTTTTACCGCGCTGGCCCTGGCCGTACATAATTTCCCGGAAGGGCTGGCCACCTTTATGGCGTCTATGGAAAATATCACGCTGGGCGTATCCATTGCGGTGGCCGTGGCCATACACAATATCCCGGAAGGCATTGCCGTGGCTTTGCCCGTTTACCACGCCACGGGCAGCAAAAGCAAAGCGTTTTGGTACAGCACCTTTTCGGGCCTGGCCGAACCGTTGGGAGCCATATTGGGGTATGTCCTTTTCCGCAGTATACTCAGCGAGGCCGCCTTCGGCGTGATGTTTGCCTTTGTGGCCGGTATTATGGTGTATATTTCGTTGGACGAACTGCTGCCCACCGCGCACGAATACGGCGACGGGCACGGTGTTATTTGGGGCGTTATCGGCGGCATGATGGTGATGGCGCTGTCTTTGCTCATTTTTTGAAAATTTATAATATTTAATGGTGGTCTATCGAAAGAGAAGGGCATTTGTTTGTTGAAATAAAAGTAGCTGGGTCGGCATTTTTATAGTTTTAATTTGGGAGGTTGAAGATGAAAAAAGTAATTTTCATCTTCATGATGATGTTTGTGGCGGGGGCGTGTACTCCGATTCAGGAGGAGGAATACCGATCTCCCTACTATATGACCGAGGAGGAAAATCAAAAAATAAATGAGGAAGTATGCCGATTGCAGGAGCCCGTTCGGGATTTGGATGCCCGGTATTGGGCGGGGCGTATAGTGGCCGGAGATGTGACCTATGAGGAGTTGGAACAGAACAGTCACCACTGGTTTGGCGGAGAAGAATGCAACCGCCGTTTAATGGAAAAAATCCGGCAGAATCTGGACACGGGCAATACGCATCCTTTAACCCGGGACGAAGAAGAGATGTTAGAGCAAGTCAACCAAGCCGCGCGCGCCGTCATTGCGCCGGCTACGCAGGATAAAGAACTGATAGCTTCTTTAACAGCAGAACAATGTATAAAGTTGGACGGTCGTTATTGGGCATGGGAAATAGTGTATGAAAAAGGAACTACGTTAGAAGAATTGAAAAAATATGCTGCCACGACCTGGCCGTGCTCTGCAGATTATAATCGGCGTATAATAGAGGAAATAGAAAAAAACATTCAGAGCAAACATATTGTCCCGTTAAATGAGCGGGAAGCTTATATAAATGACGCCTGTACGGAATTTGCCTGTGAGGACTACCGGGCAAATCCTTCGGACAAGTAGCATACTTTCAGAAGTAAAAACCCCGCCGAAAGGCGGGGTTTTTAAATATATTCCACATAAACTGCAGGAAGACGCCCGGGGCTTTCATCAGCGTGTCTGCCGGAAACGTTGATAGATAAAAGAGATCACTATCAACACCGCCGCCACGCCGAACAGCCCAAACACGCGGTACAGGCCGCCCAACGCCCAAATGTCCGAGAAAAACAATTTCAACAGGGCCAGTGCAATCAATAGGATGCCTGTACGTTTCGTGTAAGTGCTTTTGTTATTGGCCCCCAAAAGCAGGCAAGCGGCGCCGAACAGCGTCCAGCCCACCGTATAGGCAATAGCGGAATTAAACGCACCGAACATATCAAAGGTTAATGTGCTTCCAGCGGAGAAATAAGAAGCGATTTCTATATTCATCAGTACGAAAAGCAGTATGCCGCCCAAAGCTTTAAGCCAGGCCCGGAAACCGGTTTCTTCCTTCGGTTGCCACCAGCGTGCTGCCAGCAAAGACATTGCCCCCGCCAGGCCGAACACATACAGATACCAGTTGAATATTTTATTTTCCACAGGATAATAGTGGGGTATTGCCGGGTTTAATACCAGCCGGGCAAATACGATGAGCAGCAGGGCAAACCCCGTGCGGGTCAGGCCCGGATGGCGCAGGAAACGGTTTAAGTATACAAGGGCCGCCCCTTCCAGCGCCCATGCCGCAGTCAGCCACGCTTTACTCAGTTCCAGCGGGAAAACCAGTGTAATAAAAAACAGCGTCACTCCGCCCAGCAAAGCCAAACGTGTGCGTTGTATCCCTTCCGGCAGCGGTTGCCAAAAAGCGGTTTTATAAACAGCAGCTGCATAGAGCAACGCAAAACCCAGCGGCAGCAGCCCCGGATGCGCTACGACAAAATAGGCCTGCATGGTTACATAGATAAGCAGCGCAGCCGCCACCCCGGACAACGCGCTGCATATCCAGGCTGCCGTGTCATCTAAAAAGCGTTTTTTGAAAAAGAACGGATACACGGCAAAACACAAAAAGATACCCAGCGTCCAATAAATAAACGCTTGTGCCGCTCCTGCCTGCAGCTGGACTATTTGTGTCAGTTGCAGCAGCGTGCTGCCGCATAAAGCCGCCAGCAGCGGCTTGCCGTTTCTGTAAATATATACAAATAGGGCGCAAAGCAGGTTAAAAGCCAGCGTAAAGCCCATCAGCAGATGGATGGAGACGTCCTGTCTGGCACTCATTATGGATATGAGTATATACGGCATTAATGCGGTGGCAAACAAGGTGGGGGATAATGTCTTGTCGGTTTGTTTTACGGCATAGCGTGCCACGACGGCGATGAGTAAAGAAGGGACAAAGGCCAGAGCCAGGATAATCCAGGACGGCACCGCGGCCGGCCTGAAAAGAGCATAAATAATCAAGGCTATGATAAATGCGACGCAGGCCCCGAGCGCCGCCAGCATTTTGCCGTTTAAAGCGGCGAACAGGGCTGACAGGGCCACGAATACGGCCATTAATATAAATGCCGCCGCAAAAGCCTGTTCATTGGCTTGGGGCAGACTAAACAGCAGCGGCAACATGAAGGCCCCCGGCAGGATGACAGACAGTGCTGAGGGGAGTTTTTCTTGTTTTTTATACAGCAGCAAATCCGGCGCGGCATTGACGGCGAAAAAAGCCAAAAATGCCGTCAGCGTCAGCAGCGGCTGGCTGTTTATGTTGCGTATCCAAAGGCAAAGGGCAATAAATACAAAAAATTTGCCAACAATAAAGGCGGAAGTATATCTGCCGGGTTGGCGGTATGCCAAAAACGCCAGCAAAATATTTAACCATAGGCCCAAAGCCAGCCACACCAATGCGTGGGATAAATGAATGGCATTGGCATTCAGCGCAGAGCAGACAAACAGAAACCCGCCAACGGTAAAAAAGGCCAGTACCTCCTGGGTAATTTCGGAAATCCGGTCTTTGTATTTCCATGCGGCCGCAGCGGCCGCCGCAGCATATAAAGCGGCGAAAAGAGCAAATGTCCCGGCCTGCGTGCTGAGAATATTTGCCGCCGCCGTTTGACACAAAAAGGTAAAAATACAGGCACCTATAAGCAGGCCGTTCCAGCGGCGGGTCAGCGCGGTAACGGCTGCCGCCGCATTGATAAAAGCTACATAAGAAAAGAAGAAAATATAATTTTCGCTGCCGCCGGAAAGTATAAATGGAGTCAGGAAACTGATGATTTCCGCCAGGAAACCGACGTATTTGGCGTTTTTGTATATAGCCACGCCAAAGGACAGCAAGGCTACTGTTGCCATCAGGGCAAAAGCGGAGGGAAAGCCGATCAGGCTGTAAAAGGAATACGCACCGAAAATGGAAGCGTACAGTACGGCTAAGCCACAGCCGCAAAGCGTATCGGCCATAGTTTTCAGGTTTTCCCGGCGGATAAATAAGCCGATGCCTAACAGAGCCAGCCCCAGCAGCGCGCTTAAAATAATGCGCATGGCCGGGCTAATCAGGTTGTTTTCAATGGAGTACTTTATCCAAAACGCAAAACCCAAAAACAGCGTGAACCCGCCGATCCAGGAGAAAAGTTTGGCGGTGGTAAAATTTTCCCAGTCTATCAAAGGCTTGACCTGCTGAGCAGAAGTTTTGGCCGCTGCGGGAGAAAGCTCCTGCGGCGGCTCCTCTTTAGAGGGGGCCGCCGCGCAGACAGCAGCTGCCTGCGTGTCGGGTTCTGCGGGAACGGGGGAGACTTGTTCTGCCAGACCGGGGGAGGGCTCTGTATGTTGTACAGGGTCTGTAAAAGTGAAAAAATCACGGTCCTCCACCGCCGGCTCCGGTGCAACGGCCGGTTCCTGCGGTTCAGGTAAAGGAGAAGAAACGGGAATAGCCTGATTTTTTGAGGCTGCTTCTTTTAGCTGCTGTTCCAATATCTTCAGGCGGTAATTCAAGCGGCTTGTGCGGTCAAACAACACCACCAGGGATACAAAAAGGGCTATGGGTACAGCTAAGATCAGTAATATAAGTAAGATCACGTTTCTTCTCCTTTTTGCAGTTAATCCAGCAGTTTATTGATTTCTTTTTGATATTCCTCGGCCAGCGTGTCGGAGTAACCGCTCCAGATTTTAATCATATTATGGTCTTTGTCAAACAACATAATATGCGGGAAACCCTGCACCATTAAATCCTGTGCAGTTTGCCCGCCCTGGTAGAGGATGGTGCTTTTCAGGCCATATTGGTTTATAATATCCAAAACGGCGTCTTCATCGTCATCTACGTAAATGCCCACGACTTCCACACCTTTGTCTTTAAATTCCGCATTGGCCGCTTCCAGAGCGGGCAGGGAACGCTTGCACCAGCCGCAGTACGAAGCCATAACGGCCACCAGTACGGGCTGGCCTTGATGTTCGGAAGAAGACCAAACCGCTTCTTCTGCGCCGGCTACTGGCAAAGATACATTTAACTGAGGCGGCTGGGGAATGTCCATTTTAGCACAGGCAGCTACCAAAAACACCGTGCAAATGGCAAGTAACAGACGGTTCCATTTCATAAGAACTCCTTTTAATATAGTTTGAATGGTTTATGCCATACTTTTTATATTGTACTTTAAAAAGGGGAGGGAAACAAAAATTATCCAGGCATAATGCCACAGATGAATATGATAAAATCTTAGCATGGAAAATATAAAAAAATTGGGATTTGTCTGCTGTGGTGCTGTATAGTATGTGGGCCGTGTGCCGCTGCGGGAGCAGAAGAGGCGGCTTCCCATTCCGTGCAGTTGGCCGTATCCGCAGGGGGCGGAGTACATGTAGACGGTCGCCAGGAGCTGATGCAGCGGGGAGTATTTTCCGGGGCGCTTTCTCTGCTTTTCTTTATAGATAAATATGTGGCATTGGGCCTGGAAGGAGCTTTTTTTCAAATGGATGCAAAAGGGGGAGGCCTGCCTTATAACGGGGCTCCGTTTTGGCGCCCGTGGATGCAGGAAAAAGACAATTATTTCTCTGCCTGGGGTCTTGCCGCGGCCGGCAGGATCTATTTTAATCCCGATTCCCGTTTCAGGGTGTATATTCCGGCCGGGGTGGGATATATGTCCTTAAAGCATGAAACGCAGTATGAATATGCGTTTGACTGGCCGGCATGGACGGATTGGGAAGAGGAACCATATAAAGAAGACGAAAAGGTGGGTGATGGGCTGTACGTATACAGCGGGCTTGGCCTGGAGTATGATTTGACCAGCAGCTTGGCCCTGGGATTGGAAGGACGGGCCCAGGCCTTTAAATATAGCAATCAGTGGCTGTCCACCGTTACGGCGTGCTGACACTGGGAGTGAAGTTTTAAAAAGATATATCGTTTGGAAAATAATAGCAAGGGAGATAGTATGAAAAAAACAATAGCTGTGGTAAGTGTTGTCTTGACGTTGTGCTTGCTGGCCGGCGGATTGCTGTATATAAATTGGAAGAGGAGTCCTGTATATTCAATAAAACAGGCAGGCGAAGCATGGCGTTCGCATGATAAGGCGTTATTTGAGAAGTATGTAGATTTGGACACTTTGTTGGATAATGTCATTGGCCGCTATATGGAGGGTGCCATAAAAGAAAATGCGGAAGAAACAGACCCGGATATGCAAATCTTTGCTATGGGAATAGCAGGATTTTTAAAACCGATGGCTGTGTCTATGGCCAAGGAAATGATTGTGGCAAGTATAGAACCGGAACCTGCTGCCGGCGCAGAAGTACCGCAGGCTGAGGCCGGGAAGGATATTCGCTTAAAACGGATAAAGACGCTGTCAAAAGAAGGGGACCGGGCTTCCGTGGAACTGATTGTATCGGACCCGGAAACAGGAGAAGAGATCCGGCTGGTATTGGGCCTGTCCAAAGCGGAAGGTTTTTGGAAAATAGATGATGTGAGCAACAGCACGGAAATTCTGGAAAACTGGGAAACGGAACTGGAAGATATGCTGGGAAACGGACAGGAATCGCCTGTGCCGGCTGCTGAATAGAGCCCCTTTATTTTTGCACAACATATCCCCCGGAAAGGACTGGGAATTAGATACAAAAAACCCTTTGACCTGTTGGTCAAAGGGTCTGATTTTTTCAAATCTTACCGGGGAAGGGACTTGAACCCTTAAGCCCGAAAGGGCAATGGTTTTTGAGACCATCCTGTATACCAATTCCAGCACCCCGGCAATAAATCTCTTTTTCTATTCTAGCAAATTTCTTTTCGGCTTGTCATCCCGCTTTCCATAAACGGTCTTTTCGGCGGTCTGACAATACGGCAGGCGCCTGCAGCACGTATTAAAAGCGCAACATGGACGTGTAGTCTTGCAGGCGTTTTTCAATTTCGCCTTCCTTAATATTTGCCAGGCGTTTGACGCTAAAAGATTCTATGGCAAAAGAGGCCATCACATTGCCTATCATCATGGCCCGTTTGATGGCGGACAGCGTGTCCCATTTGCGCAGACTGGCCAAATAACCCGTTGCACCTCCGCCGAAGGTATCCCCTGCGCCGGTGGTGTCATATACATGTTCTAAAATATACGGCGGAAACTGCACGATGCCCAGTTTGCTGACCAACATGGAGCCGTTGGGGCCCAACTTGATAATAACATGTTCCGCGCCGAGTTTCAGGATTTTTTTGCCCGCGGTGATCAGGTTATATTCGCCGGTCAGCTGGCGCGCTTCGGCTTCGTTTAAAAAGAACAAATCCGTTTGTTTTAAAACTTTAATGATGGCGTCGCGTTTGGAGGTAATCCAGTAGTTCATCGTATCGCAGGCGACGAGTTTGGGATTTTTCACCTGTTTTAAAACGGACAGCTGCAGCTCCGGATCAATATTAGCCAAAAACACCGCTTTGGCTTCTTTTTGCTCCGGTGTAAGCGTGGGGTTGAAATCCTGAAATACATTTAAATCCGTGAATTTGGTAACAGCGTTTTTAAGGTCCTTGTCGTAGCTGCCGCCCCAGTGAAAGGTTTTACCCTCTTTTACCTGAAGGCCGTCCAAATTGACGCCGCGTTTTTTAAACGGAGCGCTGTCTTTAGCCGCAAAATCCGTGCCCACCACGGCCACTACGGCCGGATCGGCAAAATAACTGGCGGAAATGGAGGAGTAACTGGCCGCTCCTCCCAGCACGCGTTCGGCGCGGCCATGGGCATTTTCCACGGTGTCAAAAGCGACGGAACCTACCACAAGTACTTGGTTTTTCACGGTTTAAGCCTGTTCGTTTAAATAAGTTTTGATTTCCACGCGGTTGTTGAAATCGTCAAAGAAAGCCTGCTGGGCCGTTTCCATTTTGGTTTCAAACAACTGCTTTTCAAAGTCTTTTTTATTTTCTTCAAATCCGTCCATGCTGCCATTTTGGATTTGATAGGAAAAACGCACTTCTTCCGGCGTGAGTTTGTAAAAGGAATACAACGCCATGCGGAAACGGTCGGCCAGCTTGCTGCGGCGGATTTGTTCTTCAAACTGCAAGGGCGTTACGCCCAACTGGTGGCGCAGGGCATATTCATAGGCAGTTTTGTTAAACTGGCCGTTTTGGTTAAAAGCGGGGGAAGAATGGATTTCCAAAGCCAGTTCATAGTCGGCCACATCCAAGCCGAACTGCTTGGCCGCCTGTACCAGCACTTCCTCGCTGATCAGTGCACTAAGTACCTGCTGATTGAGGTATTTGGTCATTTCTTCGTCCACATCTACGCCGTTGTTGCGCAAAACGCGTGCCTGGGCGTCAGCCGCTTTATAAAGGTCGCGGTAGGTAATCGGTTGCGAGCCAACCATGGCTACATTGCTGCTGAAAGAGCCGCGGCGGTAGGAATCCAACCCAATATATCCGATGCTGCCGATGAAAAACGCCAGCGTGATAATTAAGATAGCCTTTTTGTATTTAATCAGAAAAGAAATCATGCCAGAAACACTCCTTATTTGTCGTCTTCGTCTTCTGTTTCGGCGGTTTCTTTTTCTTCTCCGCCGATTTTGCACAGTCCTTCTATACGTCCGCCTTCTTCCACAATCATTTTTTGGGCGCGGATATCTCCTTTGATGGATGCTTTGCCCAAAATTTCCAGCATATCGGCGCAGACATTCCCTTCAATATCTCCGCCGCAGATGACGGTTTGCGCCGAAACGTCTCCGGTAATTTTTCCTCCTTCACCCAAAATTACTTGCCGTGCGTTGTCCACGGAACCTTCCAGCTTCCCATCTACGCGCAGGGATCCCTGTACGCTCAGCGTCCCCTGGAAGTAACATTCCGTGCTGATGATGGAGAAATGTTCGCCTGATGCAAAATCAGAGTCTTTCTTTAAAAATCCCATACTTCCTCCCAAAATTTATTTAAAATAGTCCCGCGGATTAACGGGCCTTCCGTCTTTCCACACTTCATAATGCAAATGCGTCCCCGTACTGCGTCCCGTGGTGCCCATAAAAGCGATTTGCTGCCCGCGTTTGACTACATCGCCCGGTTTTACTTTAATGCCCGTGGCGTGCGCGTACAGCGTAGAATAGCCAAAACCATGGTCCACCAGTACCGCCTGTCCGTAGCCGTTTACCCAGCCCGTGTGTCGTACCACGCCGTCTGCGGTTACCAAAATGGGGCTGTCGGGCTTGCCGGCAAAATCCAATCCGCTGTGCATTCCCCCAACAGGTTTGCCGAAGGGATCGCGCCGATATCCGAATCCGGAACTGATACGCGCCGAAGACGGACGGATGGACGGAGTGGAATGCAATCCCTCGCGTTGGTTGGCATAATACCAGGCAATTTCCTGGAATGAGGCCAGCCGTTCCTGGGCATTATCCTGCATGCTGTCTATATATTTTTCAAATTCTTCCGTATCAAAATCTTTTAAATCGGACCCGAACAACTCTTTGGCCCGGTCGTCTTCTTTGTTTTTTTCTTCCAATCCTTTTGGCAGGTTAATAAATTTGCCGCCGGGCATGCCCAGCATTTGGCGCATTTGTTTATCGGTGGTTTGCGTCAGTTCCAGGTATTTCCGCCCTCTTTCCAATTCATCGGCGATTAATTTCATTTTCGTCCGCATGAGTTCATTGTCCGCTTTGGTCAGCTGATAATCATAGGCCCGGCTCCAAATCCACAAGGCACCCAGTGTCAACAACAGCCATCCTGCGGCCAACATAACCAGCGTCAGGCCCATCAGCTTAAATTTACGCGAAACACCCGTGCGAGGCATAAAAATAATATCTACGCGGTCGCTGAGGAAACGGTTTGCGGAATTGAGTTTAAAACCCATATCCTTCATTTTATCATATTGAAGGGGATATCCGGATATGATATGGGACTATGGGCGTATATATCGGGGTTTGGAACGTTTGGGCAGGGGCGCAGCGCCGTAAAAAGCCAAAATCCCCTGATACAGCGCTTCTACAAACGGGGCGCGTCCTTTGGGAGTTTGCAACAATTCTTCCTGCTCGGGCATGATTAAAAATGCGTTTTCCACCAAAATACTGGGCATTTCCGGGATGCGCGGGATAAACAGCACATCATTGGCAATCAGCCCGTTGTCCGGCAGCGGCACCAGGCGGTTAAACGCTTTGTATACGCTTTCGGCCAGGGCGAAGCTGTGCGGATAAGTATAATAAACGGAGTAGCCTCGCGGGGCGGCCAGCGGGTTGACCGTATCAGGCAGGGCATTTTGGTGCAGGCTGACAAAAATGTGTGCATCCTGTTCCAACGCCAAGCGGTAACGGGCCGGGAGGTTCATATGGTTGCCCCCGTGCCGGGTCATAATCACCGTGGCCCCTGCGGCCTCCAGCCTGGGTTTTAACTCTTTGGCCAGGGCCAAGTTGGCCTCGTATTCCAAAAAGCCGGACGGGCCGATGGTGCCGTCATAAGGGGGGGTGCGCTTTGGGCTGTGCCCCGCGTCAAGCAGAATGCGCGCGCCTGCCAGCGGTTTGCCGGGGCGGGGGGAAATAGCGGGTTTGTGGCGCAGATCCACGATAAAATCATTGTGTTCATAACGGTAAGCGTATCCCCAGGGCGGCCGGTTATTTTTAAAATACAAGATGAATTTAAGCATTCTTTGTTGTCCGGGTTCGTTCCACTCTATGTGTCCCAGAACAGGGCTAGTGGCGTCCAAACTGAAATTTTCTATAAATTCATGGGTATAATAAAACGCCACTTCCAGACGGTTGGAAAATTCATGTATGGATACGGGGACTTGTTTTATATTGTGCCAGGTAATTTTGGTGGAAGATTCCCCGGCCAGCGTATCCAGGCCGGAAACGACATTGGGCAGATATACTTCCGGCGGCACGGCCGTCAGTTTGTTTTCTTCCAGCCAGGCTTTTTGCCCGCCGCCCAAATCCATGCGGTACAGTCCGTTATCCCGCCCGTCCAATAACACTTCCCCGTAGGCCCGGTAATGCGGGTACAGGCTGCCCTGTTTGACCGCCAGCTGGCGCAACTTAACACCCGGGTCGGTTACCTGGGCGGGGCGGAGATCTTCTGGCTCCAAGATGCGTATACGTTCTTTTGCCGTTATTTTTGCACGGGTGTCGCTGGCGGGGTCATATAAAGAATAAGAAACTTTGACTTCCCGCGGGGAAACATTATCCGGTATGACGTATTGGGCGCGGTATAATCCCGGGGTGCGGCTGTCCTCTTTAAGCCGGATATTTTTCCCCGAAGGCAAGCCGCCCAGCGAAGCTGTTACCTGGGCGCCGGGCGTGCCGCGTACGGCCAGGGCCACCGTATCGGTTGGCAGTACCCATAAAGGGAGGGCAGGATAAACCTCATCTTCGTCAAATTGCGCTTTGTCTTCAAAGTGGGCTATGGGTGTGCCGGGCACGGTAATATGGCGCACCGCCCGATATGTTTTGCCGTTGCTTTGGGCCGTCAGCACAAAGGAGAAACTGCCCTGTTCTACGGGTAAGAAAGTGATAAATGTGCCGTTTTTGTTGACGGGTACTTTTTGCCCGTTAATATCCAGGGAGGCATTTTTTAGATGGAGTTTGCCGAAAAGATACACTTTTTTCGCCCCGCGCAGTACCGTCATGTTTTCATGCGGGTATTGGACGGTAATCGGCGCGTTTTGGGCTTTGGGGCCGCTCATGGCGGGCAAATAAGGGGCAACGGGAATATCCTGCCCGTAAGCGGCCAGGCTGCACAAGAAGCATGCTCCCGCCCATAAAAGTGTTCTTTTCATGTTACAAAAATGATAACATAAATCTATGACAACGCGCGAGGACGTAGTTCGTTTTTTGGATGAATATTTGCACAGTGCCGACATCGCAGACAGCAGCCGTAACGGGCTGCAGGTGGAAGGCCGCGCACGCGTGCGTAAAATAGTGTTTGGCGTGTCGGCCGGGCTGGAACTTTTTAAAAAGGCCCATGCTGCCGGGGCGGATATGGTTATTGTGCACCACGGCCTTTTGTGGGGTAAAGAACAGCCGCTGACGGGGACGTTTGGCCGCCGTGTGGGCTTTTTATTGCGTCATGATATCAGTTTGCTGGGATATCATCTGCCACTGGACAAACACCCGCAAATCGGGCACAATGCGTTGTTGCTTAAAGAGTTATCTGTGCAAAACATACGCCCATTTGGCAATTATCACGGGCAGGATATCGGCTTTTGCGGGGAAATCAAACCCGCGGCTTTATCTTCCGTGGTGCGCACGCTGGAAAAGTTTTGCGGTGCCAAAGCGCTGGTTTTGCCTTTCGGGGCCAAAAAGATTTGCACGGTAGGTGCGGTCAGCGGCGGGGGATGGAGCATGATCCCCGATGCCGCCGCCCAAAAGCTGGATCTGTTTATTACCGGTTCTTTGGATGAGCCCGCGCAGGAACTGTGCCGGGAAGGCGCGTTAAATTGCGTGGCGCTGGGCCATTACAATTCCGAAAAGCCCGGCGTGTGGGCGCTGATGAAACTGGTTCGGGAGCGGTTTAATGTACAGACACAGTTTATTGACATACAAAATCCAATTTAGGGAGATCCCTTATGACGGACATAAAAAATTTGCTTAAAAATATAGACGGATACCGGGATTTTATTATTGATTTACAAACCAAGATGACTGCCTGCCCCGCCGTTACGCCGCATACGGAAGGCGGGCTGGGGGAAACGGCCAAGGCCGAAGTGCTTTTGAAAACGCTGAAAGCCATGAAATTTGACGAAATCCGGGTGCTGGAGGCCAAAGACCCTGCTTCCCCGACGGGGGTTCGGCCCAATATTGTGGCCAAATATTATGGGGAAAACCGCAAAAAAACGCTGTGGGTGATGGCCCATATGGATGTGGTGCCCCCGGGGGATTTGGCCGCCTGGAAAACAGACCCGTTCCGGGCCGTTGTGAAGGGGGATAAAATTTACGGCCGAGGCACGGAGGACAACCAGCAGGGCCTGGTGTCGGGCCTGTTGGCCGTTAAGGCCATGATGGATGCCGGGGTCCGCCCTCCGGTAAACTACGGTTTGCTTTTAAATGCCGATGAAGAGCTGGGCAGCGACTATGGCATTATTACCGTATTAAAAAAATACGGGAAAATTTTCGGCAAGGATGATTGTTTTATCGTGCCGGACGGCGGCAATGCCAAAGGGGATATGGTGGAAGTGGCGGAAAAGAATTTGCTGTGGCTGAAAGTTACCGTTACCGGTAAGCAAACCCATGCCTCTACCCCGCAAAACGGCAATAATGCCTTTGTAGCGGCCAGCCATCTGGTGGTGGCTTTGCGTGATTTGTATAAACAGTTTAATAAGAGGGACCGCCTGTTTGACGTACCGTACAGCGTGTTTGAACCCACCAAACACGAAGCAAACGTGCCCAATGTGAACACCATCCCCGGCAGCGATGTATTTTATGTGGACTGCCGCGTCCTGCCTTGCTATACCAATAAGCAGGTGGTGGACGCCGCGGTGAAAATAGCCAAAAGCGTGGAGAAAAAACTGAAAGTAAAAATTACGGTGGAAGACATTATTAATGAAAGTTCCCGCCCCACGGACAAAAACGCCCCGATTGTCAAACTGGTGGCGAAATATGTAAAAGAAGTATACCGTAACCGGCCCAAAGTGCAGGGCGTGGGCGGCGGCACGGTGGCCGCATATCTGCGCAACGCCGGTTTCCCGGCGGTGGTGTATTCCAAGCTGGACGAAACCATGCACCAGCCCAATGAATATTCCAGCATTAAAAATACCATCGGAGACGCCAAAGTGTTTTTATTGGCGGCTATGAATTTAAAATAAAAAGGTGGCAGTATGAAAAAAGGTTTTACCCTGGTGGAAGTAACCGTAACGGTGCTTGTTTTTGCCGTGTTGTTGGGGCTGACGGTGCCCAAATTTATTACTTTGGTGCATAAGGCGCGTGAGGGCAGCACCAAGCACCAGCTGGTGCGCCTGCGCAGTGCCATAGCGGCCTATTACGGCGAAAACCAGGGTATGTATCCCACCGATGATTTAAGCAGCCTGGTGCCGCGTTATATAGAGGCCATCCCGCAGGCGGATGTGCCCGGTTTTGAGCCAACAAATAAAGTGTCGTCCGGTTCGTACGAACAGGCCTTTGACAAAACCGGCGGCTGGGCTTATGTCAGTGATGCCTCCGACCCGCGGTTTGGAGACGTATTTGTCAATACGGACAAAGAGGACAGTTACGGCAAGGCCTGGAATACCCATTAATTTTGGTTCCCGCCGGAAGGCGGGGGCTTTTTTATGTAAAAAGGAGTGTTGATAATGGACGGGTTGATTTTATTTTTTTCCGCATTGTTTGGTTTGATAATCGGCAGTTTTTTAAATGTGTGTATCTACCGTATTCCGCAAAATAAGTCTATTGTTTGGCCGCCTTCTTTTTGCCCGAAATGCGGTGCGCATATTAAATTTTATGACAATATCCCCGTGCTCAGCTACATTATTTTACGGGGGAAATGCCGCCATTGCAAGGCCCCGATTTCCTGCCAATACCCCATAGTTGAACTGCTGGCCGGCCTGCTGACGGTGCTTTTTGTCTGGCGCTGGGGGCTGACGGCTTGGACTGGCGTGTTGCTGGCGGCCGTATATGCGCTGATTATTTTGTCCGTCATTGACTGGGAACTGATGATTATCCCCGACCGCTTTTCCCTGGGGCTGATTGTCCTGGGGTTTGCTTTTTGCTGGCTGAACCCGGTTTTTGAGGGATCGGGCTGGGGGATGTTTTTGCAAAGCCTTTTAGGGGCTGCAGTAGGGTTTTTCGGCACTTTGGCCGTGGCCGTACTGGGCAGCCTGATGTTTAAAAAAGAAGCCATGGGCGGAGGGGATGTCAAACTGATGGGCGGCATCGGCGCTTTTGTGGGGTGGGAAGGAGTCATTACCACGATTGTGTTTGCTTCCGCGCTGGGGCTTGCTTATTCCGTTTTCCTGATGTTGTTTAAAGGCAAGAAAAAAGAGGACGCTATCCCTTTTGGCCCCTTTTTGAGTGCGGGTGCACTGATTAATTTGTTTTACTTGGTACGCCCGGAAATGCTGTTCATTCAAATTTGAGCGGCTGGCCCGGAAGGGTTCGGTCCATATAAACCCCGGCATATCTGCTGCAGCGGGGGGAAAAATTACTGTTTTAATGTTTCCAAATATGCCGCCAGCTGACGGAAAGCTTTTCCCCGATGGCTGATGGTGTTTTTCTCTTGTTCGGTCAATTCTGCCAATGTTTTGCGCATACCGGCGACAATAAAAATAGGGTCATAGCCAAACCCGTTTGTACCCCGGTACCCAAAGCCGATAAACCCATCCAGGGAGCCTTCAAAATGCAATATGTCACCGTTCGGGGTGGCCAGGCAGGCTACGGTGCGGAAACAGGCGGCGCGCTTGCCCAAAAACAGGCCTTCCAGCTCGTTTAGCAATTTGCGGTTGTTGTCATCGGCATCGGCATGTTCTCCCGCGTAGCGGGCCGTCCGCACGCCGGGCCTTCCGTTTAAAAACTCCACTTCCAACCCCGTATCATCAGAGATGGCCGGCAGCCCCGTTTCTTTGGCGGCATAAACGGCCTTTTTTTCTGCATTTTCCGTCAGGGTGGTTCCCGTTTCCGGGGGAAGTCTTAACCCTCCGATACCGGCCAAGCTGACATATTCTATATCCTCCCCCGTTTTGGTTTTGCGGGGGAGGATGTCTGTAATTTCTTTGAATTTATGCTCGTTGCCGGTAGCGATGAGGATTTTCATGATTATTTATCCGAAATACCCATTTGCGCGGTGTATTTCACTAAATTCAGGGCCGTCAGATAAGAGCGGAACATATCTTCTTCGCTGAGCCATTCGGTAAAAGCGTGCGGATTGTTCTGCCCCGTGAATATGGTGTAGCCGCCGAAACCGTATTTGGCCATAATCATGGCCGAGGTGGTGCCGGCGCGTTCTTTTTTGGGATTGGGCGTGACGCCCGCGTCTTCCATGGCTTTTTTGAGCAAATCCAGCGCTTCGGGTTTTACGCCGTATTCCACGTTTTCATATTGTTTGATAATTTCCACTTCAATGGCCACGCCCAAGGCCTTGGATAAGCTGTCGGCGTTGTGCTTAATGGCCCGGAGGTAGCCCTGGCGTTCTTTTTCATCAAAAGAACGCACATGGAAGGCGGCCGAGGTCGTGTTATTTTGCAGATCGCTTTTCAGTTCGCGCGGTTCTATATATCCTTCGGTGCCCGAGCTGTTGTTGGGAAGGCTCTGGGTCGGCACCACTTTGGCAATCAGGTCGGCAATCGGCTTGACCGAGTTGCGGTAACCGTTTTCAGCCGCATAGGACTGATGGCCGTTGACGCCCTGGGCAGTGACCACGATACGGTCTGCGGAAAAATTGCCGACTAACGCTTCACCGTTTACGCCGCCGTCAAAGTCAAAGGCATAATCGGGATGGTAATATTCCAGTTCCAAGCGTTCGGCGCTGCGGCCTACATCCTCATTGGGGGTAATGACCACCTGGATGGGGCCGTGCGGCAGTTTTGGGTTTTCGGCCAGCGTCTGCAGCAGGGTGACCAAAATGGTTACGCCGGCTTTGTCATCGGCGCCCAGGTTGGTGGTGCCGTCGGAGGTGACGATGGTTTTGCCAATCATGTTGCGCAGATACGGGTCACTGTCAAAATTAATAACATGCCCGTTTTTAAGCGTGATGGGCTTCCCGTCATAGTTCCGGATGACTTGCGGTTTCACCCCTACGCCGATAATATCGGGCGTGGTATCATAATGGGCGCTTAGCCCCAGTACCGGTGCCTGGCGGTCTTTGAGATTGGAAGGAATGTTGACGTAAATATATTTATCTTTGGAAAAATAGGTCGGGAAACCGAAGGTCTTTATTTCTTCGTATAAAGCCTGGGCCATTTTTTCCTGCCCGGGAGTCATCCATTCGGCGTTTACGTCGCTCATGCTGTCTATTTGTACATATTTGACAAAGCGCGGGATCATCCCCGTGCGGTATTTATCGGCAATGTTGGTTTGGGCAAATGCCGCCGCCGCACTGAAAAGCAGGGCAAATACTACGGGCCAGGCCAATAGTTTTCTCATAGAAATTCTCCTGTGGTAAAATTTATCAAAGTTGCGCGATCCGGGGCCTTCATTTTCTTATTGTAATCAATCCGCCTTATTTTTTACAAGGGCCAGAAGTCCTACAAAAAGACTAGGTCTGTTCTTGTCTATATTTTTAATAAAAACCCCGCCGTACGGGCGGGGTTGTGCAAAAGGCTAATCTTGCGCGGCTGGCCAGTCCGCCGTCAGGGTCAGTAAGGTGCGCAGGGCCGATTCCATAACATCCGCATCGGCGTATTCCAGTTCCGTGCCGGTGTTGAATGACCCGTTAAACAGCCCTACGGCCGGCAGCCCGCCGGCTGTTAAAGCCGCCGCCAGCCCGCCGTTGTCGCGCCGTACGACGGGAGCGGGGGTGGTTTCTTCCTGCTGCATGGTTGTCTGTATTTGGCTTAGTATCAGGGCGGGGAGCGCAGGACGCAGGTTTTTGGCACCGTTTGTAAAGGTTAACTCTGCTCCCTTGTTTTTGGAATGCATGCTTTTAACCGTATTGAACGATTGGGTAACCAAATCGGAGAGTTCTTTCATTTCCTCGTCGGTAAAGGCGCTGATTTCGCCCCGCACGATGCTTCTGTCTCCCTCATTCGTTACAGTATTGACCCAGATAAATCCACGGTTTCCGGCGGTAGTCTCAGGCCGGCGGTGACGCGGCAACAGGGTGTGGAAATCGGCCGCCATCAGCAGGTTATCGGCAAAGTCCGAATACATGGCTTCCCCGGGGGTTATATTGCGGTTACCGTCAAATACGGCGGTAAAGTAGCGGGTATTGAAATTTTCGGAGGTAAATTCACCGGTATTTCCGGCATTCAGCACATAGGCATAATCTGCTCCCAAAGACTTAGGATCCAGCTTCTGCATGCCTTGTCCGCTCAAAGCGTCCGGCAGGAAAAGCAGTTTTACCGGGCCGTGCGCCACGGAGGTGTTCCCCAACAGATAATCCGCATATGTCAGCAATATAGCGGCACTCGCTTTGGCGTCCGCGCCCAGCACCGTGCCGCCGGAAGCGGTAATCAGATCATGTGTCCGGGCCGACATCAGTTGTGGGCTGTTGTACTGAGTCAGGCGTAAATTAGCCTGCGGATTAATAACAATATCCCCGCCGTTGTATTTGGCGTGAACCTGCGGTTTGACGTCTTTGCCGGAGAGGAAGGGGGTAGTGTCCAGGTGCGCTGCAAAAAGCAGCGTTGGGAGCGGTTTAGAGGAAGTGGCCGGTATCTCCGCTGTCAGTATGCCGCTTTTGGACACGGTAACATTTTGCGCTCCGATGCGTTTTAAGTCTTTGGCCAGTTTTTTGGCAAAAGCGGTTTGCCCTTTGCTGGAAGGTGTTGTATCTGCGTCCGTCCCGGCCTGGGTGTCATAGACAACGTATTCGGTCAACTTGTCCGTCAATTTCGTCTTGGCATCCTGCTTATTGTAGCGGACGACGGCTTTCCAGTTTTGCTGTGCGGCCGCCGCCATCGGCAATAGGGTGCACAGCGCAAACAGTAAAAATTTTTTCATAAGCTCCTCCCGTTTGGAGTATATTTGCACTGCCCCGTATGCGGGGCAGTGCGTATAAAGCCCGTTAAGCCAAATCCGCCAGCGCGGCCTGCGCCTGCGTGAGCAGGGTTTGCGCGGCGGCCAGTTCAGCCTTGGTTTTGTCTATTTGTTCCTGCGGCGCGTTTTTGATAAAGTTCTCCTGCGCCAGACGCGCCTGGCGCGAAGCAATATTGGCCTGCGCGGCGGCGATGTCTTTTTCCAGGCGTTTCTTTTCTTTGTCAAAGTCAATCAGTCCCGTCAGCGGCACATAAATAGCGATGTTGCCATAAGTGGCCGTGGCGGTTTGTTTGGGCTTGGATAAATCCGCGCCGCTTTGCAGTTCGTCCAGTTTGGCCATCAGTTTGATGTATCCTTCATACTGGCGTGCGACGGACAGCTCCGCTTCGTCTTTGGCCGAGAGCAGGGCTTTGATTTTCAGCCCGGGCGGCACATTGAACTGCGCGCGTATGGTGCGGATTTCTTTGGTAATTCCCTGTACGGTCTGCATTTTTTTGACCGCTTCGGGGGCTAATAGCGACGCGTCAAATTCGGGATATTTCTGTTGCAGCAAAAATTCCCCTTTTTCGTCCACATACGGGCGCAGGCTGGCCGCGATTTCTTCGGTAATAAACGGAATCAGCGGGTGCAGGGCCTTGAGCGTGCCGTACAGGATATTGACGCACAGCGCCATGACGTATTCTTTTTCATCGGTTTGAAAGCGCTGTTTGGCCAGCTCAATATACCAGTCGCAGAAATCACCCCACAAAAAGTGATACAGCGTGGTGGCGGTCAGAGCGAGGTTGTATTTCTCTATGCCTTCGCGCGCGGTTTTTATCGCGTTTTCATAGCGGTCCAAAATCCACCGGTCGGCCAGCTCTTTGGCTTCTTTGGGCATGGCCAGCGGGCCTTTTATCCCTTCCATATTCATCAGGATAAAGCGCGAAGCATTGTAAATTTTATTGCAGAAGTTGCGCGCGCCGGTGATGCTTTCTTCGGCGTAGGGGATATCCTTGCCCGGCACCGCCTGCATCAGCAGCGAAAAGCGCACCGCGTCCGTGCCGTATTTGGCGGTCATGTCCAACGGGTCAATGACGTTGCCCAAAGATTTGGACATTTTCTTGCCGCGCTTGTCGCGCACAATACCGTTTAAAAATACGTCTTTGAACGGCAGTTTGCCTTTAAATTCCAGTCCCATCATCACCATGCGGGCCACCCACAGGTACAAAATTTCATAGCCCGTGACCATGGACGTGGTGGGATAGAAATAATTGAGTTCTTCGGTTTCGTCCGGCCAGCCAAAAACGGACATCGGCCACAGCGCCGAAGAAAACCAGGTGTCCAGCACATCGGGGTCCTGCACCAGGTCGTGGCCGTGGCAGTGCGGGCACTGCGCCGGTTTTTCAAAAGACACAATGGGCTGCGCACCGTCTTCAAAGGACACTTTGGTCAGCTGTTCTTTGCCCTGCTTGTCCGTGGCAAAGGTCAGCCCTTTGGCGCTGCAGTGGCGGCAGTACCACACGGGGATGCGGTGCCCCCACCAGATTTGGCGGGAAATGCACCAGTCCTGTATGTTTTTAAGCCAGTTGACAAACGGGGTTTTCCAGCTGGCGGGGTGGAACTGCAGCTCGCCCGATTCCGCCGCGGCGATGGCCGGCGCGGCCAGTTTGTCCATTTTGACGAACCACTGTTCGCTCAAATACGGCTCAATGGCGTTGTGGCAGCGGTAGCAGGCGGAAACGGCGTTGTTGTATTTTTCTTCTTTGACCAGCAGGCCCGCTTCTTCCAAATCTTTGACGGTTTCTTTGCGGCAGACGTCGCGGTCCATGCCCAGGTATTTTTCGGGGCAGTTGATCATTTTGCCTTTGTCGTTGATGACCGTCAGCATGGGCAGGTTGTGCCGCTGGCCCACTTCATAGTCCGTCGCGTCGTGTGCGGGCGTAATTTTCAGCGCGCCGGTGCCGAAGTCCATTTCCACGGCTTCATCGGCAATAACGGGTATGGCACGGTTTGCCAGCGGGATAATGACTTTTTTGCCCACCAGATCTTTATAACGCGGGTCTTTGGGATTGACGGCGATGGCCGCGTCGGCGTAAATGGTTTCGGGGCGCGTGGTGGCGATGACGACGCCTTCGCCGCCGTCCTCTCCTTTGTAGCGCAAATGCCAGAGCTTGCCCGCGTGCTGTTCATGCTCCACTTCAATGTCGGACAAGGCGGTGGAGCAGCGTACGCACCAGTTAATCAGGCGTTTGCCGCGGTAAATATAGCCTTTTTCCCACAGGCGTTTAAAACATTCATAGACGGATTTGGCGCGCTGTTTGTCCATGGTGAAACGGATGTTTTCCGGGGACAGATCCAGGCTCCAGCCCATTTTTTTAAATTGATTGAAAATGGCGTTTCCGCATTCATTGTACCAGTCCCAGACGGTTTCCACGAATTTTTCGCGGCCCAGGTCATGGCGGGAGAGGTGCTGTTCTTTGGACAGCTTTTTCTCAATGACGTTTTGCGTGGCGATACCGCCGTGGTCCGTGCCCGGCACCCAGTAGGCCTCCTGCCCAAACATACGGTGCGCGCGGATCAGCGCGTCCTGCAGGGTATCGTTTAACGCATGGCCCATATGCAGGGCTCCCGTAATATTCGGCGGCGGGATAACGATGACAAAGGGTTTTTTGTTTTTATCTACTTTGGCGGCAAAAAGTTTGGCTTCTTGCCATTTATTGACGAGTTTTTCTTCCACTTCTTGCGGTTCGTACGCTTTAGGCAGCATGTTGTTCTTCCTTCGGTTTGTAAATTTGCGTGATGTGACTTCACGCGTAACCTGTATATATTTTAGCAATTTGCCCCGTTCCCGTGCCTGCTAATGCTTTATTCTTTGTCCAAAGCGGGGAAAATTATGCGACAATATATATATGGAAGAAAAGAAAAGCCAGGTCATAGAAGCCGAAGTGCTGGACGAAAACGGCCTGCCCGTGGTGCAGGACACGCCCCAGGAGCGCGTACGCGTGTATCAGGCGCGGGCGGGGTTCCTGTCCGGTTTTATTGCGCTGGCGTTTAGTTTTATTATGATTTTGGTGACGGCCGTGGTAACGGTGTTTATTGTCCTGCCGCTTTTGTTGCTCGGCCGCGTGCTGGGCATGCAGGTAAAAACTTTTAAGCGTTAAAAAAGGCCCCGTGCGGGGCCTTTTTTACAGGTACAGGATTTTAAAGCCGAGCATAATTTCCCAGTCCTGGGAATATTTGTTGCCTGCTAAATGCCAGCCCCCGCGCAGGTAAACCGAAGAACCGACGTTGACCATGGTGCCCAGTTCAAACTCGCCGATCAGCTCCGCTTCGCCCGGGTTTTCATAGTCCACGGTATAGCGCGGGTCAAATTCAAAATACCATTCGTCAGGGAACATGAAACCGAAAATCATGCGGTAGCGGCTTTCGTTAATGTCGTCGCGTCCGCCGTCCCCGGCAATGGAAAAAATGTGGCGGTATTCCGTTTCCACAAAGAACCACGGCGCCAGCTGCCACACCAAAAACACTTCGGGTTCCGCCACCACTTTGCCGTCGCCCAGGCTGTCGTGGCTGGCCGTGGGCCAAACAATTTCGGCCCCGACGCCGTAGGAAAATATTTTCTCGGGCGAATAGTCCGTATAAATAAAGGAGGTCATAATGTCGCCCAGACCCTTTTCGGAAAACCCTTCCTCGCTGTAGCGCGAAAGCGGGATTTCCGCCCCAAATTTCCAATGGTCGTTTAATTTAAAAGTAGGCTTAAATTCCAGCGTGGCGACGGTTTCGTTTTTGCTGTCGTCCTTGGCTTTAAAGCGCGGGCGCAGCTCCAGCGAAGTTACGTTTTCCGTCGGGATAACGCCGTGTACATAAACGCCTTCCTGCAGCTGGGCACAGGCGGGCAAAGCGGCCAGCGCCAACAGCGCGCAGGCCATGGTTCGTTTTATTAACATGGGTGGTACTCCGGTAATTGTAAAAGAATGCGTTGCGGCGGGTAAAGCGGCAACTTATAAATTTTATCAAAAAAGATTTTTGGGTCTCAAGCCGTGTGAATGAACCGGTGAAAATAATATAATAATTCAGAAGCGCCCACCCCTTCGGGGAGGCGGCTTTTCCGTAAAATCCAACGCAGTTGCGTCAGGCTGCGCTTTTATGCGAGTCGGGCATTAAAATGGGGCGAAAATAAATACCGCTTACTGCCAAAAACTGGAGCTAGCCGCCAAGCAGAATATGTTCCATGGGCAAAATTTGCTGGCCATGATTTGACTGATATCCGTGCCGGAAGACGCCTGTTTTCTCTGTACCGCAGCGGACAGTTGGATAAGCAAATATGCGGTACTCCTTCACTGGCCGCCTGGCTGGATGCTTTGGCGGCGGATGTTCAAAAGGCTTCCAATTTGATATAATTTATATGCTTTCTTAGGCAAAACTCTTTTTGGAGAGGTGGCCGAGCGGTTTAAGGCACAGTCCTGGAAAGACTGCATACGGGAAACCGTATCGAGAGTTCGAATCTCTCCCTCTCCGCCATTTACATGCGCTCCCTGACGGGAGCGCATTTTTTTCTGTACCGGGGAATATTTTTTGTTAGGATATGGGAAGGAGGATGTAAAATGAAAAAAGTAAAAATTACCGTTTTGAAAACTACATTAGATAAAGAACTAGCCGCGGAATACGGGGCCGAAGGCCTCGGCCCCTGCCCGATGATGAAAGCCGGCCAGGTGTTTTATGCCGATTATGCCAAACCGGAAGATTTCTGCGACGAGGCTTGGAAAGCGATTTACCAGTATGTTTTTGCGCCGGCGCACGGGACCGGAAACGGCGTGTTTTATTATTAAGAAACCCGGCGTGGCCATATGCAGCCGCAACGACGGTCTGCGTCCCGTTATCTTTAAACTGGAAGCGACGGACGAAGAAAGCAAAATCAATTTACACGTCCGTGCGGCGGTAAATCGGAAAACAAGCCTAGGGATTGATTTCTCTCCGCCCCTTTATGCCGCTTTCGAAGCCTGCTTCATTGCCTGTGCTGTGGGGCCCGCAGGCAGCTTTTTTTGTTTGATTTTTGCCGTTTATTGGTCAAGCCTTGACTCGTTTTTTTTTTTTGATACACTTTTCGCATGAAGAGTGAAAAAAACGCCGCATTTACCCTAATAGAGCTGTTAGTTGTCGTTTTAATTATCGGTATTTTGGCCGCTATAGCCGTACCGCAGTATCAGAAAGCAGTTTTGAAAACCCGTTTTATGACGTATATGCCTCTTATGCGGGCTATCAAAGAAGCGCAGGAGCGGTATTACATGGTCAACGGTGATTATACTCTTGATGTGCCTTCCTTGGATATATCTATTCCTTCTGAATGCCATATTTGGTCCGGATCTTCCAGAGCCAATCAAATCCTGTGCGGTACGGATTGGTTGCTGGATAATATGGGTGACGGAGCAGGGGGAAATGATTCCAAATCTACAAGAGTATTGGCTCTGACTTATTGTCCTGGGAAAAATGCAATTGGTGCGGCTTCTTGCTATACTTCCAGTAATTTACAGGCGACAATTTATTGGTATTATGACCAGCATCCGACGCAAGCGGGACAAATAACCTGTAGAAATGACGCTAATTCCCAATTATGTGATACGCTGAAAGGTTTGCTAAAGTAAAAAAAGATATTTTTTACAGATAAAGCCCCCTGCTAAACGGCAGGGGGCTTTGTGTAATCTCTTATTTATATTGCGCCAAGACTTTGTCTTTGGCCGCAGACGAATAAACATTGTAATCTATCTGCTGGAAAATAGAGTCGCTGTTTTCCAGGCGGTAGACATAGCCTTCGTCAATGCGGTTGTGCTTAATTTGCTCATAAAGCTCGTTGAAGCGTTTGATGTGGTCTTTGGTCCGCTTGGTGGAATATTCCTTGGCGGTGCCCGTAGTCATCAAGAACGCCCAGTCCGAAGACTGCATCAGCAGCAGCTCGCGCGCCAGCTGGTTGAGTGCCCGTTTGAGCAGGCCGTCGGCATTAGGGTGCTGGTTGGCCATTTCGGTCATGCGCTGCGCGGCTTTAATGAGGTGGCGGTAAATCCAGTCATTGCCGGCATTGAGCCACACGTCGTGGTAGCCTTTGTCGCCCCAGGAGGACATGGACGGCTGTACCGTTTGGTTGACGGGGTACATATCCAGGTATTCCATCGGGGTAACCAGCTTGATGTCCGTCTGGTCGTAATAGATTTTCTTAAACAAAAACTCCAGGAAATCTATGCCTTCATACCACCAGTGTCCGTACAGTTCCGCGTCGTACATAGACACCACCAGCGGTTTGCGGTCCATAAGCGTGGAGAGATATTCAATCTGTTTCTGGCGGTTGAACATAAAGTTGCCGGCGTGTACTGCGGCCACGTCGCGTGCTTCATGCGGGTTGTAAGGAGCTTTTTCATTTAAAGCCACCTTCCCCGTAATTTTATGGTATTTCATGCCGATGTTGCGGCGCACACCGTCGCTGTGCAGGTAGGGCTTGATATAATCGTAATCCAAATCGTAGCCCAAATCGCGGTAAAATTCGCGGTAGCGTCCGTCGCCGGGATAGCCGGAGTCGGCGCTCCACACCTGCTGGGCTGATTCCATATCGCGCGCAAAGGCGGCCACGCCGGTCTGCGGGCAGTACACGGGGGCGTAAATGCCGTATTTCGGCCGCGGCGTACCGTGCAGAATGCCGTGCGATTCCAGGAAGAAAAAGCGAATGCCTTCATCGCGCAGGAATTTGTCGTCACCCGGGTTATAGGCGCATTCGCCCAGCCAAATGCCGCGCGGGCTTTTGCCAAAGCGCAGGCGGTAGTCGGCCGCCGCCACTTTGACCTGGGCGTTGACGCTTTCCTTGTGCACCATCAGCGGCAGATAGCCGTGCGTGGCGCCGCAGGTGATGATTTCCAGTTTGCCCATATCCTGGAATTTTTTAAATCCTTCCAGAATATTGGAATGATAGACGTTTTCAAACAGGTCTTTGAAGCGGCGGAATTTGTCATAGTACATGTGTGCCACGGCTTCAAATTCAGTGCCTTTGGTGCGTTCAATTTCTTTGCCCGAGAGCTCCATCCGCTGGTTTAAATAATGTTTGAAACGATCAATGAGCAGCGGGTCGCTCATCATGTTGCACAGAGGCGGCGTAACGGACATGGTCAGGCGGAAGTCCACGCCTTCTGCGGTAAGTTTTTCAAAGACGTTCAGAAGCGGCAGGTAGGTTTCCACCATGGCTTCATAAAACCAGTCCTCTTCCAGAAAGTCAGGATATTCCGGGTGTTTGATAAACGGCAGATGCGCGTGCAGTACCAGCGCGAGGTAGCCTTTTTCCTGTCCCATGCTTTATTTCCCCTGTTCGCGCAGGGCTTTGATGTGCACCTGGCGGGTCTTGTCGCCTTTTTTGTTGCTGGCTTTAATGGGCAAATCCAATACCGCACCGGCGGGCAGCGCCTGGCGCAGGGAGAACTTGCCGTTTTGCAGTTTGATTTCCTTGCCGTTAATCGTTACAAAAGCATTGGGCGAAGCGGAACCGTATACGATAATTTCACAGTCGGCCTGCAGCCAGATGTCTTCATCGCCTTCCGGCGCGGGGGCCGGCACGGTGTGCAGGGCAAAAGAAGTCCAGGACGAGCGGGCCGAAGAAGGTGCGTTGCCCGCGCCGGCCAGTTCAGTCAGCCGCCAGCGCTGGTCCACCACCTGCATCAGTTCGCTGGCGCCCATGCCGATGCGGTCGGCGCCCGAGAGCTGAAGCAGCTTAATAAAATCGCCTTCCACGCTCATCCATTTGTCGTCAATGATATCGGACACTTTGCCCGGCGGAAGCGTAATCATATTGCTGCGGGTCAGCAAAATAAACTGGCCCTGCGGCGTGATAAAGCCCAGGTCCGCCACATAACCGTGCCCGGCCTGCGGGGCGTGTATATACCAGCTTTTGGCGTCAAAAATGACGGGCATGTCGTAGTAGGCATTGGCGTTGGTGCCGTCAAAATAATCTTTGCCGGTAACGTCGTAAAGGCGGATGACCGTGCGGCTGTGGTCTAATACATCCGCGCCGTACTGGCTGCGCACGTAATCAAAAGTTTCGTTCGTGATTTCCCAGAACAGGAACATCCACGCCGGATCTTTGGGAAGCAAATAGCTTTCGGTGGTGCCGTAGCCGGAAGGAATATCTCCCTGCTCCTGGGGCACCGGGGGCCGCGTTTGCTGAAACACGGCGGAAGATAAATTTTTCTCCATACAAAACCTCACCCTTTTATAAAACTGAAACTGATTCCATTTTATTGTAGCATTTTTACCGGGAAAAACCGGCGTTTTTTACTTTTAAACCTCCCATTACAAAAACGGAAAATTAATGTAGAATGAAAACAACAGGCCCCGTATGGGCAGGAGGACATATGAAAGCGCTTTGTAAAACCAAACCCGCCAAAGGTGCGGAATACATAGACACCGACGTTCCCCATATTCAAAAAGACGAACTCCTCGTCAAAATTTATAAAACATCCATTTGCGGCAGCGATATACCGGTATATAATTATACCGGCTGGGCGCCGCAGCGCATCCCCATCCCGTTTATTTTCGGCCACGAGCTTTGCGGTACAGTAGTGGAAGTGGGGGCGGACGCGCACGGTTTTGAAAAAGGCGATTTTATTTCCATAGAATCGCATGTCTGGTGCGGCAAATGCTATGAATGCCGCAACAACCACCGCGACGTATGCGCGCATAACCAGACCATCGGGCTGGATCGCCCCGGCGGCTTTGCCGAATATGCAGCCATTCCCGCGCGCTGCGGTTGGAAACATAAAGATGGCAGTTTAAAAGATATTGGTTCCATTATGGAGCCCCTGGGCAATGCCGTCTACGCCACACTGGCCAATGACATCGCGGGTAAAGTGGTATTGGTCAACGGTATGGGCGCGCAGGGACTGTTCGCCGCCAATGTGGCCAAAGCCTGCGGTGCGGCCAAAGTGATTGCCACGGAAATGTCGGCTTTCCGCAAAAAACTGGCCGAACGCATGGGCGCTGACGTAATTATAGACCCGTCCGAATCCGGCGCGTTGGAAAAAATCATTAAAGCGTCCGGCGATGAAAAAGGCGTGGACGTGGTGATAGAAATGTCTGGCCACCCCGCCGGTATAGATTTGGCCCTGCGCGCCATTAAACCCGCGGGGCATTTTGTGGCTTTCGGTTTGCCCGGAGGCCCGGTTACGCTGGACTATGCCAATTTGATTGTATTTAAAGGCGTACAGGTGCAGGGGCTGACCGGCCGCAAAATTTATGAAAGTTGGTATACTATGGACGCGTTGCTGCGCAGCGGCAAAATAGACCCGCGTCCCGTCATTACGCATGAGTTTGAAATGAAGGACTTTGAAAAAGCCTTTGCCGCCATGACCGATCCCGAACACAAATGCGGCAAAGTCATTATGGTGCCGTAAGGAGAACGTATGAATCATAAATTTGATTTTCTGGACGATGAAATCAAGCAGTTAAAAGCGGAAAACCGCTTTATCACGCTGCATATTTTGCAGTCGGCCCAAAGCCCCGTGGCGGTCATTGACGGCAAAAAGGTGGTCAATTTAACTTCCAACAATTACCTAAATTTAACCACGCACCCCAGGGTCAAAGCTGCCGCGGTCAAAGCGGTGGAAGAATACGGCATCGGCACCGCCGCCGTGCGCACCATTATCGGCACGATGAGCATGCATGAAGAACTGGAGAAACGCCTGGCCGCGTTTAAGGGGGCCGAGGCTGCCATTCTGACGCAGTCCGGTTTTACGGCCAACACGGCTACCTGCCAGTGCCTGATGACTTCACCCGAAGACGTGCTGATTTCCGACGAGCTCAATCACGCCAGTATTATTGACGGCGGCCGTCTGGCCAAGGCCAAGAAAAAAGTGTACCGCCACAGCGACATGGCGCACTTAAAAGAAATTTTGGAAAGCGACGACGTCAAAAACGCCCGCCGCAAACTGCTGGTGACCGACGGGGTGTTCAGCATGGACGGGGACATTTGCAATTTGCCCGACATTGTGGAACTGTGCGACAAGCACGGCGTAATTACCATGATTGACGACGCACACGCTTCCGGCGTGCTGGGCGAACACGGCCACGGCACCGTGGAACATTTCCACATGCAGGGAAAAGTGGATATACAAATCGGCACGCTGTCCAAGGCTTTTGCCGCTGTGGGCGGCTATGTGGCCGGCCCGCAGAAACTGCGCGACTATATGGTGTCCACCGCTCGCCCGTTCCTGTTCTCCAGCTCCCAGCCGCCTTCTGTGATTGCCACGTGCCTGGCGGGGCTGGACGTGATTGAAAACGAACCCGAACGCCTGAAAAAGCTCTGGGACAATACCCATTATTTTAAAGAGGCCCTGCAAAAGGCCGGCTTTGACACGGGCCACAGCCAGACGCCTGTTACGCCCGTGATGGTGCCCGGCAGCGCCGAAGCACAGCAGTTCAGCAAACGCCTGTTTGAAGAAGGCGTGTTTGCGCTGGCCATTGTGTTCCCCACCGTGCCGCGCGGCAAAGAACGCCTGCGCACCATCGTCACAGCGGGGCACGAACGCAAAGACCTGGAATTTGCCGCGGAGAAATTTATTAAAGTAGGCAAAGAGCTGGGCGTAATTAAGTAAACGCTGGACGGCAGCTTTGTGCGGGCGGGGCAAGACAGTTTTTTGCCCCGCCTGTTTTTTGGCTGGTGTCTGGTAGGTTTTTTAAAGCTCTTACATCATTTTTTGGATTGTCTGCGAATCACATTTATCACAAATCATTTTCTAATATAACTTCCCGTAAAACGCAAATTTGGCGGTTAAGGCAATATATTTGTGGCTCGTTGTCTTTTGCAGGCTGGCAGGCTTTAACACCGGGAAAATGCTAGAATACATACAATAAGTCTAGGAGGATGTATGAAAAAAGGCCTGCTGGCCGTATTGATTGTTTTGGCGCTCGGGGCATTTGGCGTCTGGTGGTTGCGCGGCGGTAAAACCGCGGCCGTGCCGCCTGCTTCCGCCTCGCCTAAGGACAAACTGGAAGTAACGGTATCGGGTTATGTGCCGTATACGCTGGCTAAACAAATCGGCGGGGAAAGGGTAAACCTGCATATGCTGGTGCCGCCCGGGGCGGAGCCGCACAGCTTTGAGCCCACGCCGGGCTCCATTATTGCCGTGAGCGAAGCGGATTTGTTTATATATATTTCCCCGCGTGTGGAGCCCTGGACGAAAGATATTTTGAAAGGGCTTTCCGGCGTAAACGCCCTGGAGGCGGGGCCGTCTTTTCCGGAGCAGGATCCGCACGTGTGGATGACTCCTTACGGCGCGCTGGAAATGGCCAAACGTATTACGAAAGCGCTTACCAAGGCAGACCCCGACGGCAAAGCATATTACAAAAAAAACCTCATTGAATTTGAAAACGAAATCAAAGAGCTGCATGCGTCTTTTATGAACGGGTTTGCCGACTGCCAAAGCCGTGACGTGGTGCATGTGGGGCATTTGGCTTTTGGCAATTTGGCGCAGACCTACGGCCTGCATTTGCAGTCTTTGACGGGCACTTCCCACCAGAGCGAACATTCCGTGCACAGGCTGGCGGGATTGGTGCGTTATATACGTAAACACGGCGTGCCGGCCGTATTTACCGAAGAAACGCTTTCGCAGGATTTGGCGGCCACCGTCGCACGGGAAACCAAAGTGCGTGTGCTGCCGCTGTATACGGTGGAGGAAGTGAGCAAAAAAGATTTTGACGCCGGAATTACATACGGTGAATATATGCGGCGCAATTTGCATAACCTGCGGGAGGGACTTAAATGCCGCCCGTAGTGCAGGCCAAAGATGTTAGTTTTGCCTATACCCGTATGACGGTGCTGGAGGATGTATCCTTTGCCGTGGAAGCGGGGGATTATGTGGGCATTATCGGCCCCAACGGCGGCGGCAAAACCACCCTGCTGAAGCTGATTTTAGGGCTGGAAAAAGGCACGGGGGAAATGGAGCTTTTCGGCGTGCCCGTGCGCAAATTTAAGGACTGGCAAAAAATAGGTTATTTGGCGCAGAAAAGCCCCGTATCGCAGACGCGTTTCCCGCTGTCGGTGGAAGAAGTGGTGCTGATGGGGCTGTGTTTTGACGCCAAACATAAAGAGGCCACGGCGGAAAATCTGCAGGCCGTGCGCCGCGCACTGCAGCAGACGCATACGCTGGATTTGGCGGGTCGTATTTTTTCCACGCTGTCGGTGGGACAGCAGCAGCGCGTACTGCTTGCGCGTGCGCTGGTCAGCAAACCGCAGCTGCTGATTTTGGACGAACCTTCCGCC
The DNA here is from genome assembly GCA_949296525.1 of uncultured bacterium. Taxonomy (GTDB): domain Bacteria; phylum Elusimicrobiota; class Elusimicrobia; order Elusimicrobiales; family Elusimicrobiaceae; genus Avelusimicrobium. The sequence goes on along the minus strand of CASFOP010000003.1, from coordinate 63,170 downwards.
GCCATGGACCCCGGCAGCCGCGAAATGTTTTTTAATCTGCTGGCGGATTTAAACCGGAAACACGGTGTAACCATTCTGCTCATTACCCACGATACGGGAGAGGTGGGCAAATATATTTCCAAATTTATGTATATAGACAAAGAGATGGTGTTTTTTGGTGACAGGCAGGCTTTTTGCCATTCGCAGAAAGTGGCCGAAAAACTCGGTCCCTTTGCCCAGCATACCATAGACCACCTGCACAATCACGGGCACTGTCCGCTGGGCTGTCATTGTTCGGTAGAAAAACCGGCAGGCCATAAAGCGGCGCACGGGGCGGAGGCCAAACATGATTAGCGAGTTCCTCTCTTACGGCTTTGTGCAGCGCGGCCTGCTGGCGGGTTCTTTGGCGGCGGTGGCGTGCGCCTTGCTTGGGGTGTTTTTGGTGCTGAAAAGGCTCTCGCTCATCGGTGACGGGCTCAGCCATGTGTGTCTGACGGGCGTGGCCGTCGGCCTGCTGACCCAGACCAGCCCTTTATATATGTCCGTGCCCGTGGTGTTGTTGGCGTCTCTGGGGATTTTGAAGATTATGGAAAAAATCAAAGTGTACGGGGACGCCGCCATCGGCATTGTCAGCGCGGCGGGCCTGGCTTTGGGTATTTTTATTACCGCGCTGGCCGGAGGGTTTAATGCGGATTTGTTTGGGTTTTTGTTCGGAAGTATTTTGACCGTGGGCCGTGCGGAGGTGTTTTGGTGTGCGGTATTGCTGGCGGCCCTTTTGCTGTTTCTGCTGTTTTGGTACCGGGATTTAATTGCTGCCAGCTTTGACGAGGCTTTTGCCCGTACGCGCGGCGTACATGTAAAGCGTTTAAATGCCGCGCTGATTGTGTTTACATCGCTGGCGGTGGTGCTGGCGTTTAAAGTGGTGGGGATTTTCTTAATTTCCGCGCTGATTATCCTGCCGCCCGTGACCGCCCTGCTGTTGGCGCGCACGTTTAAACAGGTGTTGTGGCTGGCCGCCGCGCTGGCTTTGGCCAGCGTGTGGAGCGGGGTATATTTGTCTTTTCTGTTTAATATTCCGTCGGGCGCGACGATTATTTTGGTCAATCTGGTATTTTTATTGATCGCGTTTGTGGTTTCGCGTCTGGGACGCGGATACAAAAAAGAGGAGGCGGCCCGTGCTGATTAAAAAAACCGATTTGCCTTTTGTGCTGGCGGAATTAAAAAAACTATATCCCGAAGTCATTATTCCGCTAAAACACAAAAACGCCTGGGAACTGCTCATGGCCGTCATTTTGTCGGCGCAGTGTACGGATGCGCGCGTAAACCAGATTACGCCCAGCCTGTTTAAAAAATATCCCACGCCGCAGGCGCTGGCCGCGGCGGACATTAAAGACGTGGAAAAAATTATCCATTCCGCAGGTTTTTACCACAGCAAGGCTTTGTCTTTAATTGAAAGCTCCAAGCGTATTTGTGAAGTGTATGGCGGCAAAGTGCCGCAAAGCATGAAGGAACTGCTAACCCTGCGCGGTGTGGCGCGCAAAACCGCCAACGTGATTTTGGGGGACTATTTCGGCACGCCCGAAGGGGTGGTGGTGGACACGCACGTCAAACGCCTTTCTTTCCGCCTGGGGTTTACCAGGCAAACCGACCCCGTGAAAATAGAGCGTGATTTGATGAAGCTGATCCCGCGTGACAAATGGCAATGGATAGGCATTGCGCTTATCCTGCACGGGCGCAGCATTTGCCCGGCGCGCAAGCCGTTTTGTTCCAAGTGCCCGCTGGCGCCGTCCTGCCCCAAAAACGGCGTCAGGCAAGCCCAGTAAAACAGAACTTTTCAGATAAAAGAAAACCCCGGACGGAAGCCCGGGGGTTTTAATATTTGCAGTGGAATAAGGCCCGGAGCAGGTAGCGCAGGAATTTGACCGGGTAACGCAGCGGGTCGGGGGCCGCCTGGAACAGCGGGAAACGGTCCGCATGCAATTTAGTGAATACGGCAAAACGGTTGTTGCAGGGCTGCCCGCCTTCCCGTACCCATTCACGGTACAGTTCAAACCATTCCTGAAAATAATAATACTTCCAAAATTTACGGTGCCCCACCGCGTGTACCAGCGCCGCCTTTTTCAGCCGGCCCCGGCCCAGCCGGGCCTCGCAGTTATATTTTTCCGGCAGCGGGTCAATCGTCAGGTTGAAATGCTGGCACATCAACAGCAAAATCCCCTGATCCGGGTAATACAGCGAAGGGGCCAGGCGTGCCGTTTCCCGGTAGCACCAGTCGGAGAGTTCATCCCTGTCCCCCGGCAGGGCCCGGCTCAGTGCCATAATACCTGCATTGTAATGAGGCTCATCCATGCGGTAGCCCTCAATATCCCGAATAAAATTTACCCGGACGCAGTCGTTGTGATATTCCAGACGGAAACCTATGCCGTGCGGGATGCACTGGCGCATGGCGGATATGTCGCCCTGTATCAGGATGTCGGCATCCAGCCACAGCGCATATTGGTAATGTTTTAAAAAGCGGAAACATTCATAACGCACGAAGGTCATTTCGCCGTAATCACGTAATGCATGGGGCAGCATCCCCTCCATATGCGGGAAGTGGTATTCCTCAAACCGGCAGGGCACAATGGCGTTCAGTGCATCACGCACGGTCTGAGACATATTTTGATAGTAGATAATGATGTCCGCCTCCTGCAGCAGCGGGGCATTGTGGCGTTTGAGGCCTTTAAGCACGACGGCCAGGGCAAAAGCCAAATTGCCCGTGGCGCCCAATATAATGGCAGTATTTTTATGCGGGGAAGAAGGAATAAAATCTGTCGGCATAGGGCTATTATAACAAAATAGGGTAGGCTGTGGGTAATGGCCGGCCCAAAACAGCGGCACTGGCAGGAGATTTATAAACAGAAAGGTTTTACCAGCCGGCCGTTATAAAAGGCCTTGCATTGTTTTTTTTTTTGATAAATTTTGCGTATGGACAAAATTTATCAAAAAATGTATCTGAAGGAAAAAAGCCTCGCTAAAAGCATTTTAGGCGGGTTTATTCATAAAGTCATTCTAAAGAGTTGTTATTTAGAATCTAATCTTTTTTTCGCCAAACGGGCCGGCTTTACGCTGATAGAACTTTTGGTTGTGGTTTTGATTATCGGCATTTTGGCCGCAGTGGCTTTGCCGCAATATTATAAAGCCAAAGCAGAGGCGGATTTTGTGCAGATACGCCTGATTATGAAAGAAATCCACCGCGCGCGGCAGCTGTATTTAATGGCGGGCGGTTCCGATGTAGACCAGGATTTGCATCATTATCCGGACTTGCAGCTGCCCGCCGGAGCTTCTTTGGGTTGTGTGTTGGGAACGAATGATGACGGAAGCTGTGTAAACGGGGACTCCAAACTGACTTTTGGCAAATTTTCGTTGGCAACGGGAACGGCGCACGCCCGGATATCTTATAAAAAAGGCCCGTATTCCGTGCTCTATTTAATGCCTGTGCACAGGGCCGGGGAACAGGGGCTGGAGCACCCCGGCCAAATCAAATGTTATGCCATAGACAGCACGGATAAAAAAAGCAAAAGCCTCTGCCAATTATTGAGTGGAAAAGAGGTGACGACCTGCAGTTATGTGTCCGGGGACTGCTGGCTGATAGATTAAAAAAATCCCAAACAAAACACCCCGCCTTTTGGCGGGGTGTTTTGCGTTAAAACCGGCTTATTTCAGCAGAGCCAGCAGTACGCCTGCGGCCACCGCACTGCCGATTACGCCCGACACATTGGGGCCCATGGCGTGCATCAGCAGGTAGTTGTTCTTGTCATATTCCAACCCGAGTTTGTTGGACACACGCGCCGCCATCGGCACCGCCGACACGCCGGCCGAACCGATAAGCGGGTTGATTTTGTCCTTGACAAACAGGTTCATCAGGCGCGCCATCAATACGCCCGCGGCCGTGGCAATGGAGAACGCAATCACGCCCAGCAGCAGAATACCCAGCGTTTCCGTGCGCAGGAACTGGCTGGCCTGCAGTTTGGAGCCGACGGACAAACCCAACAGAATGGTAACGATATTGCAAAAATCATTTTGCAGGGTTTTGGACAGACGTTCCGCCACGCCGGACTCTTTAATCAGGTTGCCAAACGTCAGCGCGCCGATCAGCGGGGCGGCGTCCGGCAGCAGGAAAGCGCACAGCAGCAGAAGCACGATGGGGAACAGGATTTTCTCGCGTTTGGATACGGGACGCAGCTGTTTCATCACGATTTTGCGCTCCGCTTCCGTGGTGCACAGCTTCATAATGGGCGGCTGTATCACCGGCACCAGCGCCATATAGGAATAGGCCGCCACGGCAATGGCCCCCAGCAAATGCGGCGCCAGGCGCGTGGTGAGGAAAATGGCCGTCGGGCCGTCCGCCCCGCCGATAATGCCGATGGAGGCCGCCTCTTTGAGTCCGAACTCAAAGAGCTGTTTGTCCCCAATGGTGATGTAGGACAACCCGATGGCGCCGATCAGCGTGGCAAAAATGCCGAACTGCGCCGCCCCGCCCAGCAGGGCGGTTTTCGGGTTGGCGATTAACGGGCCGAAATCCGTCATCGCGCCTACGGACATGAAGATAAACAGCGGGAACAGGCCCGAGTTAATGCCGAAGTTGTAAATAATGCCCAAAAAGTTTCCGGCGGCGGCCATATCGGCCACCGGAATATTGGACAAAAGCCCGCCGAAGGCAATAGGTACCAGAAGCAGGGGTTCAAACTGCTTTTTAATGCCCAGCCACAGCAGGAACAGGCATACAATCATCATGACCAGCTGCTGCCACGTCAATGCATACAAAGACGAGGCATGCGAAATTTGAACCAGAGAGTCTATTAAATTCATGTTCGCCTCTCTTATTTAATTTCCGCCAGCGGATGGCCGGTCTGCACCTGGTCGCCCTGTTTGACCAGCAGCGTAATGGTGCCCGAAGCCGGCGCACTGATGACGGTTTCCATTTTCATGGCTTCCAATACCAGCACTTCCTGGCCTTCGCTCACCGTGTCGCCGTCTTTGACGGACAGGCGCAGCACCGCGCCCGGCAGAGGGGAGTTCAACGTCGTGCCCGCACCGGAAGCGGCGGCCGGCTTGGCGGTTGCGGCGGATTTGGCTTCGGTCGCGCCTACGCCGATGTTATAGCGTTTGCCGTTGACGACAGCCACGCTGTCGCCTTCAAAAGAGACTTCATAGGCTTTGCCGTCCACGGTCACTTTGCAGGCGTTGCCCTGCACTTTCGGGGCCACTTTGCGCACGCCGTTTACTTTTCCTTCCCCTTTGAGATACGTCAGGCCTTTGTCGCCGCAGGTAGCCACGATGAAGACGTTTTCATCGGTGGTCGGCAGGCCGGCGGCCTGCAGTTTTTCTTTGGCGGGCTTTAAGCCTTTTTTCGGGTTGGCGTCGTTGATTTCCAGCGGCGTTTTGGTGGTGGGTTCCAGGCCCAGCTGTTCGCTGGCTTCTTTGACCACTTTCGGATCCGGCTCCACGGGTGTTTTGCCGAAATAGCCAAGCACCATTTTGCCGTAGCCGTCGGTAATTTTCTTCCAGGGGCCAAACATCACATTGCTGTATGCCTGCTGGAAATAGAACTGGGAAACAGGCGTCACGGAGGTGCCGAAACCGCCCAGGCGCACGCATTCGCCCATGGCTTTGACCACTTCGGGGAATTTGTCAAAGGTGCCGTTGTCGCGCATCATTTGCGTATTGGCCGTCAGCGCGCCGCCGGGCAGGGGGGAGAACGGAATAATCGGGTTGACTTTGGTAGCCTCAGGCGGCAGGAAATAATCTTTCATGCAGTCCTGGAACACGTTTTCCGCTACCTGGATTTTCTTGGGGTCAATGTCCAATGTATATTCGCTGCCGCGCAGGGCGTGCCACATGGTCAAAATATCGGGCTGGCAGGTGCCGCCGGACACGGGCTGCATGGACAGGTCCAAAGAGTCCGCGCCGTTTTCAATGGCGGCCAGGCAGCAGGCGATGGAATTGCCCGCCGTTTCGTGCGTATGGAATACGATTTTGGTGCCTTCGGGCAGCAGTTTGCGCGCCATGGCGATGGTCTTGCCCACCGTTACGGGCGTGGAGGTGCCGGAGGCATCTTTAAAGCAGACGGAATCAAACGGTACGCCGGAATCCAAAATGGAGCGCAGGACTTTTTCATAAAAAATTTCATTGTGGATTTTGCCGCTCGGGTCCCAGCCCGGGGCCAGGGACATCATGGACACGCAAACTTCATGCTTCAGCCCCGCATCGTGAATGCACTGGCCGGAGTAGATAAGGTTGTTTACGTCGTTTAGCGCGTCAAAGTTGCGAATGGTGGTGGTGCCGTGTTTTTTAAACAGCTGTGCATGCGCTTTGATAACGTCGGAGGACTGGCTTTCCAGCCCCACCACGTTTACGCCGCGCGCCAGCGTTTGCAGGTTGGCGTCCGGCCCGGCGGTTTGGCGGAAAGTATCCATCATATCAAAGGCGTTTTCATTGCAGTAGAAAAACAGAGCCTGGAAACGCGCCCCGCCGCCGAATTCCATATGGGTAATGCCGGCATGGCGGGCCGCTTCCACGGCGGGCATAAAATCTTTGGTCAGCACGCGTGCGCCGTAAACGGACTGAAAGCCGTCACGGAACGCAGTCAGCATAAAATTAATTTTTTTCATGTTTTTCTTGCTCCTTATTTACCCTGAAATTTTTTTGCCGCCGCAATGGCTACGGCCACCAGGGCGTTGTCCGTGCCGGCGGCCGCCGTTTGCGGCTCCTGCTGCGGGAAGAATTTTTCCAGTACCTTCACCAGCCAGGCCAGCGCGTTCATAACTCCTATCATCACAGTCAGGAATACGTACACAACCAGCATGCCGATGACGGTGAGAATCAGACTTTGCATCAACAGATTTTCTGCGCTCATACCATCATGTCTCCTATGGATATTTCCGTCACTCCCTGCGGCGTTTGCAACACCAGCCTGCCTTCGGGGGAAATGGTTTGCACGACGCCGCCGACGGGGCGTACGCCGTTTTGTATATGTACTTCTTTGCCTATATACGGAAAGTGTTTTAAATATTCGTTACGAATAACGGGAAAGCCGTTTTCGGCCACGGCTTCGTAGCGTTCAAAAAATGTGTCCAGCAGGTGTTGCATGACGGTTTCTTCATCGGTTTCAATGCCCAGCATTTTCAGCGAAACGGCCGGCTGGCCGACATGGCTTAAATTCGTTTGGCACACATTGATCCCGGGACCGATAACCAGCCCTTCAAAACCGGAAGAGGAAGCGACCGCTTCGCTTAAAATGCCGCAGATTTTTTTGCCGTCCGCCAACACGTCATTGGGCCATTTGAGCCATGCGTCCGCACCCAGTTTGCGCAGGGACAGGCAAACCGCCAGTGCCATCAGTTGGGTTAAATTGGGCAGGAAATCCGCTTTGCGCGGTTTAAGCCAGATTCCCAGGTACAGCCCCCCTTCTTGCGAGTCCCATTTGCGGTCAAAACGCCCGCGCCCCGCCGTTTGGCGTTTGGCGACAATCACGGTTTTGTCCGCCAGGGAATGGCTGTGTTGCTTGGCGTAAGTGATGGTGGAATCCAGTTCGTCAAAGCGCAGAATATTCCTCATATTTTCCATTTTATCAAATGAAGGCGAAAAAGGGGACGGAGGTTTTAAGAAAGAAGAAAGAAAATATGGGAGAAATATGAAAGAATTTTAATAATAATTAAAAACCCGCCGGAAAGAGCGGGTTTTTATAAATTATTTTTTTGCCGCAAACAAGATGGCGGCGGTCATACTGGCAGGGTCTGCCTTGTTTTGGCCGGCAATGTCAAAGGCCGTGCCGTGCGTGGGCGAAGTGCGCAAAAAGTCCAGCCCCGCCGTGACGTGTACGATAGGTTCTTTGGCGGCCAGCTTCAGCCCCAGCAGGGCCTGGTCGTGATACATACATAAAATCCCGTCAAAATTTCCCCTCGCATGCGCCAGCCACAGGCTGTCCACCGGATAGGGGCCTTCGGCATGGATGCCGGCCGCGCACAGGGCGGACACGGCGGGGGTAATGACTTTGGCTTCTTCATTACCGAAACGGCCGTTGTCGCCCCCGTGCGGATTGAGGCTGCACAGGGCAATGTGTGGTTTTGGGGAACCGAGTTTCTTGAGTGCGGCGGCAAAATCTTTGCCGGCGCGGACAATGCGCGCTTTGGTGATAATTTTATGCAAATCTTTAATGGCAAAATGTTCGCTGACCAGCGCGCAGTGCATGGGCCCGCTGACAAACATCATCAGCGCCGTCTTGCCGTAATATTGACGCAAAAATTCCGTATGGCCCGTAAAAGGCACTTTGGCCTTGGCCCAGCTTTGCTTGGAAATGGGGGCCGTGACTACCGCCGCCCCGCGTTTTTGCGCGGCCAGTTTACAGGCGGTTTGAAGGGCTTTAAAAGAAATCTCCCCGCCCCAGGCGCTAGGCCCGCGTTTGTCCGGGCGCGCCAACAACGATTCAACCGGTATCAGCGCTCCCAGATCCGGCGTGTATCCTGCCTCAATTAAAGAAAAAGGTTCCCCGATAATGACCGCGTCGCAGGCGGCTTGTACGCGGGGGTCTTTGAGAGCCTTGACCGTTACTTCCGGCCCGATGCCCAGCGGTTCCCCGGCGGTAATGAATAAAAGTTTTTTTTCTTTTTTTGGCATAATTTTAAAAAGGCGGCTCCCGTTTTGCGGACGCCGCCTTAAATAAGTGTGTATAAATATTACTTTTTGGCGTCGCTTTCTTTAGCAGGTTCGGCTTTTTTATCCGTTCCGGCAGCAGACTGCGCTTCTTTTTTGGCTTCTTGCTGTGCGCGTTTGGCCGCTTCAGCCTCTATGGCTGCGTCCACTTCAAAGGTTTTGGTTACTTTGATGTCGGCTTTGTCAGCCAGACCGTTAATGTATTCACCCAAAGCGGTTTGGATTTTCTGTTGGGCGACATATTGTGCCAAATCCCGGGAGATGTCTTCGTAACCGATTTCTTTTTCGGAGCGTTTTTCTTTAATTTTAATGATATGCCAGCCGATGTCAGTTTTAATCGGCTCACTGACTTTGCCCACCGCCAGAGAGAAGGCTTGCTGATCCAATTCTTTGGGAGCAATGCCTTTAATTAAAATCATATCTCCGCCGCTGGCCAGGGCGGTTTTGTCTTCGGTATATTTTTTGACGGCCGCAGAAAAGTCCATACCTCCGTCCAGTTCTTTTTTAATTTGTTTAGCCAACTCTTCCTTTTTCTTGGCATCCTCTTTGGAAGTTTCCGGGGTAACAGCCAGATAAATGTGTCCCACGCGCACCTGTTCGGCGGACAGTTGTTTGAGTTTGGCTGCAATCAACTGGGCTTCGCGCAGTTTCATGGGGTCTTCTTTTTCCAGTTTTTTCAGCGCTTTGGTATTGTTTTTCATAGCCGCTTCCACATTGGCGTAGAGGGCTTTGACGTCGGCTTCTTCCACAGGTTTGACGGTAGATTGTATTTGCGCTTCCATGAGCTTTTTAACGGAGATGTCTTTTCTGATTTTTTCTTTATAGCTTTTGAGCGTCATGTGCTGTTTTTTCAGAGCTTCATTAAAGCGTTTGTCAGCCCCTTTGGGATCCTGTTTCCCGTCTTCATCCACAATGAAACGGGTTTTGATTTCGTTAATGCCTTCGTCTACTTCTGAGTCTTTGACTGTAATTTTGGCTTCATCGGCAGCCTGGTACAGCAGTTCTTTGGAAATCAGTTCTTTGAGCACTTCCTTACCCAAAAAGTCTTTGGCGTAAGGTTGTTCCAAAAACTGCGGCGCAGCCGCCTGGTATTGTTCAATAACCCCTTCATAATATGTGTCATAGTCCGAAGCCAACACGGGCTTTCCGTTAACGGTGGCCACGGAGGATTCCATGACTTTTCCCTGCGCACCCGCCGTCAGGCATAAGGCCAGTACGGGCAACAAAAATTTATTCATCTTCTTCATAAATTACCACCTTATATTTATTTTGCAAAGCGTTTAGTACGGCATCTATTTTTTGATTTTCCAGTACGGTACGTATACGCGGGGCGGCTTCTTTCAAAGTCAGCTTATGCTCCCGCGTCTTCATTATTATATGAAATCCCTGGGCGGTTTTGACAAATCCCTGTACGCTGCCGGTGGGGGAATTGGCCGCGATGACTTCCAGCTCCGGTATAAATTCCCCGGGCATGAACGTAATTTCTTTGCCTTTGCTCTGATCCGGCGCGGTGGAGTATTGTTTTTCCAGCGTATTCCAGCGGCTTTTGGCGCGGCGCAGCTCGCGGTATACGGCATCGGCGGTTTGGGCGTCAGAGATGATGATTTGCTTAATTGTCATTTCATAAGGATATTTGTCATAATAGGCGGAAATATCTTCATCCGTAACGTTTAACAGCCCTTTTTCTGCCAAGCTTTGCTCCCACAAACGGCCCAGCAACTGGTTGCCGTATTCTTCATAAATGTCTTTAAGCTGTTGCCGTTTGTCTTCCATGGCGGTCAGGTATACGTCGGACTGGTCCAATTTTTCATCCTTGGCGTCCAGGGCAATAAGCCGTTCGCGCGCCAACAAGTTGATAAAGTTGCGCCGGCCGACGGCTGTTTGTCCAAATTTACGGTCAGCCTGCGGCAGCACGGACAGACGGTCATCCAACTGCTGCTGAGTAATGACATCCGGCCCCACCTGGGCAACGATAATGTCAGCCGCCGCCGGTTCGGTTCCGTCGGCTGGTGGTTCTTGTGTTTTTTGGCAGGAGGCCAGCACCAAAAAGGGTAAAAATAAAAGGCAATATTTCTTCATATCCTATACTATAACATTTTGGGGGTTTAAGAAGGTTTCAAAAAAGCCAATGGCCTTTTCCGCTTCCTGCACGGGATCCTGCCCCTTGTCCAAACGCAGGCGCAGTCCGTCGCCGTTGCGTGATTTGATAAACTGCACGCGCGGGCCGTATTTTTCCAGTACGCGTGTGGGCAGGTCGGGGGGCATCTGGAAATCGCTGGTAAACAGCAGGTCCAGCGTACCGTAGGCAAATTCCACGTGATAAATTTTCAACAGTCCCGCCCGGCGCGAAATTTGCAGGACGCGGTTTAAATTGTGCAGTTCCTGCGGCACCGGCCCGGCCAGGTCAGCCAGTTTGTCCAGGATTTTTTGTGCCCGCGCTTCGTCTGCGCTCATGAGCTCTTTGTAATATTTAAGGCGGTCGCTGTCGTCAGGGATATAGTCGGGCGGAATATAGGCTGCCAGCGGCAGGTTCACCGTGGCGCGTATTTGCCGCACCACCTTTTCCCCTTTTAATTTTTTGACTTCGTTGGCCACCAAATCGCAGTACAGGCTCAAACCGACCTCATTGACATATCCGTGCTGTTTCACGCCCAGCAGTTCGCCCGCGCCGCGTATTTCCATGTCGCGCAGGGCCAGCTTGAAGCCGCTGCCCAGGTCGCTAAATTCCATCAGGGCGGCCAGGCGTTTTTTGGCTTCTTCGGTGGGGTCTTTTTCCTGCGGGGCCTTGTAAGGCATAGCCAGCAGCTGTTTGTAAGAGTCTTCTTCCGGCTCGGGCGCTTTTTTAAACAGCCAGTCTGGGTGGAACAGGTAACAATAGGCCTTTTTGTCCCCGCGCCCGATACGTCCGCGCAGCTGGTACAGCTGAGCCAGGCCGAAATTCTGCGCGTTCTCCACAATTAACGTGTTGGCATTGGTAATGTCCAGCCCCGATTCAATAATAGTGGACGCCAGCAGGATATCGTATTTTCCGTTGTTAAAATCCCAGAGGGTTTGCTCCAGATCACTCTCTTTCATTTGCCCGTGCGCCATACAAATACGTGCTTCGGGTATCAGGCGTTTTAAGAAGAGGTAGCGGCTTTCCATGCTTTGCACGCTGTTGTACACGTAATACACCTGCCCGCCGCGCGCCAGTTCCTGCGTGATGGCCGCCGCGGCCAGCTCGTTGTTCCAGGCCGTAACGACGGTTTTAATGGGCGTGCGCCCGCGCGGGGGCGTGTCAATGAGCGAAATGTCGCGCAGGGCGGAAAGGGACTGGTTTAACGTGCGCGGAATGGGCGTGGCGCTGAGCATTAAAGTATGTACGCCGGCGCTTTTGGCTTTGATTTTTTCTTTTTGTTTGACACCGAAGCGGTGTTCCTCGTCAATAATTACCAAGCCCAAATCTTTAAAAGAAATATCCTTGGACAGCAAGCGGTGCGTGCCGATGATGATGTCGCAGACGCCGTCTTTGATTTGCTGGATAATTTCGCGCTGCTGGGCCTTGGTCTGGAAGCGGCAGAGCATTTGCACATTTACGGGAAAGCCCGCCATGCGTTTGGCGAAAGTTTTGTAATGCTGGTCGGCCAAAATGGTGGTGGGCACCAGCATCATTACCTGTTTGCCGCTCATGACCGCGTGCAGGGCCGCGCGCATGGCTACTTCGGTTTTGCCAAAGCCTACATCGCCGACTAAGACGCGGTCCATGGGTTTGTTGCGCGAGAGGTCGCGCAGGACGTCCTCTATGGCCTGTGTCTGTCCCGGGGTCTGTACATACGGGAAAGAGTCGGCAAATTCTTCTTCTATGCGCGCATCGCCGGGCAGGGCCTCCCCGCCGGCGGCCTGCCGCAGGGCTTCCATGCGCAAAATCTCTTTGGCGGTTTTCTGCGCTTCTTCTTTGACGCGTTTTTTGACGTCTTTCCACGCCACGCCGCCCAGGGCCGACAAAGCCGGCGCCTTGCCGCCCGCGCCGATGTATTTTTGCACGCGTTTGAAGTCATACATGGGCACATACAGCTTACTGCCGCGGCGGTATTCAATAATCAGGCAGTCGGTCGGGTTTTCTTCTTTGTCCATAATTTCCAGCCCCAGGTATTTGCCGATGCCGTGGTTTTGATGTACCACATAGTCCCCGGGGCGCAGCTCTTTAAAGCGCACTTTCTGCGCGCCCTGTACGTCAAACTGTTTTAAAACGGAGGAAGCGCGGTAACGGCGGTTTAAAATCTCGGCCGAGGTAATCAGCGCAAATTTTTCATCGGGGCAGTAAAATCCCTGCGTCAGGGGGGAGATTTTAACAGGCAGGTTTTTGAGGTGTTCATAGTCCTGCATCAGTTCGCACAGACGGTCCAGTTCACCGCGGTTTAAACAGGTAACGGTGACCTGCATGCCCTGCCGGCGCAGGGAGGCGGCTTCCGTATCTAAAAGTTTAAAATTGGCGTTAAATTCTATATTGGCTTTTAAATTACAGTTCACGCCCTGGTGCGTGGGCAGGCGGGTCAGCACGGCGGCGGAAGAGTATTGTGCAAAGTCAAAATCCTGCGGAGGCTCGTCAAATACATACTGTGCGCCGCGTACATAGTCGGCCAAAGAGGCGGGTTCGCGGTCAAATTTCAGCGGCAGGATGACGGCCTCGTCCTTGCGCTCTTGGGTGTTTTGGGTGTCAATGTCAAAACTGCTTATGGTTTCCACGCGGTTGCCCGCAAAATACAAGCGCAGCGGGCGCTCCTGCCCCGGGGAAAAAATGTCCACCACGCTGCCGCGCACGGCGTACTGGCCCGGGACTTCGGTGTAGTCTTCCCGCGTGTACCCGCGGTGTTGTAAAATGTCCAGCAGGTCGCCGCGGCGCAATACGGCCCCGCGGGCCACGGTGAATGTATTGGCGCGGAAATCTTCCGGCACGGGCAGGGGGACTGTCCAGTCCGCATATTGCGCGGCGACGGCAAAAGGCCGTTTGCCGTTAATCAGTGCATGCAGGGCGGCCATTTGGCCGGTTTTTTGCTCCGGGAAAGAAATTAGGTTGACGGCGCCGTCCGGCGTAAATTCTTCCAGCGCGTTAATAAATAAATCCGGGTCCTGTGCGGTTAAATAAAGTACGCTTTGCCCCGCGGACAAATATTTTTTAAACGCAAAATATCCGGCCGCGCTTTGGTTGGGCAGGCCGTAGAAAAATAGAATGTCCGTTTTGTTTGGCGTCGTCATAAGAGAAAAAGCCCGCCGGCGGCGGGCGCAAAAGAATTAAAAGCTGGTAGGTTCGGTGCCTTTTTTAAACGCTTCCAAAAATTTGTTCGGGTCGGTCGGCGTGGCCAATTTGCCCGTATTGGGGTTGATGTAAGAGAAGGAAATGCCTTCCGGTACGGGGAAATCGTCCTTCGGCTCGTCCTTCAAAATTTCCTGCATAATAGCTGTCCACCACCGTGCGGTGGTGCTGCCCTGCCACTGATACTTTTCCTGGGAAGTGTCATCGTCATAACCCATCCAGGCCGCGGCGGCGGTGTGCGGGGTCATGCCCACAAACCACATGTCGCGGTGGCTTTGCGTGGTGCCGGTTTTGCCGGCCAGCGGGCGGCCCAGCACGCGGGCGGAGCGGCCACTGCCGTTTTGCACCACACCTTTCATCATGTTAATGAGCAAATACGAATCCTGCGGGGTAAACGCTTCGGTTTCCTGTCCGATATGTTCTTCCAGCACGCGGCCGTTGTTGTCCTCCACCTTCTCAATATAATAGTTGTCGGTGTGTATACCGCCGTTGGCAAAGGTGGTCAGCGCGGCCAGATGTTCGTCCAAATGCAAAACGTTTACACCCAGGGCCAGCGCGGGCACATTGGGCAAAGCCCCCGTCAGGCCGGCTTTGCGCGCCACGGAAATCACTTTGCGCGGCCCGATGGCGTCTATCAAATTGACGGCCACCAGGTTTTTGGATTTTTCCAGCGCGCGGCGCAGGGTAATCCAGCCTTCGTTGCGTCCGCCCAGGTTTTGAGGCGCCCATACGTTGAAGGACTTATTAGCGATAAAGGACTGGGAAGCCAGCTCCAGAGAATACAAATCCGAGTTTTCGTCAAAAGTATGCCAGTTGCGTCCATCAAAATAGAACATGCTGGGCAAGTCTTTAACCAGCGTGGCGGGCGTATAGCCCTGCTGCAGGGCGGCCATCCAAACATACGGTTTGAAAGAAGAACCCGGCTGGCGGTTGGCCTGCGTGGCGCGGTTGAATTTGCTGTCGGCAAAGCTGCGCCCGCCGATAAGTACACGCACGGCGCCGGTTTTTACGTCGCGTACCATAAATGCCCCCTGCAGGCGCGGGAAATCGGGCAGTTCTTCCCCTTCGGTTTCGGGAGTTTCTGCTTCTACTTTTTCCGTTTCGGCGTCGGGGTCTTCGGGCTCAATCTCTATGCCCAGCCCTTTGGCCACCACCATGTCCAGCTCATTGAGCTTTTCATTCATGATTTTCTCGGCAATTTCCTGCTGGTCAATATCTATGGTGGTGTAAATGTTCAGCCCGCCTTTCCACAGCGTTTCCGTGCCGTATTTGGCTTCCAGCAGCCGGCGGATATGCTCTATAAAGTACAGCCCGGGAGTAGTATTTTCTTCCGGTACGGGTTCTTTTTCCGGCAGCGGCTCTGCCTTGGCTGCGTCCATATCCTCTTTGTTGATATAGCCCTGCTCGTACATGACCT
This sequence comes from uncultured bacterium, assembly GCA_949296525.1. GTDB lineage: Bacteria > Elusimicrobiota > Elusimicrobia > Elusimicrobiales > Elusimicrobiaceae > Avelusimicrobium. Next base: position 47,787 of record CASFOP010000003.1, on the reverse strand, counting down.
GTAATACCAGGTCGCGCCGCGCTTTGGCGCGCTCCGGGTTGGCAAAAGGGTTGTAATTGCCCGGGGAAGGGATCAGGCCCACAATCAGGGCCGCTTCGCCGGTGGTCAGTTCGGACAGTTCTTTGTTAAAATAGCGTTTGGCCGCAGCTTTGACGCCGTATGCTCCGCTGCCCAAATAGATTTCATTTAGATATAACTGCAAAATTTCCGGCTTGCTGAAGCGGTGCTCTATTTGTACGGCCAAAATAATCTCACGGATTTTGCGGATAATCTTCTTTTGTTGGGTCAGAAAAACGCCGCGGGAAAGTTGCTGTGTCAGCGTAGATCCGCCCTGTTTGGCGCTGCCGCTTAAAATATCGTGCATAAGCGCGCGCAAAATGCCGCGCACGGAAAACCCCGCGTGATTAAAGAAATCGCGGTCTTCCATGGCCACCACGCCGTTCTGCAGGTCCACGGGGATTTCTTCCAGCGGCACCATGCTGCGCTTTTCTATGGAAAATTCGTGAATGAGTTTGCCGTTGCGGTCAAACACTTTGCTGGTCAGAGAAGGGGTATATTCTTCCATTTCATATACGGGGGGAATGCCGGAGAAAATATAACGCATGAACACCGCCCCGCCAATAATGCACACAAACAGGGCGGCCAGCAGGCCGTATAAAAAGAATTTGGAAGTTAAAAATTTGCCCAACGTCTTCATTATTTAAATTATAGCAAACTTATCCCCGTGTCCGGCGTATCCAAAGCACGTGCGCGTTGTTTGGTTGCGCAGGCTTTAGAACGGACTACCCGATATAGATTAAACTTACGCGGTACAACGGCTAACGTTGTCAAATAAGATTCTGTGGAAAAAGGGTTAAAAAATAGTAAAATCTAGCTAAGGTGTAAACGGGGGGCGCATGGCCGAACCAAAGGACGAGAAGAAAAGCTGCATTTATCCGTGCCCCGATGAGTGCGCGGAAACGGCGCTGTTTGTGGACGATTCCTCCTCCCTTACTTCCATTAAAGAAAAGGGGGTGGAAGGCTATGACCTGGTGTATGTGGCGGATGTGCGCAACAGACAGATTTTTATGTTTGGCAAACCCGCGGGTTTTTGTACGCAAATCTCCGTAGACCCCAGCCAGCCCGTACATAGCCGGGCCCATGAAAAAGCGGCCGAAGGCGAGGTGGTCAGCTATGAGTGGAGTGTGTGTGAAGGAAAAAACACCTGCTTTTTTCAGTCCACGCTTATCCCGCTGCGCGACAGCGAAGGCAAAGTGGGCAGTGTGCTAGGGCTTGTTAAGAATATTACGTCCTGGGCGTATAACTATTCGCATACGCACTTTTTAAAAGAAGTGGGCGGACGTACCTTCCCGCAGCTGCTGCTGATGGCGCGGGAAGAAGAGCGCAGGAAAATTTCTTCGGCTTTGCATGATGAAATAGGTTCCGCGGCGGTTATTTTGACCTCGCTTTTAAGTATGGTTAAAGACAGTGTCAGCACCGGCGACCGTAAGCAGGCATTAAAGGATATTGCGGATTTGGATACACAGATTAAAAACTGTATTGAGCGCGTAAAAAACATTGTGGTCAGCCTGCGTCCGCCCAATTTGGAAGCGATTACCCTGGCCGATGCCGTGCAGGAACTGCTCAGCCACATGACACAGTATAAAAATATTAAGCATACCTTTACGGCGCAAACTGACGACGGGACGGCCGTATCCGACGAAGTAAAAATCGTTTTGTACCGCGTGGCGCAGGAAAGCCTTAATAACGTGATTAAGCATTCCGGCGCGACGCGCGTGGACGTAAGCATTAAACGGGGCGTAAAGGACGTAACGCTGAAAATAAGCGACAACGGGAAAGGATTTAAAGCCTCTTCCCAGCAGTCCATCAACCATATCGGGTTGCTGTCCATGCGGGACAGCGTGGCTTATCTGGGCGGAAATTTGACGATTAAAAGCGAACCTGGCAAAGGCACCGTGATTGAAGCCAAATGCCCGAAGGTCGCGTACGGGGTGAACAGGATATGAGTATAAAAGTGGTATTGGCAGACGATCACGCAATTGTGCGTGACGGTGTGCGCGCCGTGTTGGAGCGCAAAGGAAAAGACATGGAAGTGGCGGCGGAAATTTCCAACGGCAAAGAGCTGGTGGAATGGGCCGCCAAAAATGATGCCGACGTGTATGTGGTGGATATTTCCATGCCGGTGTTAAACGGCATTGAAGCCACGCAGCGGCTGGTAAAGATGAAACCCGACGCCAAAGTGGTCATGCTGAGCATGTACGACGACCGCGTGTCGGTGGAAAAAGCGCTGAAAGCCGGCGCCAAAGGATTTATTGTAAAAGTATCCACGGCCGATGAAATCGTGGACGCGATTAACGAAGTGTCCGTCGGCCGGTTTTATCTGTGCAGCAAAGTATCCAAATATATCGTGCAGGGCTTTTTGGGCAAAACTTCTTCGCGCAAGCGCGACGTAACGGGCCTGACCCCGAAAGAAAAAGAAGTGCTGCAGCTGATCGCCGAAGGGTACAGCAGCAAGCAAATCGCCAAGACGTTTAACCTTTCCTTAAACACGATTCACGTGCACCGCAACAATATTATGAAAAAACTCGGCATTCACAAACAGGCCGAGCTGGTGCGCTACGCCATTAAGGAAGGCATCGCCCAGCTGTAAAGGAAAAATATGCGTATTATTGCAGGCACCGCGCGGGGCAGACGGATTTTTTCCGTTTCCAAAAACCTGCCGGTCAAACCCATTTCGGACAGAATTAAACAGTCCGTCTTTGATATTCTGCGCCCGCGTCTGGCGGGGGCTATGTGGCTGGATTTGTTTGCGGGAACGGGCAATGTGTCTTTGGAGGCGTTGTCGCGCGGCGCGCTGCGCGTGGTGTGTGTGGACAGGGAGCCTGCCTGTATTAAAAACATTCACCGCAACTTAATCCACCTGGGGTTTGAGGACCGCGCGCGCGTGATTAAAGGCGACGTGCTAAAACCCCTGGACTACCTGCTTTCTTACAGCGACAACGAGGGCTATGATATTATTTTCATGGGGCCGCCGTACCGCGACCAGAATAATAAAATGCTGGCCCTGTCCGAACCGGCGCTGAAAAACGTATCGTCGGCCAAACTGCTGGCCCCCAAAGGGGTCATTGTGTTACAAACACATAAAACCGAGCCGTTTGCCGTGCCGGAAGAACTGGAAATTTTCCGCGTGGAAAAATACGGCGACACCCTGGTGCATTTTTTACGATATAAGGCGGCCTGATATGTACAGCGACGTGCACGAACTGAATTTTTCCAAAATTAAAACCTATCTGGAATGTCCGCTTCTGTATAAATATAAATATATGGACGGCCGCAAGGAAGGCCTGGTGGCCGCTTCGTCTTTGGGCGTGTCCATACACCGCGCGCTGGAGGAGTACCACCGCAACAGCAATGACCCGTCGGAGCTGCTGTTTTATTATGACGACTGCTGGCTGGGCGCCGGCTACACCAGCGCGGCCCAGCAAATGGAATATTACCTGAAAGGCAAAAAAATGCTGGAGCAGTATGCCGAACGCGAATACGAACGCAAAACCACGGTGGACAGCACCGAGCGGGAGTTTATTTTCCAGGAAGGCAAATGGACTTTGCGCGGCAAAATAGACCGCATAGACAAACACCCCGACGGCAGCTGGGAAGTGATAGACTATAAAACCGGCGACGACGTGGATTTTGACGCCGCAGTGACCGATTCGTTGCAAATGGGCATTTACGCCGTGGGCGCGCAGCGCGCGTGGAATATGCAAAAAGGCAAAGCGACGTTTTATTTTACGGCGTTTGACAAACAGGTCAGCGCGCCGTTTGAAGCGTTTGACGCAAAAGCCATTTTGGCCAAATTTATAGAAGTGGGCGAGAAAATAGAAGCCGGCCTTTTTGAGCCGGATGTTTCCCATTGCAAAGACTGCGCGTTTCGCAACCGCTGCGACAAATCCTCCTGCCCGGATCCCGAGCCTTCCGCGCCCGATTTCAGCGGCAACACCCCCGCCTGATTATTTTTTCTTACAAGGTTTGGCAAGGCCTTTTAAAAGGGCTTGCATTGTTTTTTTTTTTTGATAAATTTTGTGTATGAACAAAATTTATCAAAAAAAGACCCCCGGCGCCAAAAACCCCGCTGACGGCGTTTTAGGCGGTTTTAAGCCTGTTGTCTTTGCCGGGGCCGTCCGCGGAAGTGCTTGTCTAAGGCACTGAAATGGACATGCAGTGTGTTTTTTGGTAAAAAATCATTTCAAGAATAGGAGAAGATATGTTTGCTCATTTATCACCTGTGTTGCAGATTGTGGGCGTGGGGCTTTATTCCGTGCTGTGTGGGTTTTTGGGGACGTTTGGGGGCGGCTTTGGGCCGCTTGCCCTCGGCTTGGGGGTTGTGTTCGGCTGGATTGTGGTACCGGGCAACAGCTGGGTAGGGCGCCTGCTTACCAATCATCCGATTATATATGCCTCTGTGGGTTTACTTTGTGCATTGTTAATGCTGTTGGCCATAGTGGCTGCTTTAGTGTTCTTATACTGGTATGGATTTGGTATTGGTATGTCGGCAGGCCGTCCGGACTGTACAGAATGGAATCGTTTGTGCTTATTGTTTGGATTAATAGCGCTTCCCATATATTTCGTTCTCGTTTATTTTCCTTGGCGGATATTGCATGTGTCCGGCGGGTTGCTGGTGCTGTCGGTAATAGGGATATTTATTGGTCTGGTACTCGGAGTCCTTGCCTGGCTGTACGTGTTTATTTATCTTACTGATAGTAGGTGGACACTCTTTGACTGCTATTGTCGTTTCGTGCTGCCCATAATCCTATTATCTGTGGCATTGGGCGGCCTGGCGGTGTGGGGAAGCCCCAAAAAGACGCCTGCGCCTCCTGCGCCCCCGGCGGGGATAGATGTGCCGGCGAGGCCATAATCCGCTTTTGCTGTTTAAGGAAAAAGGGAAGCCCTTAAAGCTTCCCTTTTTTATTAAACTTACTTAATAAGCCCTTTCTTTTTCAGTTCGGCGCGCACCGCATCCATATCGGCGGGGATAACGTCGGGCTTGCTGACGGACTTTAAGGCACTGTCAATGTCTTTAAGCCCGTTCCCGCCCACCACCAGTACCACGGTTTCGTCGCGCTCTATTTTCCCTTCCGCCGCCAGTTTTTTCAGCGCGGCATATACGGCTGCGCCGGCGGGCTCGGCAAAAATATTGGCTTTGCGCGCCAATTCGGGGATTGCCTGAATGATTTCTTCATCCGTTACGGTCAGCGCAAACCCGCCCGATTCTTCCAGCGCCTGCAGGGCCAGCTGTGCGTCGCGTGGATAATTGACCAAAATGCTGTCCGCCACAGTGTGGGCCTGCACCGCACTGACTTCCGTTTTGCTTTCAAAAGCGTTCTTAATGGCGGCGCTGCCGGCGGCCTGTACGGCTATCATCTGCGGCATGCGCTCAATAATGCCCAGTTTGCTAAAATCCACAAACCCTTTCCACAGACCGCTCAAAATAGTGCCGTCCCCCGCTGCGACGATGACTTTGTCCGGCGCTTCCCACTCCAGCTGCTCGCAGATTTCAAAAGCGCAGGTTTTTTTGCCCTCGCGCGTATACGGGTTAAAGCCCGCCGCGCGGGAATACCAGCCGTTTTCTTCCACGGCTTTGCGGCAGAGGTCAAAGGCGTTGTCATAGCTGCCTTCCACGGTAATAACCTCCGCTCCGTATACCAAAAGCTGCACCAGTTTCGGCTCCGGCACAAAGGTCGGCGTAAAGATGACCGACTTCATGGGCAGGCTGGCCGTCAGGCAGGCCAGCGAATCGCTGGCGTTGCCGGTGGAAGCATCGGCGATGATTTCCTTGTCCAGTTCCAGTGCACGGGCCACGGCCACGGCGCTGCCGCGGTCTTTGATGGAGCCGGTGGGATTGCGTCCTTCGTCTTTAATAAACAGGTGTGAAATTTCCAGTTCGTGCGCCAGCTCCTTGCAGTTATACATGGGAGTCCAGCCCACATGCACATGGGGCACTTTGTCATGGTCATTGATGGGCAGCAGATCCATATACCGCCACATGTCAAAGTGCGTATTGTCTTTTAATTTGCCGATGCTGAACCGGCGGGAAATCAGTTTATAGTCGTAGTTGACCTCCAGGTTGCCCCCGCAGGCCGTACAGACGAAATCCGTTTCGCTGGTTTTATGTTCTTTGCCGCAGTTAATGCACTGCAAGTTCAGAATTTTTTTCATATTTTTACGCCGATTTTACAGGTTTTTGAATCAGGAACAGGCTGATGAAAATAAGCGCCAGCCCCAGCAACTCGTTGCCGCCGGGCATGCGCCCGAAAGCAATCATATCGCTGGCCATGGCCACCACCGGTGTGAAATACGTTACCGATGCCATGCGCGTGGCGCCCCAGCGGCGGATTAACGCCACCATCAGCAGGAAAGCCACCGCGGAAGAAAACACGCCCGCGCTGGCAATAGAGAGTACTACTTTGGTGCTGAATGCGGAAGCGGGCGGCACCGGTTCCAAAATCAGCGAAAGCACCAGCAGCACCACGGCGGAGAATAAATACTGGTGGAACGTGTTGGCTTCCGGCGCGACGGAATGATTGTCCACCATGATTTTTTTGGTCAGCACATTGCCCAAGCTGTAGGACCACGCCATGAGCAGAAAGGCAAAACAACCGTATAAAACATTCGGGTCGGTGCCCAGCTGTAAAGACGGCCACATAATGGTCAGCAGCCCGCCTAATCCGATCAATACGCCTACGGCGCGCCGCCAGGTAAAGCGGTCCACGCCTTTGAGCAGCACCGCGCCGGCGATGAAAGACCACAGCGGCACCGTGCCGTTAAAAATACCGCCGATAGTCGGCGCGACAAAACGCTGCCCCCAGGAAATGGCCGCAAACGGGAACAGGATGAGCAAAAAGCCGATGGTCCAGGGCCGCCAGAGTTCTTTGACGGGGCAGCGCAGGTTTTTGCGCTGTACACCATACAGAATAATAAAGAAAATCAAACCCGCCAGTACGCGGAAAAACGTGCCCCAGTACGGCGGCAAAACGGTAACGATATTTTTGGTGGCCAAAAAAGCCGTTCCCCAACACAAAGCCAGACAAAATGCCAGCAAATAACTCATATTTTTCCTCCTAAACTCCTTTTTTTCATTATATAAAATCTGTTTTTATCCTCGCTTAATGCAGGTGCCAGTACCAGCCGAAAATCACCAGCCCCAAAAGCAGGCGGTAAACCACGAACACATTAAAGCTGTGTGTCTTAATGTATTTCATCAGCCCGCCTATGACCAGCAACGCACCTAAAAACGCGCTGATAAACCCCCACACCAGCGGTGCGGTAATATCCGCCAGCGAAAGGTGGGCCAGCTCCAGCACCGCCGCCCCGCCGATAACGGGAGCGGAAAGCAAAAAGGATATGCGCGCGCTCTGACTGCGTGAGAATCCCAGAAACAGCGCCGCCGTAATGGTAATCCCGCTGCGGGATACGCCGGGCATGAGGGCCAATGCCTGCGCACAGCCGATAATCAGTAAATTTTTCAGGTTAATGTCTGCGCGGCCTGCGGGGTCGGCTTTGCGGTCGGCCAGCCATAAAATGACGGCAAACACCATCAGGCAGGCCGCTATGCTTAGCGGGCTTCTGAACACTGTTTCTATCGCGTCCTGGCCCAATACTCCCGCCAGGCCCGCCGGTACGGTGGCCAGCGCCAGCAGCCACAGCGTTTTGCCTTCCCGGGTTTTGGGGCGGGTCAGGCCGTCTTTGATGATGACAAACCAGTCTTTGGCAAAGTATAACAGCACGGCCAGCAGGGTGGCCAAATGCAGCATGACGTCAAAAGAAACGCCCTGATATTGTACCCCGCGGAAAAAAGGCAGCAGCACCAAATGCGCGGAGCTGGAAATGGGCAAAAATTCACCCAACGCCTGCAAAAGGCCCAAGATGACGGCTTCGGTAATACTCATTTGTTCTCCGTTGGCAGGAATTTGGGGGCCTGCGGGTCGGTCATGTCAAACACGGCGGCCGTGCCCGCTTCAAAAGGGGTGTATTCTTCGCGCAATATGCCTGCGGCAATACTGCAGTTGGGGTTATGCCCCACCAGCATGACGCAGTCCGTTTTTTGCAGCTGCTGCATGGCAAAGTCTATGAGCCCCTTGGCGCTTAAACGTCCGTCCAGTTCTTCGGCCGCTTGGGGGACAATGCCCAAAATGTCGCCTGCGGTTTGGGCCGTTTGCCGCGCGCGCAGCAGCGGGCTGCACAGCAGTACAGAGGGTTTATATCCGGCTTTTTGCAGGGTGCGGGCCGTGGCGGCCGCTTTGTCCCGTCCGGCGGGGGTTAATGCTCTTTGCGCGTCCGTTTCGGCGTAAGGCTCCGCCTGGCCGTGGCGCATTAAAATTAAAATTTTCATATATATTTCCGCTGGCGCAAAAAAGGCGCGCCAAAAATGCCATAATATGTATAACTTATTTAATAGCATAGCATTTATGAGGGTTTTTTACGCGCCTTTTCGGGCATTGGAAACACAGTTTGCCGCTTATGCCTCCGGTTTGAAAACCGGTCCGGGCCGGCGCGTGCTGGTGCTTTGCCCTTCGGGCCGCGCCGCCGCGCGCCTGCGCCGCCTGCTGGCGGAAAAAACGGGCTTGGTAAGCAATGTGTTTTTTGTTACGTTTTCCCAGCTTTTGGCGCGGCTGGACGCACAGGACCCCGCGCCGCGTGCACCGCTTCTGCCCGGGGACAATCTGCATGATTACCTGCTTAAAAATTTACTGCTGACCCCGGGGCTGGACCGGTATAAGCCCAGCCGCGGCTTTTCGCGCGCGCTGCGCGCTTCCCTGCGCGATTTGGCCGATTCGCTGGCCGACCCCGATGTGCTGGAGGAGCACTTGCAAACCACTTCCGACCCCGTGCTGGAAGCGCAAATGCCGCATTTACAGTGGTTGGTAAAAATGTACCGCGCGTATTTACAAAAAATGGACGACGTGCCCGGTTACCGGTCTTACCGCCAGTATTTCCGGGACGCGCTGGAACAAGTGCCCGCCAGCCCGTGGCTGAAAAGTTTTGCGGAAATTTTAGTGTACGGTTTTTATGAGCTGACGGGCCGCCAGCTGGAGTTGTTTGACCTGCTGCGCGCGCATTATCCGCTGACGGTATTTTGGCCGTATGCCAAGCACCCCGCTTTTGCATTCGGGCGGAAATTTTTTGAGGCCAATATTTTAGGTGCGTCCGGCGTCGCGGAAGAAGGGGAAGAAAACTGGGCTGCGTTGGCCGGCGGAGAGGCGCTGAAAAATCTGTTCACGCCGCAGACCGCTTCCGCCGCGCCGGAAGGCGTGCGCTTCGTGTCCGCGCCCGATCCGGAAGGGGAAGTGTTTTTTGTTGTCAAAGAAATGCTGCGCCTGCATGAAGAAAAGGGCTTGCCCTATGCGGATATGGCCCTGACGGCGCGTTCTTTGGAGCCTTATAAAACCCTGCTACCCGCCGCCTGCGCGCAGAACGGCGTGCCGCTTAACGCCTCTTTTTCTTTCGGGTTTTCCGCGCGCCCGCTGGGCGTATTTATCACCAATTTGTTTTCGCTGTGCCGCGGCGGCTTTGACCGCGAAGACGTGCGGGCCGTCGTGTCTTCGCCTTATTTTAAACGGAAGAACCAGTGGCGTTATTTGATAGACCAATGCCTGGCCAGGCGGGATTTTGCACAGTGGGCGGATTTGGTGCGGCCGTCTCTGCCGGCCTATGACCCCGCTTTTTTGCCGTGGCTGGAAGACGTCAAACGGCGGCTGGAATTTTTGGACCGCGCGGAAGACTGGACCGCGCTTTTGCAGGCCGCGAGGGACTTTTTGCAGGATAATGTGAATACGGATATTTTTGATGCGCAGGAACAGGCCGTATGGGACGCATTGGGCCAGGTGTTAAACGGTTTTGCGCGTTACGGCGCGGTGCAGCCGCGCGCGCGGGCCGGCGAATTTTTGGATGAATTGTTTTCCGCCCTGCAGGACGTACAGCTGGCGCAGGGGGAAAATAGGCCCGCCGGCGTAACGGCGGCGGACGCGCTGGCTTTGCGCGGGCAGGGCTTTAAAGCCGTGTTTGTGCTGGGGCTGAACGAGAAAAGTTTTCCGCAGGCCATTCATGAAGACCCCGTCTTAAAAGATTATTACCGCCGTGTTTTGCGCGACCAGCTGGGTTTTTGGATCAACCAAAAAATGGAACGCTTTGATGAGGAACGCCTGCTTTTCTTCTGCGCGCTGGAAGCGGCGGAAGAAAAACTCTATTTGTCCTTTTTGCGTTCGGACGCGGAAGGCAAGCCGCTGGTGCCGTCGGGTTATTTGGCGGAGTTTGCGCGCGCGGCGCAGACGGATTTGACTTCTTCGGCCGTTACGCGCGTGAGCGGGCGTGCGGCGGAGCGGCTGAAAGAAACGGACGAAAAATTTTTGACGGCAAAAGAGCTGTCTCTGCTGCTTTCCGCAGAAGAAGCGGATGAAAAAGAATACCAAACCGCGGGGCTGTGGGACGAAGCGCGCCGCGACTCCCTGGCGGCGGCGCGGCAGATTGCCTCTGCCGGCGCGCTGACGGCGCGCGACGGCGCGGTAAACGGCGGAGCGGAAATTTTTTCCGCGCAAAATGCGGCGGGGTTTTCGCCCTCGGCTTTGCAGGATTTGGCGCGCTGCCCCATGAAATATTTTTTGGCCAAAGGCGTGGGGCTCAAAGAACCCGACGAAGTGCTCTCGCGCGACGCGCTGGCGCCGGACGCGCGCGGGCGGGCCTATCACCAAATTTTGATGGACTATTACGAGCAGCTCTATAAAGAAGGGCTGGCGGGGCAGCTGTTCCCGTCTGCTTTGCAGGAACGGCTGGAGCAGGCCGTCAACAAACACTATGACGCGCAAAGTTATAAACAGTTTGGCATTTATCCCGTGATTTGGGAGCTGATTTTGCAGGATATACATGACAAACTGGCCGATTTTGTTGTTAAAGACGCGGAACATTTGGACGGCTTTGTGCCGGCGGTGTTTGAAACGCTGTTTGAAAAAATATATGAGCTTTCGCCGCAGCTGCAAATGAAACTCAAGGGTATTGTGGACCGCATAGACGTCAATGCGGCCGCCAAAACTTTCCGCGTGCTGGACTATAAGTCGGGCCGCCACGGCGGCAAAGATTTGGCGGAGGATATGTTTAAAAAGGTGATTTTGCAGCCGTTTATTTATTTAATTTTAGCCCGGGATACGCCGCAGACGCAGGGTTTAACGCCGGACGGCGCGGCTTTGCTGAACATCAACAAAGGCTATGACCGCCAGGAACTGACGGCCGAAGGCTTTGAAGCCGTGCGCCCGCGCGCGGAAGCATTTTTGACACTGCTGATGAATCTGATAAAAGGAGGCTCTTTCTTTGTCAGCCCCGGGGAGCACTGCCAGTACTGCCCGTATGCGGCCATTTGCCGCAAAGACGCATACCGTACATTGCTGCGCGCCAAACATGCGCCGGCGGAACGGCAGCTGCAGGAGGCCAAACAATGAGTTTGCAGGAAGACCGCTTCCGCGTACGTACGCGTTTAAACGTCAATATGGTGGTGGAGGCCGGCGCGGGCACCGGCAAAACCACCCTGCTGATTGACCGCCTGTGCTTTGCCCTGCTGGCGCAGGGGGTGGCCGCGCCGCGGCTGGTGGCGCTGACGTTTACCGAAAAAGCCGCCGCCGAAATTAAAACCCGCCTAATTTTTAAGCTCCAGGCCGTACTGCGCGCCGCACGGGAAGGGGAGCAAGAAAGCACCCTGCAGGTATTAAGGGAACACTTTGCCGTGCCCCTGCCGGAAATTATTTCCCGCGCCGAGGCCGCGCTGTCCCAGCTGGACCGCAGCCAAATAGGCACCATTCACGGTTTCTGCGCCGATATTTTGCGTATGTACCCGCTGGAAGCGGGCCTGACCCCGGGTGCGGAAATAGACAAAGGCCCGCGCGCGCAGGCCATTTTTGAAGCGGAATGGAACCGCTTTTTGGACCGCGAACTGGGGGAAAATGCCCCGCGCGCGGCGCAGTGGAAGGAAGTGCTGCCCCGCATACCGCTGGCCGATTTGCGCGCCTGCGCCGAAGAAATGTGCGGCGGGAAAACGGGTGCGTATCAGTATTTTGCGCAGAAGGATTTATTGGCGCGCGTCTGTGACGAGCGCGCCGTGCGCGCACGCCAGATGGCCAAAGATTTTTCCGCCGGAAAAAAGGCCCCGCGCGTAATAGAAAAAGCGCTTTTCCAGGCGGCGGCGCGTTTTGAAAACGCGTCCGCGTGGCTGCGCACGGGGGCGGCGCCGCAGGCGCAGGAAGAAACCATTCCCGTCAAATCCGTTCCCAAAGACTGGGACGAAGACAGCGCCGAAGAAGCCAAAGCCCTGTGCCGTTTCGCCGCACAGGCCGACCCCGCCGTACAGCAGCTGGTGCTGAAAGCCTATGAGTTGCTTGCGGACCTGGTGCAAACCGTGCGCGCGCGTTACACGCAGGAAGGCATTTTGAGCTTTGACGATTTAATTGTCAAAACGCGCGATTTGCTGAAAAACAATTTGCTGGTGCGGCGGTATTTGCAGGAAGAATACGACGCGCTGTATATTGACGAGTTCCAGGACACGGACCCCGTGCAGGGCGAGCTGCTGCTTTTCCTGGCCGAAGAAAAAGGCGGCGGTGCCGCGGACTGGCGAGCCGTCAAACTGCAGCCGGGCAAGCTGTTTGTGGTGGGGGACCCCAAGCAGTCCATTTACCGTTTCCGCGGGGCCGATATCACGGCCTATGAACTGTTTACCGATTTGATTTTAAAACAGGGCGGGGAAAAGGCGTACCTGCGCCAGAATTTCCGCAGTGAAAAAGAAATCATCGCCCTGGCCAACGGCGTATGTGCGGCCGTCATGCGGGAAAAACCGGCCTTCCAGCCCGCCTATGAAGCAATTTTTACGGAGAAAACGGATACATACGGCGCGGCGGAAATGGCGCTGGTCTGCGCCGGAGAGGAAAAAGTGTCCGCCGACGAATACCGCCACAACCAGGGCCGCTTTATTGCGCGCTGGATACGCGACAGCGTGGGCAAGATGACATTGCCCAGCGGACGCAAACTGCAATATAAAGACATTGCGCTTTTGTCGCGCGCCGCCACCACGCTCGGCCCGTATGCAGACGCTTTGCGGCGCGAAGGGGTGCCGTTTTCTTTGGAAGAAGACAGAGATTTTTACCGCCGGCAGGAAATCTCCGACTTTTTAAATTTCCTGCGCGCCGCCGACGACCCGCGCAACCGCATTGCGCTGGCCGGCGTCCTGCGCAGCCCGCTGGGAGCCCTGACCGATGAGGAGCTGTACCGCCTGGCCCGCGCCGGCGAACTGGACTGGCGTGCCGATACGCACGAACCCAAAGCGCGGCGCGTGTTTGGCCTGCTGAAAAATTTTGCCGCGCGCGCGGGACGGGAGCCGTTGCGCGATTTATTACGCGGCCTGTTAAACGAAACTTTCCTGGCCGAAGCCTGCACCGCCGCCTATGACGGGGAGCGCAGCATGGCCAATTTGCAGAAACTGGTGTCTTTGGCCGAAGGGTATTCTTTGCAGACGCCTTCCACCCTGGGGCAGTTCCTCTCCCGCGTGCAGGAAATGATGGAGCAGGAACTGGGCCGCCTGACCGCCCTGCCGGAAGGAGAAGCGCTGGACGCGGTCAGCGTGATGACGGTGCATAAATCCAAAGGCCTGGAATTCCCCGTTGTGATTTTGACCGACATATCCAAAAAAGAAAGCGCCGCCGCGGCCAAACGGCCCGCGCATTTGTATTCCTGGCGTTATGACCTGCACGGCTTCCGCGCCGGCCCGTATGCCGATATCAATTTGGCCTGGCTGGAAGAAGAGCAAAAAGAACATGAACGCTGCGAAGAAGTGCGCGTATTGTATGTGGCGCTGACGCGCGCGCGGGAAAAACTGCTGGTGGTGGGCAATGAAAACAGCGACAGGCGCACCCTGGCCGAAATGTTCGGTCGCGCGGGCTTTTTCCCGTTGGAAGGGGAACGGCCGGAGGCGTTGGGCGCGCAAGGGGAACTGCGTCTGACCTATGTGCCGTACCAAAAGCCGGAAGAATTTATCTATACGCATCGCCCCGCTCCGGCGGCGCAGAGAAAAGACAAAGATTTGCAGGCCTGGCGCGAAGCGTATGCGGCGCGTATGGCGCAGTATCAGGCATTGCGGGAAGAGACACTGCCCCTTTCTCCGTCCGCTTTGGCGGGGGAAGAAACCGAAAACCGGCAGGCGGCGGATTTAGGCACGCTGGTGCATGCGGCGCTGGCCCATTATTGGCAGGGGGAAGGAGATTTGCCCGTTTGTCTGGCGCGGGCGGCGCGGGAAACGGCTTTGGCGCAATACACCGATGCGGCGCGGGAAATATTAGAAGCGTTTTTGGCTTCGGACGCCTGTGCACGCCTGCGCGCCATGCAGGTGCTGGACGCGGAAATTCCTTTTTCCCGTCAAACGCCGCAGGGCGTGGTCAGCGGCGTGATGGATTTACTGCTGCGCGATACAAACGGTACGGTGTGGGTCGTGGATTTTAAAACGGACCGCACGGACGACCCCGCGCAGCTTGCCGAAAAATACCGCCCGCAGCTGCAGGCGTATGTGCAGGCGGCCCAACAAATGTATCCGCAAAATACGGTGCGCGGCGCGGCGGTGCTGGTGCGTACGGGCCGTCTGGCGGAGCTGGCCTAAAGCGGGCACAGCGGCTAAATTGGTAAAATTTAAGAAACCCTTTCAGGAGGACGTATATGTTTGACAAACTCGGACAGCTTAAAGATTTGTGGCAGTTAAAAAATCAAATCCAGGAAATTAAAAAACGCCTGGACAATATGGTCATTAAGGTGGACAGCCCCCACCATGTGTTTGAAATTACGGTGTCGGGTTCGCAGGAAGTAAAAGAAGTGGCCGTGTCGGAACTGGTGAACAATTTTTCGCGCGAACAGCTGGCCGAAGAACTGAAAACCGTTATTAATAAAGCCGTACGCGACAGCCAGGGCATGGCCGCCCAGGCCATGGGCGGTATGGCGGGTATGGACGGCAGCCTGCCCAAAGCCTGATATGCCGGCCTGCCGCGTTTATGCCGTGATGGGCGTGTCTTTGACGGATCCGTCCAAATACGGCACCCGCATTTTTAAAGATTTGCTGGCCGCCGGTTATCGCGTCTATGCGGTAAACCCCAAAGGCGGGGAGTTGCTGGGAAACCCCGTCTATAAAACCTTGGCGGATCTGCCCGCGGCGCCTGACGGCGTGATTATGGTGCTGCCTCCGGCCGCGCTGGACGGAGCGGTGGCGCAGTGTATAGCGGCGGGGGTGAAGGAAATTTGGTTCCAGCCCGGCGCGCGGGACGAACGCGCCCGCCAAAAAGCGCAAACAGTCGGTATTAAAACCGTAGAAAGCTGTTTCATGGCGGAAAATGGGATTTGGTAATGACTTTTACGCCGCTTATTTTGTCCGGTAAAACGGCCCCGCGTTTGGGGCTGGGCGCCTGGGCTTTGGGCGGCGGAAAAGACTGGGGGGAACCCGACGGGCAGGACGCGGTAAACGCCGTGCACGCCGCGCTGGACGCGGGCATTTGCCTGATAGACACCGCCCCCGCTTACGGCTGGGGCCGCGCCGAGGAGCTGCTGGCGCGCGCCTTAAAAGGCCGCCGCCAACAGGTACTGCTGGCGGACAAATGCGGCATTGTGTTAAATAAAGACGGCCGGCCGGACCATGACCTGCGGCCCGAAAGCATTTTGGCGCAGTGTGACGCGTCGCTCTCCCGCCTGCAAACCGATTATTTGGACATATACCTCATACACTGGCCCGACCCAAAAGTGCCGCTTTCCGACGCGCTGGGCGCGCTGGAGCGGCTGAAAGAGCAGGGCAAAATACGCGCTTTGGGGCTGTGTAACGTGTCTGCGGATCTGCTGGTCTCCGCCGCCGCGCAGGCGTCTGTGGCGTGTGTGCAGAACCCGCTGTCTTTGCTGGACAACAAACAGGAAAAGGTGTTGGCGGCGTGTGCGGAAAAGAAAATCCCTTTTATGGCCTACGGCGCGCTGGGCGGGGGGATTTTAAGCGGCAAATACCATAAGGAGCCTAACTTCCGCCGCAGCGATGCGCGCAGGTATTTTTATCCGTATTATCGGGGAGAGTCTTTTTCCCGCGCGCAGGGCGTGGCCGCACGCATAAAGGAACTGGCCGCGCAAAAAGACTGTGCCGCGTCTGCTGTAGCTTTGGCGTGGGTGCTGGGGCGCGGCGGTGTCAGCGGGGTTTTATTCGGGGCGCGTTGTGTGCGGCAGGTGCAGGAGAATGCCGCCGCCCTGCAAATCCGCCTGACAGAACAGGAAGCGGAGTATTTGGAATATGGACATTGAAACGATTTCTTCTTATTTGGACGGCATATTGCCCGCGCTGGGCGTTAACAAAAAGCGCGAGCTGCTGCGCCTGCTGTACGAAATAGCCAAGCGCGACGGCGCGGAGCCGTCTGCCGTATTGCCCGCCGAAAAGGGACTGAATTTTGAACGCGCCAAAAAAATCCTGCTGCAAAAACGTTATCCGCTTTCTTTCGCTTCCGCGCCGAAGAATGCGTTTTATTTGCCTAAACTGGAGCCGAATCCGGCCCAGCGGGCGGATTTAACGCCGCGGGAATTTTATCCCAAAAACATTTATATTGAAACTTCCGTGCAGGGCAGTCCGCTGGCGGCGCGTGCGCGAGAAATGTTTCCCAAAGCCGCTTTTCACGACTGGGACGGCAAAGAAATGGTGGGGGAAAGCAATTTTTCCCGCCGCACCGAAACATTGGTCATCCACCGCGAAAAATACGATTTTTTAAAGCCCTGCCCGTGTTCGCAGGGCAATGCGGGCTGCGGGTACAACCTGATTAATCTGGGGTTTGGCTGCCGCTTTGAGTGCGAGTATTGTTTCCTGCAGCAGTATCAGAATTTGCACGCCGTTCTATTGCCGGCCAATGTGCGGGATTTTTTGGATAAAATAGACGGGGCGAAATTTAATAAGGGGCCGTTTGACCGCCCGCGCATCGGCAGCGGGGAATTTACGGATTCTTTGGTGTTTGACGGGCTGACCCGCTACAGCCGCGAGCTGGTGCCGTTTTTCCGTGCCAGGCCGCATTTGCAGTTTGAATTTAAAACCAAAAGCATATGCATAGAGGGCCTGCTGGAGGAAGGCGGGGCGGAAAATGTGGTGGTCGGCTGGTCCGTCAATGCGCCGCAGTTTATAGAACAAACGGAGCATTTTACGCCGTCTTTGACGCGGCGGCTGGAAGCGGCGGCCCTGGCGGCCAAGGCCGGGTACCGCTTGGGGTTTCATTTTGACCCCGTGGTGCCGTTTGACGGCTGGCGGAAAGCCTATACGCAGGCGGCAGAACAAATAGCCGAAGCGGTGCCGGCGGATAAAGTGGCGTGGATCAGCGTGGGGCTTTTGCGCTTTTCACGCGAATTAAAAAAAGCGGTGGAAAACCGCTTTCCGGACAATACGATTTTGGACGGGGAATTTCTGCTGGATTTTGACGGCAAAATGCGTTACCCCGAGGAAATGCGCCGCCGGGTGTATGCTTATTTTGTGCCGCTTTTGCAAAAACTTTTCCCCAAAACGGTGGTGTATGTGTGTATGGAAAAGGCAAATATGTGTCCGTGTGCAAAATAAAAAATCCCCGGTATTTCCGGGGATTTTACATTAAAACAAATACGGGGCAATCAGAAAGGAAAGCATGGTACCGATAGAATAACTGGTTACATTAACCGCCACGCTTAAAGCCGCCGCGTTGCGCAGGGACAGGTGCCGGCGGTTAAACCCCCACACAAACAGGGCTTCAAACACCAGGCAGAATAACCACAGCAAGGCTGTTTCCGTTACGAAATTGCCAAATACCAGCCATGTCAGCGGGATGGTAATCAAATTGGCGGCAATGACGCCGTAAATCACGCGATAACTTTTACCCGTATAAGCCAAATAAGCAAAGGCCGCCAGCGCTTCCGTCAGCAGAATAATCAGCAGGGACAGCCATCCATCTGCCCGGGAAAGTGCATTTAATGGGCGGGGAGAAGCGGCCGGCTGTACGAGCAAGTCGGCATCCCGGACGGTAACCGTAAATGACCCACGCAGTTTTCTGGATGAAGGAAAAACATTGCTTTTGCGTTTTATTCCGTCCGAAAAATCAATGGCCAGCTGCTGATAAGGAGCATATTGATAGGCAACGGAAAAACAGTCTTTATCCGAGCAGTAGAGTTTTTGCAGCCCATATTTGCCCAAAGGCGTACTTTGCAGGCACTGGTTGTCATCACACTGGATTTGTTCGCTGGTGTCCGGCAGTATGGCGGGGGATAGCTCCGTCTGGTAAACAAACTCAAAATCCATTTCGGGTTTGGGGAAGATGCCGCTCCACAGCGGGGCGGCGCAAACAGCCAGTAAAAAAAGAAGCAAGCATTTTCTCATATTTTCATCCCGTATTTTATATTTTGTATTATAACATTATACGAGGACAATAGGGGGATATGTATGGCTTTTAGCAAAACACAGCTTGGGCATTATGCCGATGTAATGGTTTGGGCGATGGAAGCGGCCCGCCGCGGCGGTAAATTTTCCAGATATGATACGGTGTTGCTGCGCTATGACATCGCCGCCGCGCCGCTGGCGCATGCGGTGTATGAACGTTTGCTGCGCGCGCATTACCATGCCGTGGCGCGTGTCAATGCGCCGGAAGATTTTGCCCGTTCCCTCTACGCTCTGGCCGATGATAAACAGTTGGATTTTATAGCGGCGGGAGAAAAAGAGTTTCAGGGAAGTATCAACGGGCTGATTTCCCTGCGTGCCCCGTTGGATTTGACCGCGCTGAAAGGCGTCAATCCCTCCCGGATCGCCCGCGCGGCGGTGGCGCGCAAAAGCCTGCGCGAAATTTGGGACCGCAGTGAACAGAGCGGAAAATTTTCCTGGACTTTGTGCAACTATCCCACCGAAGAACAGGCCGCCCAGGCCGGCCTTTCGCTTAAGGAATATACGGCACAGGTGGCCAAAGCCTGTTTTTTAAATGACAAGGATCCCGTAAAAAAATGGAAAGAAGTTATGGCCCAAATAGCCGATATCGGCGCGTGGCTGAGCGGGCTGAAAATAGAAAAACTGCATATAGAAACCGCACATATGGATTTGGAAATTTTGCTGGGGGACAAGCGGAAGTTTATCTCCGGCGGCGGGAATAATATCCCGTCTTTTGAAATTTTTACCTCGCCGGACTGGCGCGGCACGCGCGGCGTGTATTATGCCGATTTGCCTTCTTACCGCAGTGGCAATTACGTTACCGGCGTGCGGCTGGAATTCAAAGATGGGCGTGCCGTCAAGGCCACGGCGGAGAAGGGGCAGGATTTCCTACGCAAAATGCTGTCCATGGACCGCGGCGCAGCCCAGGTGGGGGAATTTTCCCTGACGGACAGGCGCTTTTCCAAAATAGACAAGTTTATGGCCGATACGCTGTTTGACGAAAACTTCGGAGGCAAGCACGGCAACTGCCATTTGGCGGTGGGTTCCAGCTATGCCGACACTTTTTCCGGGGATGTGCGTAAACTGGATAAAAAGGCTAAAGAATGCCTGGGATTTAATGATTCTTCCCTGCACTGGGATTTGATTAATACCGAACAAAAAACGGTGCATGCTTTGCTAAAGAATGGCGAAAAGTTGCTCATCTATGAAAAAGGCCGTTTTACGCATTAATCTGGGCCCTTTCGGCCAGTATAAATAGGTCTTATGGCCCTTGTCTGGTTGTAGCGTATTTTTTAAACTGAAAGTGTAAGAAATTCATTTCAAAGGAGTTGTTATGAAGAAACTGATGGTTTTGTTGTTGTTGGCGGCTTTTGTCCCGGCGGCGTTTGCTGCTTCCGTAGAAGACAAGGCCAACGGTATTCAAAAGGCGTTGGATAAAGCGGCCCTGCAGGCAGCCAGGCAGCAAAACAGGCTGTCCGGCGAGCTAAATACCTTTAAGGAATTTGCCTATAAACAGCCGTATTATAACTATGATTTTATGTTCCAGTCCCTGGACGGGGTGCGTGCGGCTTATATGGAACTGCGAAAAAACCTGGGAACGGAGGAACGCCTGGCGCTGCGTATGGAACTAAATGAGCCGGTGAAAATTGATTTTGGCAATAACCAAATCCAGATTGTGGATTATGTGCATATGGAACTGGTTAATTTGGCCCCCTCCGAACAAAAGCTGTGGCAGGAATGGGACGCCGCCATGGAGGAAGACCGGAACGGAATGGTGTTGGC
This sequence comes from uncultured bacterium, assembly GCA_949296525.1. Lineage (GTDB taxonomy): Bacteria > Elusimicrobiota > Elusimicrobia > Elusimicrobiales > Elusimicrobiaceae > Avelusimicrobium. The sequence continues at coordinate 27,548 of CASFOP010000003.1, read as the reverse complement.
TGAAAGGGAGTTGCCGGATGATTTTGGCCGCGGGTTGGAAAATTTCCGCACCTTTGTGGGTGGGCTTACGCAGTATAATGCTGACTGGGTATTGCAGAGCATGATGGAAGCTATGGATGCTTTTAATGCGAATGTGAAAAAAGATCCGCAAAGTGCCCGGGTTATGGCCAAAGAATTTGCCAAGCCGGTAAAAACCGGTTGGGGGGGGATGCTGGACCCGGTATCGTTCATTACCGACCACGCCTGTGAACTGTCCGGCCCTGTACAGAATGATTTGGAAAATTTTGCGCAGGAAATTCAGACTTTAACCCGCTAACTCAACCGTATGGAATATAAAAATGCCCGGCATATAATATGCCGGGCTTTTCTGTGTTTCAAAGGGGTTATAATTCGTCGTGCAACACCTTTAAAGCGGCTTTTTCTTTGGCTACGGGCAGGCATTCCTGCACGCGGTAGTGGCCGCCGGCCATGTGAGATATGGCTTCTATATCGGCGTCGGTCAGCACTTCTTTGTCATAGGTGGTGCGGAACTCATAGCCGATGCCTGCGTTGCGTATTAAATCCATGGACTGCTGTATGATGGACATATTAAACTCCACCCCCGTAATCAGTGCGTATTTTTCCAGTGGGGCTTTTAAATCCATGGCGATAAAATCCACCAGTTTATTATCTATGATTTCTTTAAGCATCTCGGGCCGCGTGCCGTTGGTGTCCAGCTTGACTGCATAGCCCATGGATTTGAGTTTGCTCAGAAATTGGGGCAGGTCATCAAACAGGGTAGGCTCTCCGCCAGAAACTACCACTCCTTCCAGTGTGCCCTGTCTGCGTTTTAAAAAAGCGTCTATTTCCTCTTCGGCAACGGGCTCGGTGAACATATGCGGATACACCAGCTCCGGGTTATGGCAGTAACGGCAACGGAAGTTGCACCCCTGGGTGAATATCACCGCCGCCGGCCGGCCCGGAAAGTCTATGAGCGTAAATTTTAAAAGCCCGCCTATTTTCATCCGATGCCCATCGCCAAAAAAGGGAAATTATTTACCGCAGCCGCAGCCGCAGTCCACATGCATGGTTTTGCGCATGGCAAACTCTTCTTTTTTGCCTTTGTTCCAGTTCTGCACCGGGCGCAAATAACCCACTACGCGGCTGTACACTTCACATTTGGAACCGTGCACGTCCTGCATTTCTTTTTTCAGTTCCGAGATTTTGTTTTCAACGATTTTTCTTTCTTCAGCGGTCATGTTATTACTCCCTTTTACTTCCTGTGTCCGGCTTGCGCCTTCTGGTATTGTAGCACTTTTTGGCCCGGCCAGGACTGCTTTTCGGGCCGGCCTGTGTTCCGGCCCGAAAAGGTATTGCTTTGCAAATTATTTGCTGTAGAGTTGTTCCTCTAACAGGCGCACCTGGCGTTCCAGCTCCTGCATGCGTTCGGCCTTGCATTTGGGGCATTCAAAGTGTTCCCCTTCAATGTAGCCGCATTTGGGGCAGACGCTGAACGTGGGCGTAATGGAGAAATACGGCAGCGTGTATTTTTCACACACCGTTTTGATGAATTTCTTCATCGCTTCCAAATCTTTAATACGCTCACCCGTGAAAATATGCTGCACGGTGCCGCCGGTGTATTTGGACTGGATATTGCTTTGCAGGTCCAGCATTTCAAATACGTCGTCGGTATAGTTGACGGGCAGCTGCGACGAGTTGGTATAAAAGGGCTGATGGCCCTGTTTGTACAGTTCTTCGTCGGCGCAGATGATTTCGGGGTAGCGCTCTTTGTCCAGCTTGGCCAGACGGTAAGAGGTGCCTTCGGCCGGTGTGGCTTCCAGGTTGTAGTTGTTGCCGGTTTCTTCCTGGAATTTAACCAGTGTTTCACGCATGAACGTCAGCACTTTTTCGGCAAAGGCGCGGCCTTTTTCGGTGCCGATATCTTCGCCGATGAGGTTGACGGCCGCTTCGTTCAGGCCCACCAGGCCGATGGTGGAAAAGTGGTTTTTCCAATATTCGTTGAAGCGCTGTTTGACAGTGCGCAGGTAAAAACGCATGTACGGATAGAGGTTGGCGTTGGTAAAGCGTTCAATAACTTTGCGCTTGATTTCCAGGCTTTCTTTGGCCGTAACCATGCGGTCCAGCAGATTTTTGAAAAATTCGTCTTCGTCTTTGGATATGTATCCCAGGCGCGGCAGGTTGATGGTCACCACGCCGATGGAACCCGTCAGCGGGGCCGAACCGAACAGCCCGCCGCCGCGTTTGCGCAGCTCACGGTTGTCAATGCGCAGACGGCAGCACATGGAGCGGGCGTCTTCGGGGTTCATGTCGGAGTTGATAAAGTTGGCGAAATACGGAATGCCGTACTTGGCCGTCATTTCCCACAGCGGGGTCAGTTTGGGGTTGTCCCAGTCAAAATCCTTGGTAATGTTGTACGTCGGAATGGGGAACGTGAACACGCGGCCTTTGGCGTCGCCGGCCAGCATGACCTCGCAGAATGCGCGGTTGAGCAGATCCATTTCGTTCTGGAATTCCTTGTACGTTTTGTCCATCAGCTTGCCGCCGATGATGACGGGCTGGTCTTTATAATAAGAAGGGACGTTCAAATCCAGCGTCAGGTTCGTAAACGGCGTTTGGAAACCCACGCGGGTGGGCACGTTGACGTTGAACAAAAATTCCTGCAGGGCCTGTTTGACCTCGTCATAAGAGAGTTTGTCGTAATAGATAAACGGGGCCAGCAGGGTGTCAAAGTTGCTGAATGCCTGCGCGCCCGCGCTTTCGCCTTGCAGCGTATAGAAAAAGTTGACTACTTGGCCCAACGCCGTGCGGAAATGTTTGGCAGGTTTACTTTCCGCTTTGCCGACCACGCCCGTAAAACCGCTCAGCAGCAGGTCCTGCAAGTCCCAGCCCACGCAGTAGGCGCCCAAAAGCCCCAGGTCGTGCAGGTGGAAATCGCCTTCGGTGTGCATGCGTTTTACTTTTTCGGGGTAAATTTTGTTCAGCCAGTAAATTTTGCTGATTTCCGAAGAAATATAATTGTTCAGGCCCTGCAAAGAGTAGCCCATGTTGCTGTTTTCGTTCACTTGCCAGTCCAGCTGCTGCAGGTACTGGTCCACCAGGTCCACGTTAAACTTGGAAGAAATCTCACGGATGCGCGCATGCTGGTCGCGGTACAAAATATAGGCCTTGGCCGTTTTGTGGTAGTTGGAGGTCAGCAGAACGTCTTCCACGATATCCTGTACGTTTTCCACGTTGGGGGTAGTGTCGGAATAAAGCTGTTGGATAATGTTAATGGCGCGGATGGTCAGTTTTTTGGCGGTTTCCGCGTCAAATTCTCCGGTCACCTCGCCGGCTTTGGCGATGGCCTTGGTAATTTTTTTGGAGTCAAAAGGCTGAATAGTACCGTCTCTTTTGACGATATGCGTGATTACTTCTGCGTTTTCCATGGTATAAGTCCTGTGTGTATGGTGGCCGCGATAAACCCGCGACAGTTTAAATTTTTGCATAAAAAAACCAAAAATGCAAATCCCGAATACAAAACGCGCGGAGAAAGGGCCAAAAAATAAATTTTTCCGACGGAGAATACATTTTCCAAAGTGCTTTTTCAGGCGGTAAAATAAGCGGCTGGAACGGCTCTAGTTCGGAATAATTACGATTAAGAAAAGGCTGTTTTTGAAGCGTACCAAATGAGCGGTTTCCGGAGGGCGGTAATCCATTTTTGCGCTTGACCCCGCGCGCCGAAACTGGTTAAATAAACATAAAGAGGGAGGAGCTTATGGACTTTTATCAGATTATGACTTTAATTGCCGTAGCCGCTTTTGTGGTGCTGGTGGTTTATGCCGTGGTGACGCTGACGCAGGTGCGGCGTACGGCCGAAGCCTTGGAATACCTGGCCACGCTGACGGCTGAAAACGTGGCGAAAACGCAGAGCACATTTGATTTGCTCAACAATGTGTCCTCTTTGCTGGACAATACGTTTTACAAAACCCTGCGTTTGGGGGTGGATATTTTGAACAAATACCGCGCCGCGCGTAAGAAATAGTTTTGGCTGTCTTTGGCAAAGGCCTCCTAAAAAGGGGGCCTTTGCTAATTTAGCAGTAAAAATGCGTAATTTAAGTTCCACGCAAACAGCAGCCAAAGGATATACGGCGCCAGCAGCCAGGCCGCAGGGCGGTTTTCCCGCCAGGAGCGTTTTATCAGCCAGGCGGTTAAAAAAATGAGGACGGAAAGCAGCAACAGGGCCGCCGCCATGGCGTGCCGGCCGAAAAAGACGGGCGTCCACAGGGCATTGGCCGCCAGCTGCACGACAAACAACAGGACCGTGGGGCGGTTTTGGGCGTTTAAACCGTTTTTGGTGATTAAAAAGCCCACCGCGCCCAGCAGCAGATACAGCACGCTCCAGGCCGCGCCGAACATCCAGTCCGGCGGGGTAAAAGACGGCCGGAGCAAAGCGTGATACCAGTCCATATTGGCGCTGACGGCGCCCATGCCCGCCCAGGCGGGCAGCTGGCACAGCAGCACCCAAAAAATCAGTTTGGCTGTTTGCACGGATACCTCCTTTCGGCTTTGGTTTCTTTTGCCCAGTGTAACTTTTTTGCATTCGGCCATAAAGTGCAAAATCAGGTTAGAGCGTGCCGGGCGGAGGGTTGATTTTTGTTTTCCGTGCCTAATAAAAAATGCTAAAATAAACAAAGAATATTTTTTAATACGCAGCAGCGAGGCGTTATGGACACCAAACTCATTACCGAAATTACCCAATGGCTCAAAACCACCGATTTGGCCGAATTTTGCTACGAAAAAGACCACAACTGCATTGAAATCAAAACCCGTGAAGCGCTGCCCGAACCGGCAAAATTTACCTGTCATTTAACCGCCGTTACGTCCCCCGCGCTGGGGTTTTATCAGTCCGCCGCCAAAGGCAAGAGCCTGCCGCTTAAAGAAGGCCAGGCCGTCAAAGAAGGCGACAGTCTGGGCCTGGTGGAAACCCTTTCCCAAAAACATAAAATCACCGCTCCCGTGTCCGGCACGCTGCGCATTATTTCCGCCGAAGAAGGCAAGCCCGTGGAATACGGCCAGCCGCTGTTTTTTATTGAACCGTAGAGGCCAGCCATGAGCGCAAACGTGAAAATCACCCCCTTTAAAAAAGTATTAATCGCCAACCGCGGCGAAATTGCTTTGCGCGTCATTCGCACGCTCAAGGAAATGGGCATTAAGTCCGTAGCCGTCTATTCGGAAGCGGACCGCGGCAGCCTGCATGTGCGTATGGCCGATGAAGCCGTGTGCATCGGTGCGGCGCCTTCGCCCATGAGTTATTTGAATATTGACGCCGTCGTCACCGCCGCCAAAATGACCGGTGCGGACGCGGTGCATCCGGGTTACGGTTTTCTGTCCGAAAACGCCGATTTTGCAGACGCGGTCACCAAAGCCGGCATTACCTTTATCGGCCCTACGGCCCAGGCTATCAGCATGCTGGGGGTGAAAAGCACCGCGCGCGAAATCGCCGTCAAGGGCGGCGTGCCCATTACCCCGGGCTCGGACGGCGTAGTCGGCAAAAACTTCCGCGAAGTGGCCAAAAAAATCGGTTTCCCCATTATGATTAAAGCCTCTTTGGGCGGCGGCGGCAAAGGCATGCGCGCCTGCTTTGAGGAAAAAGATTTGGAACGCATGATGAAGACCGCCCAGGCCGAAGCCAAGGCCAATTTCGGCGATGACCGCGTATACTTTGAAAAACTCGTTTTAAACCCGCGTCATATTGAAGTGCAGGTGGCGGCCGACAATTACGGCCACGCCATCGCTTTTGCCGAGCGCGACTGCAGCATGCAGCGCCGCCACCAAAAGCTGGTGGAGGAATCCCCGTCCCCGTTTGTGGACGCGGACACGCGCAAAAAACTGCAGCAGGCCGCCGTCAAGCTGGTCAAAGCGGCCGGATACCGCGGCGTGGGCACGGTGGAATTTTTAATGGCGCAGAACAAAGAATTTTATTTTATGGAAGTCAATACGCGCCTGCAGGTGGAACACCCCGTTACCGAAGCCGTGTGCGGCTATGACCTGGTCAAAATGCAGATCCGCATTGCCCAGGGCGAACCGCTGTGCATCGGCCAGGACGAGGCGGCCGTCATCCGCTGCCATGCCATTGAGCACCGTATTAACGCCGAGGACAGCGAGCGCAATTTTACCCCCTGCCCGGGCACCATTGAAGAATGGATCCCCGCCGGCGGGCTGGGCGTGCGCATAGACAGCCATATGTATACGGGCTACACCATACCCAGCTATTATGACAGCCTGATTGCCAAGCTGATTTTAACGGCGCCGGACCGCGAAAAACTGCTGGCCCGCAGCCGCCGCGCTTTGGGCGAATTTAAAGTAGGCGGCGTAAAGACCACCATTCCTTTTCACCAGAAAATCGTCAACAACCCTGATTTTATCGCCGGAAATATGGATACGGGGCTGATTGAACGCATGCTGGAAGCGGAAAAAACCGATGTTAAAAGCGAAAAATAAAATTCTGTCCCGCCGTTCCCTGTCCAACCTTTTGCGGCAGTGGCGCGCCGAAGGCAAAAAAATCGTTTTTACCAATGGGTGCTTTGATATTTTACACGCCGGACACGTCAGCGTGCTGGAGTTTTCCCGTTCCAAAGGCGACGTGCTGGTGGTGGGCCTGAACAGCGATGCGTCCGTTAAGCGTTTAAAAGGCCCTTCGCGCCCCGTCAATACGCAGGCTGACCGCGCTTTGGTGCTGGCGGCTTTGCAGGCGGTGGACGCGGTGTGCGTATTTGAAGAAGATACGCCGTATGAATTGATTAAGCTGGTCCGGCCGGATGTGCTGGTTAAAGGCGGCGACTATAAGCCCTCGGAAATCGTGGGCCGCGAATTTGCAAAAAAAGTGGTGCGTTTTGCCCTCTTAAAAGGGCGTTCCACTACCAATATTATAAAGAAAGTGCGGAAGTAATCCGCTACAAAAGGAAAAGAGTATGTCTGATATTTTGGAAAAATGCAGGAATTACAAAGACGCCAAACTGGCCATGAAAATGGGTATTTACGGGTATTTCCAGCCTATTGAAAGCGCCCAGGGGCCCGAAGTGATGCTGGGCGGCAAAAAATACATTATGGCCGGCTCCAACAACTACCTGGGCCTGGCCGACGACCCTGAAATGAAGAAAGCCGCCGCCGAAGCCGCGCTGAAATACGGCACCGGCTGTGCGGGATCGCGCTTTTTAAACGGCAACACGATTTTTCACGACCAGCTGGAGCAGCGCCTGGCGCGCTTCAAACGCAAAGAAGCCGGCCTACTCTTTTCCACCGGCTACCAGATGAACCTGGGCGTTGTGTCCTGCCTGGTTAAAAAAGGCGACTATGCTATCGTGGACAAACTGGACCATGCCAGCATTTTGGACGGTGTGAAACTTTCCGACGGCGAAATGGTGCGCTTTAAACACAATGACCCCGCCGATTTGGACCGCGTCCTTGCCAAACTGCCCGAAGAATCGGGCAAGCTCATTATCGTGGACGGGGTGTTCAGCATGGAAGGCGACATCTGCCCGCTGCCCGATATCGTTAAAATCGCCAAAAAATACGGTGCGCGCATTATCGTAGACGACGCGCACGCCACCGGCATTATCGGCAAAACGGGCCGCGGCACCTGCGAATATTTCGGCCTGGAAAACGGCGAAGTGGACCTGGTGGTCGGCACCTGCTCCAAGACCTTTGCCACCGTGGGCGGCTTTGTGGTGGGCGATGCGGACGTCATTCATTATATCCGCCACAATGCGCGCAGCCAGATTTTTTCCGCCGCGCTGCCGCCGGCTTCTGTGGCTTCCATTAACAAGGCGCTGGAACTGATTGAAAACGACACTTCCCGCCGCGACAACCTTTTCCGCATGACGGACAACCTGAAAAAGGGCCTGCGCGAACTGGGCTATGACCTGGGCCACAGCACCACACCGGTAATTCCGGTGCATGTGGGCAGCAATGAAAACTGCTTTAAAATGTGGCGCGCCCTGCATGAGCTGGGCATTTTCTCCAACCCCGTCGTCAGCCCCGCCGTGCCCCCGGGCCACGCGCTGATGCGCCTGACCCTGATGGCCACGCATACCGATGAACATGTGCAAAAAATCATTGAAGCGTTTGCCAAAGCGGGCCGTGAAGTGGGTGTCATCAAATAAAGTTTATAAACCCCGCTGCGGCGGGGTTTATTGTTTGGAGGGTTTATGGCGCAGATTACCGTAAAAGACGCGGAAAACGATATCAAAACGTTTGTTGATTTTCCTTATGAGTTGTATAAAAACGACCCGTATTGGGTGGGCGAACTCAAGGCCGATACGCGCAAACTGCTGCGGCCGGACAATGCGTTCTGGCAGCATGCGCGGCGCCGGCTGCTGCTGGCCTATAAAGACGGGCGCGCGGCGGGCCGGCTGTGCGTGCTGGTCAATGACGTTTACAATGAATATCATCAGGAAAATATCGGCTTTTTCGGCTTTTTTGACTGCATCAATGACTCGGCCGTTTCCCGCGCTTTGTTTGAAGAAGGGGAAAAGTGGCTCCGCGCCCAGGGTGTCAGCGCCGTGCGCGGTCCGGCCAACCCTTCTTCCAATCACGTTTACGGCCTGTTGGTGGACAGCTTTGATAAAATGCCGTCCATCATGATGCCGTATAATTTCCCGTATTATATGGAATTGATAGAAGGGGCGGGGTATGGTAAGGTCAAAGATTTGCTGGCTTTCCACCGCACGCGCAATGATAAATTTTCCCCGCTGTTTGAAAAAATCGTGGCCCGCGCCGGCCGTACCCAGGGACTGACCCTGCGCCGTCTGAACCTGAAAAATTTGGACGAAGAAGCCAAAATTATTCGCAAAATTTACAATGAAGCCTGGGCGCAGAACTGGGGGCACACCCCTATCGGCGAGCAGGAAATGCGCGATATGGTCAATGAACTGAAATGGGTTGTCCGCCCCGAAGGCACCTGCGTGGCGGAGGTGGACGGCGTACCTGCCGGATTTTATATTGCCATACCGAATATGAACCATGTGCTGAAGATTTTGCGCGGCACCTTATTAAATCCCTGGCGTACGCTTAAAGCCCTGTTAAAATGGCCCAAAATACGCGACGCACGGCTGATTATGCTGGGCGTGGAGCCCGGGTTTCGCAAGCGCGGCATTGATTTGGTGCTGATTAAGCACATCGTGGAATACGGCGTGGCCGTGTGGGATGAGGCGGAACTTTCGTGGATATTGGAAGACAATGAAGGTATTATCCGCGGCATGACCGAAGCCGGCTGCTACCAAACCAAGCGCTACCGTTTGTACCAGAAAACATTATAAGGGCTTCTTGTCCCTGTAAAAGCCATGGCCTTACGGCTGTGGCTTTTTATTTATAAACGGTTTTATCGGAAGCTTCCCGGACTCTGCGGGCCGCCGCATGGCGGGGACGGCGGCATATGTATCAAAGCGGAGGGGATGCTGACACAAGTTCAGCATGACCTGTAAAAGAAGGTCATTCCCGAAGATGCAGTCGGGAATTTTCCAAAGAAAGCATTTGCCTTTGCCGTTAGGCCGTTTGCCGTGGCCGTTTACCGGTTGAAAATGCCTTCCCCTTGACTCGTTTTTTTTTTTTGATACTCTATACATGGCAAAAATAAAAATCCGTTATATTGTATTTTGGCTGGATTGCACACTGTTATAGGGGAAAAAATGAAAAAAGGTTTTACGCTGGTTGAGTTATTGGTCGTGGTGCTGATTATCGGCATATTGGCGGCGGTGGCGCTGCCGCAATACCAAAGGGCCGTCATGAAATCCAAAATTGCCACGGATTTACCCATGCTTGTCAGTGTGCTCAACGCCCAGGAAGTATATAAAATGGCCAACGGGCAATATTCCTTATGGTTAGACGGGTTGGATATTTCTGTCCCCTGCGGGCAAATAGTTAATGATGAGGCCGCCTCCTATTGTGGTCTGCCAAATGCCCAGATTAAGGTATACAACCGGGCCGGGGCATACATCCAGCGGGTTGGGCAATATAGATTGCAGTGGCAGGATAATCGCTATAATAATGCGGTAGTCTGCATTCCCTGGGCCGACAATGAAACGGCCAAAGCCGTATGCGCGTCATACGGCGGGAAAAAATATATGATAGACGCTGAGGATGCCTACAAAGGGATATTGGAGCCGGAAGGGTATGCCGTTTTTACCCGTTGAGCGCTTTCCCTTCCCCGGTTACCCTGTCCCAGGCGTCCAGAAAGTCCGGCGTGACGGGCGCTTCAAAGGTCATTTTTCTTCCTGTCAGCGGGTGTTTAAAGTCCAGCTTCCGCGCATGAAGCATCAGGCGGTCCGCCGTGGCCCCTTTATACAGCCAGTCCCCCAGCACGGGGTATCCCAGCCAGCTTAAATGCACGCGCAGCTGGTTGGTGCGGCCCGTGCGCGGATACAGCTCCACATAGGTAAAACCGTTTTTGCGCTCTAATACTTTATAGTCCGTGACGGCTTCGCGCCCGACGTCGGAGGCTTTTATTTTGCCTCCGGCCACGCGCCCGATGGGCACGTCTATGGTGCCGGCGTCGTCGGGTATTTCGCCGCAGGCGATGGAATGATAGGTTTTATGCACTTCGCGTGAGGCAAACAGCTGCGTCATGGCTTGCTGAAATGCTTCGTTTTTGGCCAGCAGCATGACCCCGCTGGTTTCACGGTCCAGCCGGTGCACCAAACCCGCGCGCGGCGTGTTTATATCAAAGCCTTTGGGGGGATTGGAAAGCACCAAAGATACCAGGGTTTCTTCGGAGGCAAAGGCCGCCTCGGGGTTGGTTTCCCAGACGGGACTTTGCGGGTGCACCAGCATGCCGGCGGGTTTATTGATGACAAAATAGTCTTTTCCGTCGGCAATAATCAGATCCGCCAGTTTGCCGTTTTGCTCCTGTGCCTGCGGCAGCTCTATTTCCACTTTTTCGCCTTCCTGCAGCGGCCAGGAGGGTTTTACTTTTTTTCCGTTGACGGTAATTTTGCCGTCTTTAATCATTTTCTGCACAATGGAGCGGGAAAACTGCGGCAGTTCGTCTGCGGCGAAAATGTCCAAACGGCGGGAATAACCCGTGAAATCCAGTATTTTTTTATCCGGCATGGGACGCGTCCTTTTTCAAAAACCGCATAACCACCAGCGTAACCAAAACGGCCGCCAGCGCGATGCATTGGGAGGGGGAAAGCCCCAAAATATATTCCCCGCGGAAGTCCCCGCGGAAGAACTCTATCCCGAAGCGGATTACGCTGTATCCGATGACGTACATCGCCAGCACCGCGCCATTTTTATGCGGTTTTTTATAATAATGTTGAAGCACGAAAAATAAAATGATGTTGGCCAAAACCTCGTACAGCTGCGTCGGGTGCAGGTGTACGCCCAAATATTCCCGCGCCACCAGGCTGTGCGGGTCCGTAAATACCACGCCCCACGGCATGGAGGTGGGTTTGCCAAAGCAGCACCCCGCCAAAAAACAGCCTATGCGCCCGATGGCGTGCCCGATGGGCAGGCCCACGATTAAAAAGTCTGCCGTTTTTAATACGGGCAGTTTTTTCTTTTTTAAGTAAACCAGCAGGGCGGCAATGGCCGTTACGGCCCCGCCGAAAAATACAAAGCCGTAGCGTATATCTTTTACGGCGTTGGCCAGCCGCTGTGCAAACGTGGCGCCCATTTCCGGCCAGGAAACGATTAAATAAAGCAGTTTGGAGCCCAGCAGCGCCGACACGAAGGCAATAAAAATAATGTTCCAAAAAGTGTCTTTGTCCAGCTGAATATAACGCAGGCGTTTGTACAAATACCACGCGGCCGCCGCATAAGCCAGCGCGGTCATCAGCCCGTAAGAGGCCAGCTCAAATGAACCGATATGTAAAAGTACGGGGTGCATTAGATTACCTTTTCATCTTTGATGGCGTTGCGCATAAATGGGTTGGCGATGCGCTCATAGCCGATGTTGGACGAACATCCTCCGCCGTAGCGGTGCCCGGAAAATATGCGCGTATCATCGGGCAGTTTGGACAGTTTTAAAAGGCTTTTGCGCATTTCCCGCGCGTCGGAAGAAGGCAGGTCCACGCGCCCGCACGCCCCCGGGAAAAGCGTGTCCCCGGTGAACAGCGCGTCTCCTATTTGCAGACACACCCCGCCCGCCGTATGCCCGGGCGTGGGGATAATGTGTATATTAAACGGGCCGATTTTTAAATTTTGTTCCCCACTGTACGGCTGCAAAACTTCCGCCGGAAGACCGCTTAAAGCAACGTCATTTTGCTCTATATAGGCTTTTAAATCGTAAGCGCGCAGCAGCTTGTCGGCTTCTTTGACATGGTCAAAATGCCCGTGCGTGAAAAATACGGCCAGCAACTCCAGGCCTTTTTGTTTTAAGGTATGCTCAATAAAATTCATGTCCCAGGCCGGATCAATCAGCAGGGCGTTTTTTCCTTCGCTGACCAGATAGGTGCAATTTTCCATGGGGCCCAGTTCCAATACGTCTATGTTCATAGCGGTTCCTTTATAAAAATCAGTTTGGCGTAAAGCGAAATTCCGTCTCACCGGGTGCGGACATGTGATACTCCACGCGTGCCACGCGTTCCAAATAGGCGGGATCCTGTTTTTTAAGCAGTTCCAGGCGTTTTTGCAGGTCTTCGTATTGTGTGTCCAGCTCCGCGCTGAGGCGGGTTAAACGGTTAAACTCCATTTTATTATGGATTAAATTTACAAAGCTGCTGCCCAAAAACCAGCAAACCGCCGCCACCGCCAGTACGGCGGCAAGCAGCGGTTTGCGGTAGCGTATTACATAAGCTTTTAAGTCGTTCATTTCTTAAATGCTTTGTCTTTGGCGTAGGAAGCCTTTTTGCCCAGTTCGTGTTCAATTTGCAGCAGGCGGTTGTATTTGGCCGTGCGCTCGGCGCGCGCCGGCGCGCCGGTTTTAATGGCGCCTGCATTGGTGGCTACGGCCAGATCGGCGATAAAACTGTCTTCCGTCTCGCCGGAGCGGTGCGAAATGATGCACGAATAGTTGGCTTTGTGGGCCTTTAAAATAACGTCTATGGTTTCCGACACCGTGCCGATTTGGTTGAGCTTGATGAGAATGGCGTTGGCCGCTTTCTGTTCAATGCCCGTTTGCAGGCGGGCGGGATTGGTGACAAACAAATCATCGCCCACCAGGCGGATTTTCTTGCCCAGCTTTTCGGTGATGTGTTTCCAGCCCGTCCAGTCGTCCTCCTGCAGCGGGTCCTCTATGGACACGATGGGGAATTTCTTGCACCAGCCTTCGTAAATTTTTGTCATTTGCTCGGCGGTGTAGTCTTTCTTTTCAAAATGGTATTTGCCTTTTTTGTAAAACTCGCTGGCCGCGCAGTCCATCGCCAAAGACATGGACGCATGTTTGGCCTTTTTGCAGGCGGCCACCAGCGTTTTGAGTACGTCTTCGTGTTTGGCAATTTTCGGCGCAAAACCGCCTTCGTCGCCTACGGCGATGACCTGCCCCGCTTTCTTCAAAATGTCTTTAAGTACATGATAGGTTTCAGCCGCCCATTGCAGGGCTTCGGAGAAGGTCTTTGCCTTGGCCGGCACAATCATAAATTCCTGCACGTCCAGGCCCGAATCGGCGTGCTTGCCGCCGTTGACGATGTTGAGCATCGGCGTGGGCAGGATGTATTGTCTGGATTTAAGCCCGTAGCAGTCGCGTATGTGTTCATACAGCGGTTTGCCCGCACTCTGCGCGCCCGCGCGCAAAACAGCCATGGACACGGCCAGCATGGCATTGGCGCCCAGTTTGCTTTTGTTTTCCGTGCCGTCCAGGGCGATCATGGTGTCGTCAATCAGGCGAATGTCGTTTGCGTCCATGCCGCAGACGCGCTTGGCAATTTTGCCCACATTGGCCACGGCCTTAAGTACGCCTTTGCCGTTGTAACGCGTGCCGCCGTCGCGCAGCTCCAGCGCTTCGTGCGAGCCGGTGCTTGCCCCGCTGGGCACCATGGCGGTGCCGGTGCTGCCGTCGTCCAACACCACGTCCGCGGCCACCGTTGGGTATCCACGGGAATCCAACACTTCTCTGCCGGTTACTTTTTTAATACGGGCCATAAGCCTCCCCTCCGTCCAAACATCAGACGATACTGTCTATGATTTTTTTGCCTTCCTTAATTAATACGGCGGGCAATTTTTCGTCGGGTGCTTCCGCATACAGGCGGATGCGCCGCTCGGTGCTGGAGGGCCGTATGGCCAGCCAGCTGCCTCCCTTCAAAATAAATTTGAAGCCGTCTGTGGAGTCTATGCGCCACACGGAGGTTTTGTTTACAGCCAGGGGGGGTTTGATGTCCAGCCGTTCCATGATGCGGTTGATTTCCGTTTCGGTCTTGGGGATACTGACCTTTTGGTCATACATGGGACGGTATTGTTTGTAAAATTCTTTGCGCAGCTGTTTGAGCGTTTTGCCTTCCACGGCCAGCATGTCCACCACCAAAAAACACGCCAGCAGTCCGTCTTTGTCGGGGATATGGTTGGCCACGGCGATGCCGCCGGACTCCTCCATCCCCATAATGTACTGGCCCGTGGTCATCAGTTCGGTGATGTATTTAAAGCCGACGGGCGTTTCGCGCAGCATCAGTCCGTGCGCCTTGGCCACCTGGTCAAAAAGCGTGGAGGTAATCACGCTGCGCACCACGCGGCCTTTGAGCTTTTTATTTTTGACCATGTGGTGCAAAAGCATGGGGCCGATTTCGTTGGGGGATATCCATTCCCCGTCGGAATCAATAATACCGAATTTGTCGCAATCGGGGTTGCAGGCAATGCCCAGGTGCATTTTTTTGGCAAGCACCAGTTTCTTTAAATCTTCCAGGCTGACGGGGCCGGCGTTGGGCACTTTTCCGCCGAACAGCACATCCGTGCCTTCGTCTACCGCTTCCACGGTGACACCGTGTTTTTCCAGCGGCGCGCGGAAATAATACTGCGCTGTGCCGAACAGCGGGTCCAGTGCGATTTTCAGCTTGGATTTTTTCAGCGCTTTGCCGTCCAGCAGTTTTTCCAAATGGCTCATGTATTCTTTTTTCAGCGTATTGGTGGGCACGACGGCGGAATTTAAATGGTCAAACTCCGTGGACGAGGTTTTCAGCACCTGCGCCGAAGGGCCCGGGGTGCGTTTTTCAATGTCTTCCACGATTTCATTGTTGGCAATGCCGCCGTAATAGGCTATCCACTTCAACCCGCAGACATTGTATTCCGCCTCGCTGCCCGTAATAACCACGGCGCCGACGGCCGCCTCTTTCAGCACGTTCCATTCCGCCACCGGCGTGGGCAGCGGTTCGTCGGCCATTTTGACGCCGATACCGCAGGCCAAAAACACATTGGCCGCCACATACGCCAGCTGCTTGGACAGAAAGCGCGTGTCGTAACCGATGATAACCAATGGTTTTTTGGGGTTTTTGCCCTGGGCCTGGCAGTGCTTTTGATAGCCGCTGCCTTCAAAGCCGTAGAAAGAATTTTCCAAAACGTGGTCGGCAATACCGAAGGCCAGACGCTGTACTGACTGCGCTGTCAGCCCTTCCGCAATAACCGCCCGGAAACCGGATGTACTGAATTTAATATCTTCACTCATAGTGCAGGTATTATACTAAAAAACGGGCATTTTTTCACTTTTTCTTACCTTATATATGCAAAATATCCCTTTTTCGTTTCCAGCATGCATTGGCAGGGGCCGTAAAAATGATAAAATAAAATTGATTTTCCGAAAGGATGAGCCTTATGAATTTTGAATATGTCAAACAATTTATTAAAAACGCGGGGCTGCCCAACTACCGCATTGCCCAGGTAAAAGACGCTGTCTATAAAAACGGCATTACGTCCTGGCAGGAAGCCACGGCCCTGCCCGCAGGGCTGCGCAGCCAGCTGGAGCAGGAACGGCCGATTTTAAGTTTTACCGTAAAAAAAATGGTGTTATCCGAGCAGGACCGCGTGGCCAAGGCCCTGTTAAAACTTAAAGACGGCCTGCTGATTGAAACCGTGCTGTTAAAACCGCATGACGGCTGGAGCGTGTGCGTATCCACACAGGTGGGATGCCCGATGCGCTGCAGTTTCTGCAGTACGGGGCGCATGGGCTTTAAACGGGATCTGACGGACGAAGAAATTGCCGACCAGGTGCTGATGTGGTTTCAGTATGTGAAAAAAGAAAAAATCGGCGAGCGTATTTCCCATGTGGTATTTATGGGCATGGGGGAGCCGCTGCTGAACTATTTGAATGTGGTCAAAGCCGTACAAAATTTAACCAACCCCGATTTTTTAAATATCGGCGCGCGGCACATTTCCATTTCCACGTCGGGAGTGGCGGATAAACTGCATAAGCTGGCCGTGGATTTGCCACAGGTCAACCTGGCCGTATCTTTGCATAACGCCGATAATGACGAGCGCAGCAAACTTATGCCGGTTAACCGCCGCTGGGATTTGGAAGAACTGCGCAATGCGCTGGACGAATACCTGGCCCTGACAGGGCGGCAGGTGTTTTTGGAATATGCCGTCATAGACGGGGTAAACAACCGGCCTGAGCATATCCGCAAACTGGGCAAATGGATACGGGACAGCAAATTCAGTTATTTGCTGCATGTCAATTTGATTGCCTGCAATTTGGGCCGCGGCCAAAAAACAGATGACCGCGCCGTGCAGGATATGGCCGATGCGCTTAAAGCCATGGGCATTGGCGTAACCATACGCAAAAGTATGGGCAATGACATCAGTGCGGCCTGCGGGCAGCTGGCGTCTAAAAATTAGGAGGGAAATATGAAAAGACTTTGGGTTTTGCCGTTTATGTTTTTATTGGGAGCCTGTGCCACACTCAATCAGGCTAACATGGACTGGATACCCATCGGGCCGGAGTTTCCGCAGACCATGCCGCCGGATGTGGAAATTTTGACGGATAAAAGCCAAATTACCCGCCCGTACGGCAATTTGGGGCTTTTGCGCATTAAAAACCTGGAGCCGGACAGGGATACGCTAAAACGCGGTGTGGAAAAGGCACGCAAGTATGTGGCCGCCAAAGGAGCAGATGCCATGTTCCTGGGACAATATAACAGTGCCGAAGACGGTGCGCCAAATCCCAAAGTGACGTTGATTGTGTATGCCCTTAAATATGTAGATAATTTGGATGAAAAAGATCTCAAAGCCATTGAGGAATTTGAAATAGACGGGGCGTTAAACGCCAGTTTAGGATTGTAAATTATGAAAAAGAAAGCCATTGTATTGTTTTCCGGCGGGTTGGACAGCACCACCTGTTTATACTGGGCTCTGGACAAGGGCTATGAGTGCGAAACGCTGACCGTTTCTTACGGGCAGAAGCATGACCGGGAAGTGCGTTCGGCCTGCCAAATTGCCGAGAAACTGGGCGTAAAACAGCATTTTGTAACGTTGGATTTCCCATGGCTGGCGTCCAGTTCACTGGTGGATAAAAACCAGCCGATCCCCGACCAGCCCATGGAAGAAATAGAAAGCGGTAAAATACCCTCTACCTATGTGCCCGGCCGCAACCTGGTGTTTTTGTCCGTAGCGGCTTCTTTGATGGACGCCGTCCGTGCCGACGCCATCGTGGCCGGCCCCAATGCCGTGGATTTTTCGGGATATCCCGACTGCACGCCGGCATTTTTCAATGCAGCGCGCGAAGCGATTAACCGCGGTACCGAGCGCGGCGTAACCTGCGGTGTGGAGGTGTTGGCCCCGCTGATGGATTTAAACAAAGCCGATATCGTGCGTTTGGGAGCTAAGCTTGGCGTGCCGTTTGAACTGACCTGGAGCTGTTACAACGGCGGGGACAAGCCTTGCGGGCACTGCGACTCCTGCAAACTGCGCGCGCGCGGCTTTGCCGAAGCGGGCGTAAAAGACGGCAGCGTGCAATAAATATGAAGCCTTATGTGTATTTAGTTTGTGCCATTGTCTTGGAAGTCGTAGGTACCAATTCTTTAAAAGCCAGCGACGGGTTTACGCGGCTGTGGTTTTCGCTGTTGACGGCGGCGGCGTATGCGGGTTCTTTTTATTGTTTAAGCCTGACGCTGCGCAGCATTAATTTGGCGGTGGCGTATGCGTTGTGGAGTGCTTTGGGTATTGTGCTGACGGGGCTGGGCGGATATCTGATTTTCCGCCAGCGGCTGGACGGGCCGGCCCTGTTGGGCATTGGGCTGATTGTGGCCGGTGTGGCCGTGATCAGTTTGTTTTCCAAAACGCTCGGACATTAGGGAGGAGAAATGATGAAAAATATTTGTTTGGCGGCGGGAATTTTATGTATGGCTTCGGGTCTATTTGCACAGGAAGTGCAGCCCCCGATGACGGAGCAGGCTTCCGCCGGCCCGCAGACGGTTAAAGCCGCCAAGCTGGTGCCCGCCCAAAAAAACGTGCAGGCGCAAGCACAGCCGCTGACGCCCGAAGAGCAAAAAGAACGCTTTGACGCGCGCAATAAAGAAATACGCAAACTGACCAAACGTTACCGCAAAACTAAATCCGAGGAAGAAAAAGCGCAAATAAAAGAGCGTTTGGCGGAAATTGTATCCGAAGCCACGGATGAGGGCATTGCCTGGAGCAAAGAACGCATTGCCGCCACGCGCGCCGATATGGACCGCTGGGAAAAAATGATACAGGATCAGGAAGCCAATTTGGAGCAAATCAAAGCCCGGCGGGTGGACGATATTTTAAGCGGGGAAGCACAAAGGCGCCATGAGCTGGCGCAAAAACGCTGGAAACAGGAAATGAAAGACCGCAAAAAGTGGATGAAATAATTTTATTTGCAGAAACAGCGGTACGGAATACTGTTTGGTCCCGCATATATTTGTAAGGTTTTATAAAGGAAGGATCGTTAAAACCTGCCGGAGCTTTCCAGTACGCTTAGGGCTTGCGTGATGTCACTGACGACAATAATAAACCTCGCCCTGCCATTGCCTGCGCTGGCGCCGTAAATAGTGGTAATATTAATATCTTTTTGGTAGAGCACGTCGCCAATGTCATGGGCCAGGCCCAGGCGGTCAGGGGTGTCAATGCATATGGCGTCCGTTTTTACGCTGGTAAATCCGGCCTTGGTCAGGGCGTGGCTGATTTCGGCATTGTAATTAACTGCCACGCGTACCACCGCCGCGTCAAAACGCACATCCTGGGAAATGGCAATAATCCCCACCCGTTCTTGGAGAAATAATTCGGCAAATTTTTTCAAAGATCCCGGCTCGTTGACTAGGAAGACGCTGTACTGTTTCACTACGCTGATAGACATGGAAGACCCCGTAATTTCAAACCCTTGCTGCCTGGCGGCACGCGGGCGCGGCCGCCGTATGTTAAAGCGATCCTTCTTTTATTATATCACACATTTCCCGGTGAATTTTACCGTTGCTGGCCAGCGTCTGTGCGCCGAAGGTGTCCAAGCGGCTCCACTTTTTGCCGCGGTAATCGGTTACTTTTCCGCCGGCTTCTTCCAAAATCAGTTTTCCCGCGGAAATATCCCACGGGTTTAAACAGTCTTCCCAATACCCGTCAAAACGGCCTGCGGCCACCCAGCACATATCCAGCGCGGCCGAACCCAGCCGTCGTACGTCATGACAGGAAAGGATAAATCTTTTGAAACGGGCCAGCAGTTCGTCCATGCGCTTTTCACGTTCGTAAGGAAAGCCCGTTACCAGCAGGGCATCCTGCAGTTTGCGCACGCGGGAAACATGTATTTTTTTGCCGTTAAGGGTGGCCCCTTTGCCTTTGCGTGCCAAAAACAATTCGTCCATACATACGTCATATACGCCGCCCAATACGATATCGTTTTTATGGGCCAGCGCCACGGATACCGAAAAGTGCGGCACGGTGTGGGCGTAATTGGTGGTGCCGTCTATGGGGTCAATGACCCATTTCCAGTCGGAGCCGGTGTTCTTCAAGCCGTTTTCTTCGGCCAGGAAATCATGCTCCGGAAAGTTTTTTTTAATGATTTGCAGAATCGTTTTTTGGCAGGCTACATCGGCCTGCGTAACCAAATTGGCCTTCCCCTTGAGGCTGTAACTTACTCTACCCAAACGCCGCCGGGCAACGTCCCCGGCGGCGTTTAAGCATTCCTGTAATACGGAAAATTCTTTGTTCATTTTAGTTTTAATATGTCTGCTTCTTTTAATTTATTTTCCAGGTACAGCATAGCCTTGCAGTCGTCTTCGTTGTACATCAACACTTTTTGTAGCAATTCGTCCCGGCCGGTTTTAAGCCAGTTGGTAAAATACACCATGCTGTCCATGGCCCCGCAGTCGTCCTGCCGCCAGTTGAAGCCAAAGGCCGGCGCGGCGGCCTTTAAAGAAAAACTCGGCGCGGGCAGGTAAAACGCCTTCTGTACGGCTACTTTCAGGTCATAGCACAGGCTGACCAGCAAATTGAGTTTTTGTTCGTCGTGTTTGTTTTCCTGCGCCATTTTGCGCATTTTTTTGGCTTCGTATTCCGTCCAGTGGTACAGGACGGTGTTTGCTGGGTCTTTGATATAATCGTAAAATTGCTCAAAGATTTTGATTTCCTCTTCGGGCGTTTTGGCCACAAAAGATACATATTTGTCTTCTTCTTTGTCCCAAATGCCGATTAAATAGACAAAAGACTGGTTGTCTTTGGTAAAGGTTTCCGTGGCTTCAAAATCAAAATATAAATTGCGTTTTTTGGTGGGAGGGGGAAAGTGCCCTTCTTCCTTTAATACGGGTTTGTGGTGCAGGTAGGCCACGGAATTATAATAGGCGTCCGTGGCGTAGGGCTCCTCCAGAATGCCGCGTAATTTTTCCAGCCCGGCGCGGGCTACGTCATCGGTGCTAAACAGGCCGTAAATCTTCAGGCACTGGCGCATTTCGGCGCTTAAAGCGGGCAGCATTTGCAAGTCCTTGCTCTGTTCCACCATTTTATTGGCGTACACGCGCCAGGGAGGATTGGCCGCCTTGGGTGGCTTATGCGCTTCCGGTTTTGCTTTCCCGTCTCGTATCAGACGGAAATAGGCCAGTTCCCGGGTCAGCCGTTCTTCGTGTTCCAGATAGTCCACTTCCGTGGTTTTGCCTTTCAGTTCCACGCGGCAGTAACGCGGGGTATAACCTTGTATATCGGCCAGGATATGGTTAAGCAAAGATACCTGTAAGGCATAATGTTCTTTTAAATCGTGCGCCCGTTTGAACTGGACGATGCGATAATGATAGGGCCCGAAAACGCTGTTTCCCGCGTCTACGCGCTGCAGCAGGTTGATACTGCCATATACATTGGCGGGCAGGTTCCACAATGCGGCATTGGCAATAGCAGGCTTGCCGCCGGCCATGGCGCGCAGGGTGCCTTTGAAGCGGTCGGTATCATTTGTTGCGCTGACAAACTCCACCCCCGGAAAATGCTCCCGTATCCAGGCGTCACGGCTGTTGCGGTCCGTGCGGACTTTTAAATTTTCGTAACGGTTTAATTCATTGACGGCTTCTTCCGCCGGTGCATGAAAGGCGCACCAGATACCAAAGGGATCCTCCAGCAGAGAAAACATTTTGGAAGCGTTAAAATCGGTTTTATCCGGCGTGCGGCCTGCGGAAAAACGCATAAAAAGGGAGTCTGTCAGTGTTTCATCCATTACATATATTTTATATCTTTTAGGCCTTCCTTGTATATAAAGAAAAAAAGGCCGTTTCTTCCTATTACGGGGCGGGTCTTTCTGTTGTCCGTTTCCCTTGGGCAAGCCGCAGGCCTGTGTTAAGAGCACTTCCTGATTTTGTGGTCTGGGCCAGCGGAACGGGGCGGATGTCCGGGCCGTTTAGGCCCTAATGGGCATGACACAAAATCAGGGTTTGATTTTTCGTGTTTTTCCGCGGGTAAATATGATAATATAATACATATGCTAAACGCACTTTTGTTTCAGTTGATTGGGTTTGTCGTGTGTTTTATTTTGCTGTTTTATTTTACGGCAAAATACCGTGCCGCCTTGGTGCGTGAAACGGATATGGACTATCCGGTGGAAGATTTAACGGTTATGACCGTGGCCAAGCCCAGCTTTTCTTCCCGCGCGTCTATTTTGAATTCTTTGCAAAACCCTTCCGCGTTGGAAGTGGCGGATTTAAAAGAAAAGGTAAAAGACCTGTATTACCATTTAGAGGAGCTGAAGCTGGCCCAGGACAAAAATAATGCGGATTTAAACAGACTGGTATCCCGCCTGGAGCAGAGGCTCTCTACATTTGAACAGGAATATGTAGCAAAATTACAGCCTACTTTGCTGAGCCTGATTGAAGATTTAGAAAATATCAAAGTTGCTGAAAAGCCCGGAAAATAGCAAAAACAGGTTTGATTTTATGTTGGCCCGCCTTAAAAAGACGGGCCTTTTTGTTGCAGGGAAATCCTGCCTTTATAACTGATTTGTGCAAATTTGACATTCTTTTTATTTTGTTGCCGATTTATAGACGGAGGGTAGTGGCCTTACATTAGTCTAAAATCTGATAATGTAAATTAGATTTTAAAAAAATAAAATCTGCAAAAAAATGCTTCCGGTTGGTCTATATACCCCTAAATTTCATATAATATATCCATAATAGAGTTTTACCAAAAACTCAGGAGACAAAATGAACAATAAAACCAAAGAGCCTATTGCCATTGTCGGCATCGGCGCCATTATGCCCGGAGCTTTAAATAAAGATGAGTTCTGGCAAAACATTCAAACTGGTAAATATTGCATCACCGAAATCCCCAAATCTTATTGGGACTATAAACTTTTCTACAGTCCCGACCATAAAGCCGAAGACAAACTTTATTCCAAAATCGGCGGTTTTATTCCCGAAGGTTTTAAATTTAATTCCATTAAATACCGCATCCCGCCGCAAATTGCCAAGCAGATGGACACGGTGCAGCACCTGGCCATTGAAACCACGCGCATGGCGCTGGAAGACAGCGGGTATGACAAAAAAGAATTTAACCGTGACCGCTGTGCGGTCATTGTGGGCAACTCCATGGGCGGCATGAAAAACGAAATGTCCAACACCCGCCTCAACCGCCCCTTCCTCTATGAAATCTTAAAAGAAACTCCTACTTATAAATCCCTGCCCGCGGATGCGGAGCAAAAACTGCTGGACGAAATGGACGAAGGCGTCCGCCAGAAATTTACCCCTATTACCGAAGATTCCATGCCCGGCGAGCTGGCCAACGTCATCGCCGGCCGCCTGGCCAATGTGTTTGATGTGCACGGTACCAACTTTACCGTGGACGCCGCCTGCGCCACTTCGTTGGCTGCCGTGGACCAGGCAGTCAACGGCCTGCGCGAAGGCAATTTTGACATGGCCATCGTGGGCGGAGTTGACCAGATGATGTCCCCTTCCGCTTACATTAAATTCTGCAAAATCGGCGCGTTGTCCGAAAAAGGCTCCTGCCCCTTTGATGCCAAGGCCGACGGTTTCGTCATGGCCGAAGGCGCCGGCACGGTGATTTTAAAACGCCTTTCCGATGCCGTCAAAGACGGAGACAAAATCTACGCCGTCATCCGCGCCGTGGGTGCCTCTTCGGACGGTAAGGGCAAAGGTATTACCGCGCCTAATCCCAAAGGCCAAAAAATTGCCGTACAAAAGGCTTTTGAACAGGTGGAATATACCCCGGGCGATGTGGGCCTGGTGGAAGCGCACGGCACCAGCACCCGCGTGGGCGACGCCGTAGAGCTTAACGCCCTGTATGAAATTTTCGGCCCTTACGCCAAACCCGGCACCATCGGTCTGGGCAGCGTAAAAAGCCAAATCGGCCATGCCAAGGCCGCGGCAGGCATTGCCTCTTTGATTAAGACCTCTTTGGCCTTATATAATAAGGTATTGCCGCCTTCGGTCAATTTTGAAACCCCGAACCCGACCGTGGACTGGGCCACCAGCCCTTTCCGCGTGATTACCAAGCTGGAACCGTGGAACACTGACAAGGTACGCCGTGCCAACGTATCCGCTTTCGGTTTCGGCGGTACGAACTTCCATGTGGCGCTGGAAGAAATGAACGACGGCCTGCTGAAAAAGACGGAAGAAAACAAAGTCTGCGCCGCCAAAATTTCCAACCCTACCCCTGCCGTACAGGAGCAACAAAACATGAATGCAAATGAGTACAGCCTGCTTGTCCCGGGCGAAAAAATCCAAAGCGACGTGTTGACCTTCTCGGCCGACACCAAGCAGGATTTATTCAATGAATTGGGTAAAGCCATTTTGGCCATTAAATATGACCCGACTTATCTGCCCAGCATTTCTTATAAAAACCACATTCAGAAACCCCGCAAATTCGCCGTTTCCATTAACGTGGAAAATCCGGAGAAGCTGAAAGAAAAAATTGAATACTTCATCAAAATCGCCGGTGGCCAGGATGTGTGGACGCAGAGTTCCCTGTATTTGCGCATGAAAGGGATTTATCCCTTCACCCCGTCGGAAATCAAACCCAAAGTTTGCTTTATGTTCCCGGGGCAGGGCTCGCAATATGTGGACATGATGAAAGATTTGGCCTCCAAATATAAGGTAGTTATGGACACCTTTATGGAGGCTGACCAACACCTGATTAAAATCATCGGCCAAAACCTGACCGATACGTTGTGGAGCAAGCCCGGCGAAACCAAGGAGCAGCTGGCCGCGCGGGAAGCCGCCATTAAGAAAACCGAAATGACCCAGCCCGCCGTGCTGACGGCTGATATTGCCATGATGCGCCTGCTGTCCTCTTTCGGCCTCAAGCCGGATGTGGTCATGGGCCACAGCCTGGGCGAATACGCCGCTGCCATTGCCGCCGGTATTTTTGATTTTGAAAACGGCCTCAAAGCCGTCTGCACCCGCGCCAAAGCCATGGCCGATATTAAAGTGGAAGACAACGGAAAAATGGCTTCCATTTCCGCCCCGGCCGAACAGGTGGAGCCGGAACTGAAGCGTATCAGCGGTTATGTGGCCGTAGCCAACAAAAACTGCCCGACGCAAACCGTTATTGCCGGCGCTTCCAAATCCGTGGATGATGCCATTAAAATGTTTACCGATATGGGCATTCAGGCGGTGCAAATCCCGGTGTCCCACGCTTTCCATTCCGAAATCGTGCGCCCGGCCATGCCCAAGTACCGCGCGTTTTTGGATACGCTGACTTTCGGCGCGCCCAAGCTGCCCATTACCACCAACGTGACGGCGGATTTCTACCCCAATGACCCCGAGAAAATCAAAGACCTCATGGTCACCCAGATTTCCCACTCGGTGGAATGGATTAAACAGCTTAAAACCACTTACGATTCCGGCGTGCGCCTGTTTGTGGAATGCGGCCCCAAACGCGTGCTTTCCGCGCTGGCCGCCAGCACGCTGTCTGATAAAAAAGATATTAAAGTACTGGCCTCCAACCACCCCAAAAAAGGCGGTATTGTGGAGTTCAATGACCTGTTCGCCAACCTGATTTCCTCGGGCATCGCCATTGACTGGAAAGGAACCGATATTTTTGGCGACAATTCCACCTACAATCCGGCCTTTGTCAAATGGGTGGACGCTTCCGCCACGCCGACTGAAAAGTGCGAAGGCAATATGCCCGCCAAAATGGAGCGGCTGCTGGAAGAAGGCTCGGAATGTTCCGTGCGCCAAAATGTGGTCATCAGCGGTATTGCCGCCGGCGGCCCGGGTAGCTGGGACAAAGTATTCCGCGAAGGCGTGCTGGACGAAATCCTGCAGGGCCGCAATTTGATTGAGCCCGTCAGCAGCGACTGCCAGCAAAAACAAATTGACAAAAATGTGGAAGTCGTCATCAAATCCAAAGACGGCAACCACCGCATTGAGCATTTAAGCTCCGTAGCGCAGGCCGTCAAACTGGCCGCCAAAGCCGGCAGTTTTGATTTGGAAAAAGAGTTCGGCCTGCCCGCCAAATGGGTGGCGTCCATGGACCGCTGTTTCCAGCTGGCCATCGCTGCCGGTATTTTGGCGCTCAAAGACGCAGGCATTCCGCTGGTGTTGTATTATAAACCCACTTCCACGGGCGGCTATCTGCCGGACCGCTGGGGCCTGCCGGAAGATATGATAGACAACACGGGCGTGATTTTCACTTCCGCCTATCCTATTACCAACAGCATGATGGGGGAATTTGCCCAAAAGCTGACGGCCCTGTTGGAAAACAAAAACGCCAAAGAACTGACCAAGTTCTATGAAAAATTTATCAACCAGATTTCCGACCCGGCGCTGAAAGCCGAGCTGAAAGCCTGGTACGACGAAGAAATGGCCAAAGTGCCCGCTCTGCAGTCGTTTACTTCGCAATTTATTTTAAAGACCATTATCATCGCCCAGTCGCATTTTGCGCAGTGGATCCGCGCCAAAGGGCCGGCCACTTCCATGAGCGCGGCGTGCGCCAGCACGGCGCAGGCCATTTCCGTGGCGCATGACTGGATACGCCTGGGCCGCGCCAAACGCGTGATCGTTATCAGCGCAGATGATATTACCAATGATTCCATCGCCGAGTGGATGCTGACGGCCTTCCTGGCCTCCGGCGCCGCCACGACGGAAGCGGACGTGACCAAAGCCGCCCTGCCTTTTGACCGCCGCCGTAACGGCATGATTGTGGGCATGGGTGCGGTGTCTTTGATTGTGGAAGAACAGAGCGAAGTGGAAAAACGCGGCATGAAACCGCTGGCCAAACTGCTGGCCACGGAAATCCGCAACAGCGGCTTCCACGTTACCCGCCTGGATGTGGGGCATGTGGCGCAGGTGATGAATGAGCTGGTTTCCCATGCCGAAAAAGACTTCGGTTTAAACCGCTCCGACATCGCCAAACAGCTGGTGTTCATTTCCCATGAAACCTATACGCCCGCGCGCGGCGGTTCGGCCAGTGCCGAGGCGTATGCCTTAAAATCCACCTTCGGCAAAGACGTCAGCTCCGTTATCGTTAGCAATACCAAAGGTTTTACCGGCCACTCCATGGGTGCGGGGCTGGAGGACGCCATTGCCGTGCGCTGCCTCAACACGGGCATCGTGCCTCCCATTGCCAATTTTAAGGAAGCCGACCCTGAGCTGGAAGGCATTACCTTGAGCAAAGGCGGCCATTACGACTTTAAATACGCGCTGCGTCTGGCGGCGGGTTTTGGCTCGCAGATTGGCATGACGCTGCTGGAGAAAATGTGGAGCGTGGGCGAACCTCGCATTTCCGATCCGGCCAAACACGAAGCCTGGCTCAAGCAAATTTCCCACCAGGAAAATCCGGTGCTGGAAGTGGAACACAATACCTTGCGCGTAAAAGACAATTACAAACACGGTGTCAAACCCTCGCTGATCATGGAAGGAGCGCAGGCTTTTGTAGATAAAGTCAACGCCATTCATGCCAAAGCGGCTCCGGCTGCGTCTGTAACGTCTGCGGCCCAGCCCGCACCCGCCGCGGCCCCGGTGGCTGCTGCTCCGGCGGTTTCTGCGCCGAAAGCGGCTCTGCCGAGCCTGAGTGAAGGCGACGTAACCAAAGATATATTGGCGATTGTGTCCGAAAAAACGGGTTACCCCGAAGATATGCTGGATTTGGACTTGGATATGGAAGCCGACCTGGGTATTGATACGGTCAAACAGGCCGAACTGTTCGCCATCATGCGCGAAAAGTATCAGATTGCCAGACAGGAAGGCGTGCAGCTCAAGGACTATCCGACGATT
>CASFOP010000002.1 GCA_949296525.1 uncultured bacterium | reverse complement strand
TAACTTACCGCACGCTCACAAACGCAAACACCCTTTACCCACATAATTAGGATAAAGGAAATGTGCATAATAAATAGATTGCGTTTGGATACGTTTATTTCTTGCATATTGAAAATATAGCACAGTTTTACTTTGTTTGTCAACAAAAACAATGGCCGCTTATCCGCTGTTGTACTGTTTGTGCCCTTTTTTGTCGACGGTGCAAGAAGAATATATATTTATGATAAAGTGAAACAAAATCCCAGGTAGGTATCCGGAAATATTTTTACCTCTTTTAGTTCCAGATCCCCGCCAACGAATTACACAAACCTCTTATTTTACTGGTACACTCTTTCTTATTTTGCACAGAAGCATTGTCCAAATACCATATCAGCTTCGTGCGTGTCTCTCCCTTTTCGGAAAGCGGCTGGCAGGCAGCAGCACCCGTGCAGGCAATCACACTAGGATCTGTATGAGGGGGATAGCCGTTATAATCAAACCCATAGTCCCCGCAGTTAAACATTCCGCCGCTGATATGAGAACATCCGCTTATGCTTATGCCGATTCTTTCAATCTCCATGTCTGCAGGATAACTTCCGTTTGCCATATAATATACCTCCAGTTGGTCTTTTAAAGAGCGCAGCTGCGGCAGCAAGCGGACAATGCGGCTCTTTTCCACAACCTTTTGATATTGGGGTAAAGCAACAGCGGCCAGTATACCCACGAGCAAAACCACCACTAACAGCTCTATCAGCGTAAATGCGGCTTTTTTCTTGTTCTTCATGCAAAAAGTGTATCAAAAAAAAAAACGAGTCAAGACTAGGCTAAGCAGAAAAAGACCCCAACGAAAAAACGGCACAACGGCCACGGCAAACGGCACATCTATTACATCATGCCGAACTTGTTTCGGCATCTGCTCTACATAGGTCATGCGGAATTTATTTCAGCATCCCCTCCCTTTTCTCTTTCATAGTGGCCCGGCCCATTTATAAACACGGGCGCAAGGCTTCTTGCCTTGCGCCCCGTCTGTAAAACTGCAAAAATGCTTTATTTTCCCATGCGTTCCTTCTTTTTCATTTCCCGCCACACCGCCAGCGCTTCTTCGGCTGTGGCAGCCTTGGCGTGTTGTCCGAACACATGCGGATGACGGCGGTGCAGTTTTTCGTCCAAATAATCTACCACATCATCCATGGAAAATTTGCCTTCTTCCTGCGCAATCTGCGCGTGCATAAGCACCTGCAGCAGCACATCCCCCAACTCCTCTTTCATATTCTCGTCATCTTTATTATGAATGGCGTCAATAAGTTCCTGGCTTTCGTTTTGCAGGCATTTAATTAAACTTTCATGCGTCTGCTTTTTATCCCACGGGCATCCGTCTGGTCCGCGCAGCGTGGCAATGGTTTGTTTTAAATTTTCAAAAGTAGTTTTCATTTGTCGGCCTCCGGCAAAAATGCTATATCATTATTATATGAAAATAAATTTTAAACTCCTGTTGGCGGCCCTTTTTGCGGCCTGTTTTATCCCTTGCGCCACGGCGCAGGTAACCGTCGTCAAGCAAGACGGCCTGAAAGTGTATTTGGATACTTCCGAGTTAAACCGCAATGTAACGGTGGGAGAAACTTTTAAAATCATCACTGGCCAGGAAAAGCTGACCAATCCCAAAACAGGCAAAGATTTGGGATTTATTTATCACTATTCCCCGGAAGGGAAAATCATTGAAGTGCAGCCCTTGTACGCGGTGGGGCAGCTGCCTGAAAAAGGCGAATACACCGCCGGACAGGAAGCCGTCATTACCGCCGCACAGCAGACGGCCGTTGTTTCTTCTGTGCCGTCTGCCACAACAGACGCTGCCCCCGCTGGAAAAACACTTGTATCCAACCGGAAAATAAAAACCTACCCCGTGCTGCAGCGGGAAATCGTCAGCGCCGTCAAAGCGGATTTGTCCGCCCTGCCCGGGGAAGAAATCGCCGCGCTGGATACGAAAGGGAACCTTCTTTTATACGCTGAAGAAAATGGCTCCTTGCGACAACTGGCCGAGAAAAAGCTGTCCGGCAAAGAACCGCTGACGCTGTCGGCCCTGGACATAATGGGAACGGGGCGGGCCCAGCTTTTTGCCGCCGTATATGAAAGCAAACGGCAAAAAATATCCACGCTGGTTTTTGACGCTTCGGATAATGAATTTAAGGAACTGGACTCTTTGCCGTATTTTGTGAAAGAACTGGGCTGCGGGGACAACAAAAAAATCTATGCCCAAAAACCGTTTGTCGGCGGAGCCAAAGGCGGCGATGTAAGAGAACTGGCCTATGAAAAAGGCCGTTTCGCCGCAGGCAAAAGCGTGTTTAACCCACGTGGCAGCTGGCTGACAGGGGTAAATTATTATCCCATACAAACTGCCAAAAAAGAAAATCTGGTTTATACCGCCTCCACCGGAAAGCTGCGCCTGCGCCTGGACAACGGAAAATACGCCGACAGCCCCAACCTGTTCGCAACGGCTCCAAATCGTGTAAAATATAAACAGGACATTGTCCCGTTCTATCCCTCCGTGCAGGCATATGGCCCGGCGGGACACGCCACGCTGGCGGCAGTGCAAAACACGACAGCACTGGGGATTTTGTCGGAAAGCTTCGGTTCTTATAAAAGCAGCAAAATTCATTTCCTGACGTATGAAAACGGCACGCTGGACGTGCGGGAAACCCTGGAGTTAAACGGTTTCTTGTATGACACCAACTGTACGGCGGTGGGCATTTTGGCGCCGCAGGTAGTATCCGGCGGACAAACCGTACTGACGGAAATTTTCCGTTAAATTTCGGGCCGTGGGCCCTTTGTGGAGAAACACCGTGGAAAACGATAACAATACCATTCATTTGTTAGACAAAGGTTTTATCCGGCTGGTGGATTTTATGGGAGGAGACAATCGCGTAGTCAGTTCCGCCCGTGTGTCTTTCGGCGCCACCACCAAAGGCGAAGAAAAAGACAAAGGCCTCATTAAATACCTGCTGCAGCACAAGCACCATACCCCCTTTGAACATTGCTATTTTCAGTTTCACGTCTGCTGCCCCATTTATGTGGCCCGGCAGTGGATGCGTCACCGCTGGGGCTCTTTCAACGAAATCAGCGCTCGCTATACGCAGGTAAAAGACGAATTCTATATTCCGTCGCATTTCCGCGGACAGGATTTTAAAAACCGCCAGGGCTCGGTGGAAGCACATCTGGACGATGAGGCCCTGCGCAAGCTTTATGAAGACAGCGTGGAATCTTCTTTTGCCGTATATAACAAACTGATTGCCGCCGGCGTGGCGCGCGAAATGGCGCGCGGCGTGCTGCCGGTATGTCAGTATACGCAGTTTTACTGGAGCGTCAACGCCAGAAGCCTGTTAAATTTCCTGCAGCTGCGCACGGACGGCCACGCCCAGTATGAAATACGCGTCTATGCGGACGCGATTGCCCAGATTTTCAAAGAAAAAATGCCGTGGTCCTGGGAGGCCTTTGAAGCCTTGAACAAAGAGCTGCCCCTGGGCGCGGCTTAAAAACAGGGAGAGTTGAAACCTATGCGCGTATTAGGCATGATTATGGCCGGTGGCAAAGGGGAACGCCTCTATCCGCTGACCAAGGACCGCTCCAAACCCTCGGTGCCATTTGGCGGCAAATACCGCATCGTGGATTTTGTGCTGTCCAATTTTGTCAACTCCGGGATCTTTGCTTCCTATGTGCTTGTACAGTATTTGTCCCAGAGCCTGATTGAATACCTGCGCACGGCATGGCGCACGGAAGGTTTAATTCCCGACCATTTCTTAACCTGCGTCCCTCCGCAGATGCGCCTGGGGGAAATTTGGTACCGCGGCACCGCCGATTCGGTGCGCCAGAACATCAACCTGGTGCGGGATTTTGAACCGGACTTGGTGGCCGTATTCGGCGCCGACCACATTTACCGCATGGATGTGCGGCAAATGATTGATTTCCACCTGAAAAACAAAGCGGACGTTACCGTGGCGGCCAATACCGTCAGTATCAAGGACGCATCCTCTTTCGGCATTTTGGCCACGGATGACAATCACCGCATTATCCAGTTTGATGAAAAACCCCAAAAGCCCAAACATATTCCGGGCAATCCCAGAGCAGCATTTGCCTCCATGGGCAATTATATTTTTAATACCGATGTTTTGCTGCAAGTGCTGCAAAAACGTTTCTGTGATGTACCGGCACTGGACTTTGGCAAACATATCCTGCCCAAGATTTTGACCGACCACCGCACCTTTGCCTATGACTTCCAAAGCCAGGTGCTCCCCGGGGCCAAGCCGTATGAGGAACAGGGCTACTGGCGCGACGTAGGCACCATAGAATCTTTCTGGCAGACCAATATGGACTTGCTGGGCCCCAAGCCCAAGCTGGATTTGGATAACCCGGACTGGCCTATCAACACCACCGCTTACCGCGTGCCTCCCACCAAATACCTGGGCGGCACCGTAACCAACAGCATGGTCAGCAACGGCTGTATCATCCATCCCAAGGCCAAAATCAAAAACTGCGTGTTGTCCAGCAGCGTGGTCGTACACGAAGGCGCGGAGCTGGACGGCTGCGTCGTGATGGACAACTGCGAAATTAAAGCGGGGGCCAAATTGAAAAAAGTAATCATTGACCGCTTTAATGTCATCCCGGCCCGTCAGACCATCGGCCTGGATCAGGAAGCCGACGCACAGCGTTATTATATTGACCCGTCGGGCATTGTGGTCATCCCGCGCGGAAAAAACAAATTCTTATAACCCGCCCCGGCTTACGTAATGAGTTGGCTTGTAAAACATATAAAACCCCCGGTAAAACCGGGGGTTTTATATTATCACAAAAAACAAGAACGAAACCCTATGTCCCGCTCCGTTTGGATAAACCTTGTACTTATTTGCTCAAATCCGCCGTGCAGTTAGGGCATTTGGTGGCGCGCAGGTCAATGGTGCTGAAGCAGTGCGGGCACTCTTTAGTGGTCGGCGCTGGGGCGGCTTCTTCTTTTTTGCGGTTTAATTTGTTAATGCCTTTAATCAAAATAAAAATACAGAAGGCCACAATCAGAAAGCT
Organism: uncultured bacterium; assembly: GCA_949296525.1. GTDB lineage: Bacteria > Elusimicrobiota > Elusimicrobia > Elusimicrobiales > Elusimicrobiaceae > Avelusimicrobium. The sequence goes on along the minus strand of CASFOP010000002.1, from coordinate 126,947 downwards.
GATAACCGCATTAAGCAGATTGCCTATGTTCAGCGTCGTTGCTCCGGCTGCCTGCGCAGCGGCCAGCGTGGTGTACGGGCCGGCGGCTTCCGCCCCTTCTTTAATGACGACAAACCAGTTGGAAAAATCCACCTGCCCCATCAGCAGCCCCAGCGGCGGCATTAAAATATCGGCCACCAAGGAGTTGACGATTTTCGTAAACGCCCCGCCGATGATGATACCGACGGCCATATCTATGACGTTCCCGCGCATGACGAATTGTTTAAATTCGCCCACTATGTTTTTAATCATTTCTTTCTCCTTTGTATCAGTCTGCCCGCCTTAAAAAGTGGGGCGTATAAATCCTGCTCCGGCGGATAACTGATTTCCGCCGCATTTGTTTTTGAAACAAATTTTACCGGTGCCCCTTCTATGCGGCAAAGCGGTCTGCGCTCGTTACGCTCCCCCATATTTACCGCCGCAGCGGCCGCCAAAGCGTCGGCCAAATTGACGAAAGTCATTTCCAGTTTTTTGCCGAAAATATCTTTTTTGCCGCGCTCGTCGCGCACGCCTTTAAAGCCCGCATATGCCGCCGCCGCGCCGATGACGCCGGCGCGCAGGGGCAAAATCATACTGTCGGTAATAATGACACCCAGCTTTTTTAGCCCGTAGGCCCGGCAAAGCGCGCGGCGGATTTGCCCCGCACAGGCATACAAATCGCGCGGCAGCAAAAGCAGTTTGCCGTTTGCGTTGGATTCGTCTATGCCGGCATTGGTCATCACCATACCGCTTTTAACGGTCAGCCACGCCAATTTGGTTTTCAGGGCAGCGTCACTCTCGCGCCGGATAAGCGCTTCTTTTTGTTTGCGGCTCTGATACGGCACGGACAGTCCCTTCCACAAACACACCAGTTTGGAAGACACCACCAACACATCTCCCTCTTTCAGCATGGGTACATGGCGACGGATAAAAGACGGCAAATCTTCTGCTTCTTTAAAAACGGCGGTACGGTAAGCGGTTAACTGCATGCTTCCTCAAACGGGCCGACAAAAGCCATAAAGGCCTGGTTGGCCAAAAACATCCCTTCAAAAGTTAATTTTATGAAATCCCCGTTTTGCTCCACAAGCCCGCGCCGGACCAAGTCCTGTATTTCCCCTGCAAAAAACCGCTTCTGTACGTCGGAAAGCCGTACGCCGCCCAGCATACGCAGCCCCAGCATAACCGCTTCCCCTTCTTTGGCCTTGCCCGTAAGCTTTTCGGCAAATTCCGCCGGATTTTCTCCCGCGACGATACGGCGCAAATATTCCCTCACGTCAGGCACATTGCTGCGCCGCACACCGTTTAGGTAAGACGCGGCGGCGCTGCCCAGGCCCAGGTATTCGCCGTTTTGCCAGTAGTTTAGATTATGCCGGCTTTCGCGGCCGGGCAGGGCAAAATTGGAAATCTCATAATGTACATATCCGGCCGCCTGCAAAAGCCGATGTGTTTCTTCCAGCTCCGCACGCAGCAAATCTTCGTCCGCCTGCACACCCTCTTTATAAAACGGTGTGCCTTCTTCCACCTGCAGGCCATATACGGAAATATGTTCCGGTTTCAAATCCGTCAGCTTTTTAAGCCCCTGCAAAAACATCTCTTTCGTCTGCCCAGGCAGGCCAGCTATCAAGTCCACACTGATATTGTCAAACCCCTCCTCCCGCGCGGCCCCGTAAGCGGATAAAAAAGTCTTTACATCGTGCACGCGGCCGATGCGTTTTAAAACGCCGTCATCAAAACTTTGCAGGCCCAAACTTAACCGGTTCAATCCCGCATCTTTAAGCAAACGCAGTTTTTCTTTTGTCAGGCTTTCGGGGTTGGCTTCCAGGGTACTTTCCTGAAATGTGCCCAGCGGTGCAAAACGCTGCGTAACCAGGCCGCAGAGTTTTTCCAGTTGCAACGAGGAAAGCAAACTCGGCGTGCCGCCGCCGATATACAGAGTATCGGCAGAAAAAGAAAGATAAAAAGAAGCCTCTTTCTCCAGCGCGGACAGATACCCGTTTATCAGGTCTTCCGCACCCGCAAAAGAGGCAAAATCACAATAGCGGCATTTCTGCCGGCAAAACGGAATATGAATATACAGCCCGCTCATGCCTTGCGCTCGGCTTCATGGCGCAGATAAGCAAAAATAAACGGATCCAAATCCCCGTCCATCACGCCGGTAATGTTGGAAGTTTCGTAATCCGTGCGCAAGTCTTTGACCAGCTGGTAGGGCATAAACACATAAGAGCGGATTTGGTGTCCCCAGGCGATTTCGCCCTTTTGGCCGTAGCGTTTTTCAGCCTCGGCACGTTTTTTGTCCATTTCCATTTCATACAAACGCGCTTTTAACATTTTCATGGCTGTCTGTCGGTTTTGCAGCTGGCTGCGCTCTATGCGGCAGGACACCACGATGCCCGTAGGTTTGTGCAGCAGGCGCACCGCACTTTCCACCTTGTTTACGTTTTGCCCGCCGTGCCCGCCAGCGCGGGAAGTTTCCAGTTCAATATCGCTTTCCGGAATTTCTATGTTGATGTCTTCTTCAATATCCGGCAACACGTCCACGGACGCAAAAGAAGTATGCCGCCGCGCATTGGCGTCAAAAGGGGATACGCGCACCAGGCGGTGCACTCCGTTTTCGCCTTTTAAATAGCCGTAAGCGTACGGGCCTTCTATAATCATGGACGCGTTTTTAATGCCGGCTTCTTCCCCGGGCAGGGTATCGGTAATGGACACTTTCATGCCGTGCTGTTCGGCCCAGCGCGTGTACATGCGCAGCAGCATTTGCGCCCAGTCGCACGATTCGGTGCCGCCCGCTCCCGCATGCACGGTCAGAATGGCGCGCAGTTTGTCATGCGGGTCCGAAAGCGTGATTTCAAATTCTTTTTTCTCCACCTGTTTTTCCAGCTCTTTGAGCGCAGCGTCCAGCGCGGGCAGTTCGTTTTCGTCCTGCATTTCGCGCGCCAGCTCATACAAAGTCTGCGCGTCCTCCAGCTGTTTGCTTAAAGAATGGAATGTTTCTATGGAGCTTTTTAAACTGTCTATTTTTTGCGTAACGGCTTTGGCTTTTTGGTTATCGTTCCAAAAATCCGGTGCGGCGGCCAAGGCTTCCTGCTCGGAGAGTTCCTTTTGCTTGGCCGGGATATTTTCCATCTGCCCGATCTTCTGTATACGTGCAGTCAATGTTCCCAGCACATTTTCTATGTCTTTAAATTCAATATTCATAAGCAAACACCATCACGGAAATAAGAATGGTAAAATAAATCGCCGCACAGACCCAGGCAAACCAATCCCCCCAGCGCACAAAAAAGCTTTCATGTGCGTCCAGCGGCAACGGCACATCGGCTGTCAGGGTGGCGCGGGTGTTAAGTTCGGCGCGGGCCAAAATTTCGCCGGAGGCGGAAATTATGGCCGATATACCCGTATTGGCCGCGCGCAGTACGGGGCGGCGCGTTTCCGCCGCGCGCAGCACGGCTACGGCCAAATGCTGGTACGGCGCGTCCGTATCAAAAAACCACGCGTCATTGGTAATATTTACAAAAAAGCGCGCACCGGCCTTGGCCTGCGCCTTCCACAGGCGTGAAAAAACGGATTCATAGCAAATAGTTTGCCCAAAAGGGATTTGCCCTATTTGCAACAGCGGCTGCTTCCACTCTCCGGCGGAAAAAGAGCCCAGCTCCCCCAACACTTCCACATTTGGCAACAGGCTTCGCACGGTCTGTTCAAAAGGGATATATTCGCCAAAAGGCACCAAATGCGTTTTATCATACCAGGAAAGTTCCGCCCCGGAAGGAGAAAACAAAAATGCGCTGACATATTGTTTGCCGTTCCCGGCGCGGTTGGAACCGGCCAGCTGCCAGGCCCCGCTGTTTTGAGCTATGCCCTGCATAAGGGACAAATACGGCTCTTCCTGCACCGGGCCGGGCGTTACGCTTTCCGGCCACACTGCCAGCATTATATTTTTTCCGGCCAGCTGGGCACCCATTTCGGAAACTGTATTTAATATCTCCTGCTCAAACTCCGGCGACCATTTTTTATACTGGTCAATATTAGGTTGCAACACCGCCGTATGCAGAGAAAGCAGCGAATGCGCCGGTTTGTGGGAGAGGGCAAACGCCCCGTATCCGTACGCCCCCAAAAATACCGCTGCGGCCAAAAGCATCTGCCCGATACCGCGCTTTAAATAGGGCGTGGCAAACGCATACCCCACGCTGACGCCGCAGAAAGCCACCAAACAACTGACCCCAGCCGTGCCTGCCAAAGAAGCGACCTGAATAATCTGCGGCAAATTCCACTGGGAATAGCCCAGCGTAAACCACGGAAAGCCCAGGGCGTAGGAGGCCAGCATTTCATGGCCCCACTCCAGCGCCGTCCAACCCAAGGCGGCCAATACCGGGAAAGCCCATTGTAAACGTTTAAGATAAAAACAACTCCCTCCGAAAACAGCAAACTGCAAGGCCATTACCGCCGACAGCCCCAGCCACGCCGCCGCCGAAAGCGCAGGCGTCATACCTCCGCCATAGAGGCACGTAATATATACCCAGTAATACAGCCCCGCAAAAACCAATACTCCCGTCAGCCAAGAATACAAAAAACTGCTCCAGAAACCACGCAGGCGCACCACCGCCAGCGTAAAAGGGGCCAACGCCAGCCACATCAGCAGACTATAAGAAGGTTTGGGATAAGCGGCTTTAAACAAAAAGGCCGTTGCACAGGCGCAAACGGCCAAAAAAAGAAACTTTACCGTCCCTGTTCCCAGCCGCACCAAAGCCCCCCACATGCGCGGGGTTTTTTCGGCGGGGGCTTCCCGTAAATAGGGACGGAAGAAAGGGCTCATAATCAGTATATAATCGTGCAGGCATTTTGGCGGCAAACCGCACGGGCCGTGGCGGAACATTCCCTTTCCGCAGATCCCACTGCAGGACACACCGTTGAGCCGGACGTCTCCGATTGAATTAACTGTGAAAATTCCAACGACATAGCCGAGTTAATCGCCGTCACTCCCTCCGGGCCTTTCAAACAACCGCAGGGATCCCGGTCTACAATAATGCACTGATCATCGGCCGTACACTGACGCACACGCACTTCCGTTTCGGCACGTTTGCGAGCGGCAGCGGCATTCTGCCGCTGTTCTTCTTCACTCTTCAGCTGGGCCTGGTTTTCTTTTACCATTTGGGTAGTAACTAACGGCATTTGTACTTCTATCGGCGTACTGCGGGAGAAAAAAGACAAAGCAAGAATTAACACCCCTGCCGCACATACCAACAAAAACAATCCTTTAATTTTTTGGATCATAATTTGGCTCCGCAACATTTTTTATATTTTTTTCCGCTGCCACAGGGGCAGGGGTCATTGCGCCCGATTTTATGGTTGGCCGGCACCGCCTGTTGTTTTTCGTCAGCTTTCTGGCCGCGGTTTTCCGTTTGTGCGGCAGCCTGGCGTCTGGGCGAAACGGCCTGACGCACCGGCGGCAGTTGCAGGCGGAAAATATAACCCACCATCAAATCGCGCACTTTGTTCATCATGGCGCTATAGAGTTTGTAGGCTTCTTTCTGATACTCAATCAGCGGGTCCTTCTGAGCGTAACCGCGCAGGCTGACGCTGTTTTGCAGCTGGTCCAGCTCATACAGATTTTGCTTCCAGGCGCTGTCAATAATTTGTAGCAGCAACATACGTTCCAGCTCGGGGAAGTTCACTCCCTGGCTGGCAAAAAAGTCCGCCCGTTCATGGTACAGTTTTTCCACCAGTTTAAGGATTTCTTCCGACAGCACCTCGCGTGTTTTGCCTTCCGTATTTTCCGTATTGTAATCAAAAGCATACGGGAAAAGGGAGCGCAAGGTAATGTTAAGTGTTTCAAAGTTGCTTTTGGCGGGGTCGCGCGGCACATAATGCGTATGCACAATCTCTTCCACCACTTCGTCAATCATTTTCAGCACGGTGCTGGTCATGTCCTCGCCGTCCAAAATGGCGTTGCGCAGGCCGTATACGGCGGTGCGCTGCTGGTTCATAACTTTGTCGTAATCCAGCAAATGTTTGCGGATATCAAAGTTATGCCCTTCCACCATGCGCTGGGCGCTTTCAATCTGGCGGCTCATCAGGCGGGATTCAATAGCCTCTCCGGGCTTCATCCCCAGCGTGCTTAAAATGGAGCTGATTTTGGCTGTATTGGCAAACAAACGCATCAGTTCGTCTTCCAAAGAGATATAAAATCGGGAACTGCCCGGGTCCCCCTGTCGGGCGCAGCGGCCGCGCAGCTGGTTGTCAATACGGCGGCTTTCATGCCGCTCAGTACCCAACACGTGCAAACCGCCTTGTCCAATCACATATTCCTGCTCCGCTTTATCCGCCGGGTTTCCTCCCAGCACGATGTCGGTGCCGCGGCCGGCCATATTGGTAGCAATGGTTACCGCACCTTTGCGGCCCGCCTGGCTGATGATCTGGGCTTCCATCTCATGGTATTTGGCGTTTAATACTTTATGCGGAATACCTTTGGCGCGCAGCATATTGCCCAGTTTTTCGGATTTTTCAATGGAGCGCGTACCCACCAACACCGGAGCGCCTTTTTTCCATAAGGCTTCTATTTCTTCCACAATAGCATTAAATTTATCTTTTTCCGTTAAAAACACCAAATCCGGATAGTCTATGCGGCGCGAAGGCTTGTTGGGGCGGATTTCCACCACGTCCAGCTTATAAATCTGCCAGAATTCATTGGCTTCCGTCATGGCCGTACCGGTCATGCCGGAAAGTTTTTTGTACAGTTTAAAGAAATTCTGAAACGTAATGGTGGCCAGAGTCTGGTTTTCTTCTTTAATTTGCAGGCCTTCTTTGGCTTCCACGGCCTGGTGCAGCCCGTCGCTCCAGCGGCGGCCGGGCATCAAACGGCCCGTAAATTCGTCCACGATAATCACTTCGCCGTTTTTGACCACATAGTCCACATCTCTTTCATACAAATGGTGCGCACGCAAAGCCTGGTTGATATGGTGTACCCATTCCGATTCCACGTCATTATACAGATTGGGCACGTTTAAAAACTTCTCCGCCTTGGCAATGCCCGTTTCCGTCAGCGTGGCGGTGTGGTTTTTTTCATCCACAATGGCGTCATATCCCTGGGCCAGGTCAATATGTTCGTACTTGGCTTTGACTTCGTCATTCTCCGTAATCATGCGCACTTTGAGCGACGGGATCAGACGATTGACGATATAATATTTATCCGTGCTTTGCTCCGAAGGGCCGGAAATAATCAGCGGGGTACGGGCCTCGTCAATTAAAATGGAGTCCACCTCGTCCACGATGCAGTAATTCAGCGGGCGAAGGACGCGGTCCTGGCGGGTAATGACCATGTTGTCACGCAAGTAATCAAATCCCAGTTCGTTGTTGGTAACATAGGTAATGTCTTTGGCGTACATTTCGCGGCGCTCGTCATTGGCCATATCATGATTAATATATCCCACGGTTAAACCCAAAAATTCATGAATAGGCCCCATCCACTGGCGGTCGCGGCGGGCCAGATAGTCGTTGACCGTTACCACATGCACGCCTTTGCCTGTCAGGGCGTTTAAATAAGAAGGCAATACAGCCACCAGCGTTTTACCTTCACCGGTGCCCATTTCGGCGATTTTGCCCTGATGCAACACAATGCCGCCCAACAGCTGTACGTCGTAGGGCCGCAGGCCGATGACGCGTTTGGCCGCTTCCCGCACGACGGCAAAAGCTTCCGGAAGCAAATCATCCAGGGTTTCCCCCTTGGCAAGGCGGTCTTTAAACTCCTGCGTTTTGGCTTTTAACTGCTCATCGGAAAGGGATTCTATTTGAGGGGCAAGGGCATTGGCCTCATCCACATAATGCTGTATTTTTTTCAGGTCGCGTTCACTTTTGGTGCCGAAAACTTTGTCTATTACCATTCTAATCATAAATATACATCCTGTATCTTTGAAAAATAGGAGGCCGGGAAGCCTTTGGTTACATTAAATCAATTTATGCAACGAGACTGCAACTTTTGGACATAAAGAAACTGCGCCCCGCGCGGTCCAAGCCGCCGCAGGACGCAGTTTGAAAAGAAAAACTATTTGGCAACGGGTTTTTTGTTACCGGCTTTTACATCATGCGCGGCCGTCTGGAGGGCCTGTAATTCCTTGGCCTGGGCCTGCTGCAACTGGGCTTGCTGCCAGTCGGAATAATCAGAGCGGATTTCGGAAAAATACACCAAAGCCGTATCCTGTATTTTCTGTTTGGAGTTTTTCTTCAAGGCTTTGATTTCCGCTTTAACCGTTTTGATGCGGGCTTTTAAGTCCGCCTCGGCGGATTTTTTCTGCTCTTTGGACAGGGAAACGTCTTTTTTAACCGCTTTTATCTGCTCTTTGTAGCGGTCAATCTGAATATCTTTTACTTCCAGCGTATTGTCAAACACGCTTTGCACCACATCCACCAGCTGAGAGGTAACACGCTGATCCAGCGCATTTATTTCCTCTCCGGACATCACCTGAAGCGTGCGGCCGTTGAAATATTCTTCCCGGGCGGCTTGCAGGCGGATGGAATTGTCAAAATTCTTCACCATGGCAATCATTTCATTCTGATTGGCGTCGGTGCGCGGGGAAGAATAGGCATTGGCCACCTTGTTTAACAAATCATTATATGCCGGGTTCTGGGCCGCTTTCTCCAAAGCGGCGGGATTATATTCTTTAAAAGCGGCCAGTACGTCTTCGCGGCCAAAATTTTGGTTTTCCTGTGCGCATAGAGCCGAAGAAACAGCCAGCGCGGCTAAAAACAGCAAACTTTTCTTCATCGCACCCCTCCCATAAAATAAGATACTTTCATTGTGCTATTTATTTCCGCGGCAGTCAAGAGGGGCCCGCTACTCAATGGCATATATGTTTGAATCCGTTCCCTGCTGCCCGGTATAGACCCCGCCCAAAGAAAGGCAGGCCTGGTTGGCCGCTTTATTGCTTACCCGGGCCCGGCAGACAAACCGCCCCCGGAAAAGACCGCCCGGCGTATAATGGGAAGATATGCGCAGCTCAAAATCCGGCAGGCGCCCTTCAATATATCCGTCCATATCCAGGCTGTATACATTCCCCCGGGGTGTAGTCAGCACCCCGTTTTCCCGGGTATTTAGCCCGCCGTCATCAGATAATTTTTCATAAGGGATGGATATATCCAAATCCAGCCAGCTGGTGGGACGGGTGCCGTTGGCCATATAATATACATCAGAGGCCTGGCGGGCCGCTTTGACATTCACAAAAAGCTCGGCAGCGCGGGATTTCATCACCGCCACCTGGTATTGCGGTACGGCAATAGCCGCCAAGATGCCGATAATCAAAACCACTACCAAAAGTTCTATCAGCGTAAAAGCGGCTTGCTTTGCCGCCGGCCGACGGAGTTTTGCATACAAACAGCCCAAAACAGTTTTGCCGATAAAACCGCCTAAATTACATTTAGAGCGGTTTTTATTTGTCGAATACATTTTTTGATAAATTTTGCCCATATGCAAAATTTATCAAAAAAAAAAAACAATGCAAGGCCTTCCAGCGCGCGTGCCCAACACCTACAAACAGGCGGGCCCGGGGCCCCTGCCGCAGGGTATGGCAGACAAAGCCGCGTCCGTTATTTCCCGGTTCGTTCGCTGCGCACCCGGTCAGTGACCAGTTTTTTAAATGCACGCCCGCGCTCTTCAAAATCTTTGAACTGGTCAAAAGACGCGCACGCCGGGGACAGCAAAACCACATCGCCTTTTTGGGCCTTGGCAAAAGCCTCATCCACTGCGCGCTGCAAAGTGCCGCAGCGCGTAACGGGGAACTCCCCTTTCAGCTCGCGCTCTATTTTATCCATACATTCGCCGACGCTAAACACTTCTTTGCAATAGGCTTTCAGGTACGGGAGTAAAATCTCATAAGATGCGCCTTTGTCCCGGCCGCCCAAAATCAGCCAAATATGCGGCGTTTTGTCAAAAGATTTCAGTGCAATAACCGTGGAATCCAAATTCGTAGCCTTGGAATCATTGACGTACACCACCCCGCGGTGATAGGCAAAGGGCTCTATGCGGTGTTCCATAGCCTCAAAACGGTTAAACACTGTTTGGATAATACAGGCGGGCACATTCACCACCAGCGCGCACAGGGCGGCAGCCATGGCATTTTCTATATTATGTATGCCTTTTAACTTTGGGGGACGCAACCGGTGCCCCCGGCTGAAAATAATTTCGTCCCCGTCAAAAAACACATCCGTTTTCAGCGCATGGCTGGGCTTGGCGGAAAAGGCACTTAAAGATGCTTTCAGACCGCCGGACAGAGCGGCACAATAATTATCGCCGCCGTTTAAAACGGCAAAATCATTGCTGCGCTGGTTCTTAAACAGGCGGGCCTTGGCTTTTATATAGCCTTCCATGCCGCCGTGGTGTTCCAAATGGTCGGGCGTGATATTGAGCAAACACGCCACTTTGGGGCGGAAGAAAGTGCTGTCCTCCAGCTGGTAGCTGGATACTTCCAGCACCAAAAAATCGCCTTTTTTCAGTTCATCGGCGCAGGCGGACACCGGCGCGCCGATGTTGCCCGCCACAAAAACCTGTTTGCGCGGGGCCAGGCGTGCGCAGTATTCTTTCAAAATCTCCCCCAACAGGGCCGTGGTGGTCGTTTTACCATTGGTACCGCTAACGGCCAGCACAGTAACGCCTTTAGGCGCAAAAGCAAGCGCCACTTCCAGCTCCGAAAACACGGGAATTTTGCGCCGGCGCGCTTCTTTAAGCACGGGGCTGTTGGGCAAGATGCCCGGGCTTTTGACGATAAACCCGCAGCCAAACACTTTTTCGCTATGGCCGCCGGTTTCCACTTCCGCCTGCGGCGGCAGCCCCAAAGCGGATACGTCTGGCATGAGGTGTTCCTCGCTGATCAGCACACCAAATCCGTGCCGCGCCAGCAAAGCCGCGGCCTGCCGGCCGCTGCGCCCCAGACCCAATACGCAGGCTTTTTTGCCCGTAAATTTTTCCGGTTTAAACATGTTTTCCCCCAATGGCTTCCCGCGCCGTCTGCTGATCCGAAAAAGGCAACACTTCATGGCCTATTTTCTGGGTTTGTTCATGGCCTTTGCCCGCAATAATCACAATATCGTCTTTGTGCGCGGCGTTTATGGCTTTGAAAATGGCCGCGCGGCGGTCCGGCTCCACTTCATAATTAGAAAATCCGTCCATGCCTTTTTGAATGTCGGCAAAAATCTGTTTCGGGTCTTCGGTGCGCGGGTTGTCGTTGGTCAGGAATACCAAATCGCTGTTTTGGCACGCCGTACGGCCCATCAGCGGGCGTTTGGTGCGGTCGCGGTCGCCGCCGCAGCCGAACACCGTAATAATGCGCCCTTTCTGAAAATGTTTTACGGTTTGATACGCGCGCTGCAGGGACTCGTCCGTATAGGCAAAATCCACAAAGACAAAAAAGTCCTGCCCCCCGTCTATGCGCTCCATGCGCCCGGGTACACCCGCCAGTTCCGCCAGTCCCGCCAGGGCGTCTTTTTCCTGTACGCCGTTGGCTTTGGCAATACACAGCGCGGCCAGCGCATTATATACATTGTGCCGCCCGAGCAAACGGATTTGCCCCGGCAGGCCGTTTACGGTGAATTTTGTGCCGTGCAGGCTTTCTTCAATGTCCGAGGCCGTATAATCCGCCTCCGTTTCCAGCCCGTACGTCAGCAGGCGCACTTTGCCTTTTAGCATGTCTATCAGCTGCCGCCCGTAGGGGTCGTCTGCATTGATAACGGCGGTTTTGTGCGGCTTGGTGTTCTGCGAAGACAGCAATTCTTCAAACAATTTTTTCTTGGCTGCAAAATAATTTTCAAAGGTATGGTGAAAATCCAAATGGTCCCGCTGCAAATTGGTAAACACCGCCGTGTCAAAATGAATATGCCGCACGCGCTGCTGCTCCAGCGAATGCGAAGACACTTCCATCACCAGCGCGTCGGTTTGCGCGTCCTTCATTTGTTTTAACAGCTTAAACAGCGGCAGGGCCAGCGGCGTGGTATTGGGCGCGTCCTGCACCACGCAACCGTTAATGCGGTAATTGACCGTGCCCAGTACGGACACTTTTTTGCCGGCGTGGGCCAGGGCGGCCTCAGCTAAATACGCAATACTCGTTTTGCCTTTTGTACCCGTTACGCCCGTGATGTTTAAACTGTCCGAAGGGCGTCCGTAAAACGCATACGCCGCGTCTGCCATGTCTTTGTCCATGTCGTCAGACCGGAAATACGCCGCGCCACAGTCCGCCGGAGCAGGACACGCCGACACAATCAGCGCCGCCCCCTTTTTTACCGCATCCGGTATAAAAGCGTTGCCGTCATGGTGCACTCCTTTCAGCGCAAAAAAAGCGTATCCCGGCCGTATTTCGGCGGAATTATAAGTCAGTCCCGTCAAGGTTAGCCCGCGGGACGCGGCAAAATCAAGCACGCGCGAAAACATATGTATATATTATCAAATTGCTACAATAGGCGTATGGCCAAAAATAAAGCTTTTTTTGAAAATTTATACCGCAAATACAACCGCCGCAGCCTGGTCAGCCCCGACCCGCTGGAATTTCTGCACCGCTGGGACAATACCGCCGACCGTGAAATCACCGCCCTGCTGGGTGCGTGTTTTGCCTACGGCAATGTAAAAGCCATTACCAAAAATTTAAACCTAATTTTCTGCCGCATGCCTTCCCCGCACGCCTATGTGCTGGCCTGTACGCCCGAGCGGCTGAAAAAAGATTTTGCGGGGTTTAAATACCGTTTTACCACACAGGACGAACTCTGCCGCTTTTTGCTGGCCGTGCGCGACATACTGAAAAAATACGGCTCTTTGGAAAAGTGCTTTACCGGCGGGCTGGACAAAAACGACGAGAATGTTTGCCGCGCGCTGGCGCATTTTGCCCGCTGCCTGCGCGCACGGGGAGAAGTGGGCACCCTGGTGCCGGATCCGGACAAAGGCAGCGCCATGAAACGGTTAAATTTATTTCTGCGCTGGATGGTGCGCCAAGACGAAGTGGACCCGGGTGGCTGGCAGGTTTCGCCGCGGCTGCTCATTGTGCCGCTGGACGTGCATATGCACCGCTGCGCCCGAGCGCTGGGGCTGACCCAACGGAACGCGGCCGATATGAAAACCGCGCTGGACATTACCCGCAGCCTGGCCAAATTCTGCCCGGAAGACCCCGTCAAATACGACTTCTGCATTACGCGTTTTGGCATACGGCCGGATATGGACGAAAAAACGCTGACGGACAAAAATGCGGGCCAAAAATTTTCTTCCCGCCGGAGACGAGCATGATACGCCGCTACGGTCCCGCGCCTTACCGCGTGCTTTTCCTGCATGGCGGACCGGGTGCGGCCGGTTCCATGGGAGGGGCCTGCTTGGAGCTGGGCAAAACCTGCGGCGTGCTGGAGCCGTGGCAAAGCAAATATTCCGTAGCCGAACTGACAGAGGAGCTGGACGAACAAATCCGTGATTTTGCCGCCGCGCCGGTAACGCTGATCGGGCATTCGTGGGGGGCCTGGCTGTCTTTGTTATACGCGGCAACGCATCCGCAAAATGTTTCACGGCTGGTATGGATAGGCTGCCCGCCGCTGGACGAAAGCTACGCACCGCTGATTAATGCAAGGCGCATGCAAAATTTAACAGTGCAAGAAGCCAAGCAATTTGCAAAGGCTCTGGAAATTTTGGAAAAAGGGCCGGAAGAACAAAAAGCGCAGGCGCTGAAAACGCTGGACGCGCTGGCCTGCCGGGCAGATGCCACAGAGCCGCTGGAAGACAACCCGGATATTCCCGCTCCCGATGAAAAGGCTTTTGCCGCCGTCTGGCCGCAGGCCGCGGCGCTGCGCGCACGGGGGACTTTACTCAAAGCCGCACAAATGCTGGCCTGCCCCGTTACCGTGATACACGGGGAAAATGACCCGCACCCGCCGCAGGGAGTTACCGCGCCGCTGACGCGCCTGCATATTTCTTTTACCGAAATTCTTTTGCCGCGCTGCGGGCACACGCCGTGGGCGGAAAAATACGCGCGAGAGCCCTTTTTCCGCGCGCTGTGCGCTTTGCTTTAGGACAAGACCTAACAACAACTGCACCGAGAGGAATCAACTTCCGTAATATTGAGCAGTTTGGCATAATCCAAAGACGCCTCGCTGCCTGTACAGCCGTCATAGGTCTGGTTGAGCACCAGCTCACCGTCTTCTTCCATACAAAGACATACATCTTCCGTCATATATAAAGCATTCGCTTTTCCGTTGCTGTCTACATCCGTGGTACGGTATTTAAAATCCCCAATCCGACAGTTCCATTCATCCCCGCTTTCGCAGGGCAGGGAAATGGCCAAATTGGCAAAACTGGCACAGGGAGCATCTATGTTCCCCGCCGTCTTTGTCCCGGTTTCCAGTTCACAGATTTGGACGGCATTATAAATTGCTTTTAAATTTATAAAGGCTTCCGAAAAACGGGATTTCGTAACAGCTTTGGTATACTGCGGCAGGGCAATGGCCGCCAAAATGCCGATAATCAGCACCACCACCAAAAGTTCTATTAGCGTAAAGCCGGCCTGTCTGCCAAAACGCAGATGAAACCCCGGGCTGCCATTACCCGGGATGGACTTATGGATAAAACCGCCTAAAATGCTTTTAGCGGGGTTTTTTCTGCGGGGGGTCATTTTTTGATAAATTTTGCGCATACGCAAAATTTATCAAAAAAAAAAAACAATACAAGGCCTTTTAAAATGTCCGCCGGAAAATAAAGATAAAATCAGCGGGAACCGAATTTTTCCGCCAGCTGCGCGGCCATGCCGGCCAGGTGCCGGCGGATTTGCGGCTGTTTGGTTTCCAGCAGGGGCAAAAGCTCGTGGCGTATCCAGTTGCGGGTATACATATCGTCAAAATTAGTCTGATCCGTCACGCAGGGCAAATTATTTGCTTTTAAATATTCCTCCACTTCCGCGCGCGTAATACACAAAAGCGGGCGCACGATTTCCACCTTTTTATTTAAAGGCCGCCGGACGGGAATGCCGCACAAGCCTTCGGCGCGTGTGCCGCGCAGCAGGTTAAGCAGCACGGTTTCGGCCTGGTCATCCAAATGATGTCCCAGTGCGATTTTGGAAGCACCCGTCTTTTTGGCCGCAGCGGCAAATGCTTCATAACGGGCTTTGCGAGCGGCGTGTTCCACACTTAAATCCAGCTTTTTAGCCAGCGCACGCACATTTTTTTTGTACAACAGAAACGGTATGCCCAGTTCCCGGCACAAAGCCCGGCAGAAACGCGCGTCCGCATCCGCGTCCGTGCCGCGCAGGCCGTGATGTACGTGTACGGCTAAAAGTTCAAAATGTTTTTTCTGCGACAAATGACGCAAAAAATGCAACAGGCAGACCGAATCCGGCCCGCCGGACAGCCCGGCCAATACCGTTTCTGCGCGTTTAAAAAAAGAGGAGGAAAAAGCCAGCAGGTTTTTCCAGGTATTTGCTCCAAAAGTTTTGTTGCCCATATAAAAAAAGTATAATAAAATAACCAAAAGGTACACAAAATGAAAAAACGCATTTTAATCGTAGAAGACGAACTGCCCATTTTGCAATTGTTGACGATCGTCTTGTCCAAAGAAGGGTATGAAGTACATACCTGCCAAACCGGACGGGATGCTATCGCCCGCATGAAAGAGGTACGGCCGCATTTAGTGCTGTTGGATGTGATGCTTCCCGGCGTGGACGGAAGGGCAGTGGTATCCATCATGGAACAGGACGATGAATTGAACGGCATCCCTGTTATCATTACATCTGCGCTGGTGGAATCGGAGCATATGTTCCAGCCATTCCCGCAGGTAAAGGCCTTTTGCGCCAAGCCTTTTGTCTTGAAAGAGCTGGTAACCACGGTCAAACACTGCCTGGGGGATGCTTAAACAGACCGGAACTTAATCCCCGGCAAAGTTTTTCCATATACCCCCCCCCCACACACACAAATGTGCGGGGGTTTTTTCAGTTCAATTGGGGATTACTTCCGGCAGGAAAGCTGCCACTGCACATAGCCGGCCCAAAAGGCTTCCAAGGTTTCCTGCAATACCCATTCGGGGTCTATTTCGCGGCCCAGTAATTTTTTTACGCTGGTATCGGTTGTTTTTTCAGGCCTGTTGTTTACATTCAAATCCGCACTGACAGCCAGCCAGGGCGTTTGTCCTTCCGGATTCAAAATTTCAGTCCGTACGATGCCGATTTTTTTCCAGCTTTTTGTTTTCGCGTCCCGGGCCAGCACCTCGCTGCTGCGGCTTGTTTTGGTTTTAAAATGAAAAAGGGTTTCCAGCGCCTGTGCCGCCGCTTCGGCGGCCCGACGGCACAAACCGTCCGTGACACGCACTTCTTTTTCAGGCTGCAACAACAGCGTAAAATATACGCCGCCGCGCCCGGCATGCCAACCGCGGCCGTTTTGGCCCCAGGCTGCGGTCTGTTCATACGCCAGCACCAGTGTGCCGTGTTCACAGTTCTGCGCCGCCAATTCACGGGCCAGAGTTTGCGTATTATCCAATACGTCTACGCTGACCATGCGGCCCACACACGGCAAAGAAAGGGTTATGTCTTCCATAAATATATTTTACCAATTAAATTATCCGGAACAAAATGTCCTTATCCGCCAACGGTCTGACAAGCGTCCGGGCGGCTTTCTGCGGGGATTTATCGTCCGTGTTTCTTTTGTCCGGCTTTTGAGCCTGACCGAAACAAAATGAAGTTATTTAAGTTTCATTTGTTTCAGCTCAAAGAGTCTGTCGCGCAAATCCGCCGCCAGTTCAAAATTCAAATTATCCGCCGCTTCGCGCATCTGCCGTTCCAGCTCGGCCGTAATTTTGCCGATATTTTTGGCCGTCGGTTCCGGCAAAGCGGAGTGCAAAATGCCCAACCCTTCGTTTTTGGCCGTATCTTCAAATTCTTTCAGCTCCACTTCGGCTTTCTGAATGGTGCGCGGCGTGATGTGGTGTTCTTTGTTATAGGCTTCCTGTATGGCGCGGCGGCGGTTCATTTCGCCCAGCGCATATTTCATACTTTCGGTTTCCCTATCGGCATACAGCACCACCTCTCCACCGACGTTGCGCGCGGCGCGGCCCGAAATCTGTATCAGCGTGGTGGCGTTGCGCAGGAAACCTTCGTTGTCCGCTCCCAAAATGGCCACCAGCCCCACCTGCGGAATATCTATGCCTTCGCGCAGCAGGTTAATGCCCACCAGCACGTCAAACACGCCCTGGCGGAACTGCTTTAAAATTTCCACGCGCTCCAGCGCGTCAATATCCGAATGCAGATAGCGCGTTTTGACGCCCTTTTCAATCAGGAACGCGCTTAAATCTTCCGCCGTTTTTTTGGTCATGGACAGCACCAGCGTGCGTTCTTTTTTGGCGATATGCTCCCGGATTTTCTGCAGTAAATGGTCTATCTGCCCCGCGCTGGGATGCACGGTAACTTTCGGGTCCACCAGTCCCGTAGGACGGATGACCTGCTCCACCACTTCCCCGCCGCTGGCCTGCAGCTCATAGGGCCCTGGTGTGGCAGAGACAAAAATTGTGGACGGAAGCAAGCTTTCAAATTCGTCAAATTTCAGTGGGCGGTTATCCAGCGCCGAAGGCAGGCGGAAACCAAAATCCACCAGCATTTGCTTGCGCGAACGGTCCCCGTTAAACATACCGCGCACCTGCGGCAGGGCCACGTGGGATTCGTCCACCACCATTAAAAAATCCCCATGTTTGCGCAGATAATCTATCAGGCAAAAAGGCCGCTGGCCGGGCTTACGTCCGTCCATATAACGCGAATAGTTTTCTATGCCCGGGCAAAAGCCGGCCTGCTGCAGCATTTCCAAATCATATTCCGTTCGCTGTTTTAAGCGGTAGGCCTCCAGCTCTTTGCCCTGGGCTTGCAGCTCAGCGTGGCGCTTTTCCAGGTCGGCGCGGATTTGGTCCAGTGCGCGGGCACGGTCTTCGTCCTGCACAACGAAATGCTTGGCCGGATACACCCAGGCTTCATCCAGTTCACGCACAATATCCCCCGTAATGGGGTGTATTTCGTAGACGCCGGCAACAGTCTTTCCTTTTATCTCCACGCGCACGGCGTTAAGCCCGTACGGGGGAAAAATGTCCACATACGGCCCGCGCATACGGAAATTGCCGGCAATAAATTCCATTTCATTGCGGTTATACTGGATTTTAATCAGCAGGCCGCCCAACTGCGCGCGTGTCATTTCCACGCCTTTTTTAAGGTACACACACAATTCACTGTAACTGTCCGGTGAACCCAGGTTGTAAATGCAGGATACAGAGGCTACCACAATCACGTCATTGCGCGTCAGCAGGGAGGTTGTGGCTTTCAGGCGCAGCTTGTCTATATGGTCATTGACAGCGGAATCTTTTTCAATATAGGTATCCGTCTGCGGAATATACGCTTCGGGCTGATAATAATCATAATAAGAAATAAAATATTCCACCGCATTTTCGGGGAAAAAATGTTTAAACTCGGCATACAGCTGGGCGGCCAGCACTTTGTTGGGGGATAAAATCAGCGTCGGGCGGTTTAAGTTGGCAATGACATTGGCAATGGTAAAGGTTTTGCCCGAGCCCGTCACGCCCAGCAGGGTCTGCCGCTTCTGCCCTTCCAGCACGCCGCGCGTCAGCGCGGCAATGGCTTTGGGCTGGTCGCCGGACGGTTTAAATTCGGATACGAGTTTGAAATGATCCATGTATATATTGTACTCCCTTTACGGTTGGGCAAAAAAGCGGAGCAAAAGGAAAATTTGCCCCGCCTGGAAATATTCATTTGTCAACAAATCTTATTCTACAGCACCGTGTATAAAGTCGGCATTGAGCACGCCCGGCAGCAGCTGCGCCACCCCGTCTATCATAAACTGCATGGCAATGGCACACAAAATCATACCCATAAACCGGATGACAATTTGCGTCCCATTGGTTCCCAATAATTTAAAAATACTGCGTGATACCACCAGACACACACCCACCACGGCCGTGGCCAGCAAAAGCACCAAAATCATCATAATACCCATGGGAAGAGTGTGCACTTTTTCGGCATAGAGCACCACGGTGGTAATCGTACCCGGCCCGATAAAAAGCGGCATGGCTACCGGCACTAAAATATGGCTTAAGCGGTTACGGGCCTGGGAGAACGTCCCGCCTTGCGCAGAGGCGGTTTCAATCCCGCCGGAATCAAATTTACTTTTACCCTGTAACATGCGCAGGCCTACAATTAAAATAATAACGGACCCGGCCAAACGAAAGGCCGGCAGCGTAATGCCGAATACGCTTAAAATATACGTCCCAAATACAAAAAACAGAGACAGCATGATAAAAATGGACAATGCCATCAGCACGGCCACCGCACGCTGTACGTTGGGGGGGTCGTTTTCCACATGTTCCAAAAAAATAGGCACATTGCCGATAGGATTTAAGATGGCTACAATACCGATAAACGCATTAACCAGCAAACTCCATTCCATATTCCGTTGTTTTTCTCCTAAAAGCCAGAAATTAATAAACGTATATTTAGTATACCAAATATACAGGTCAATACTGGAGAGGGCCCAACATAAGTGTCCGCTGCGCCGCACCGCAGAAAAAGATTTGAGTAGGTGCATAAAAATTGTTATAATAAAAAGGTCCGATTTACGGGCAGTTGGCGCAGCGGTAGCGCGTCCGCCTCACACGCGGAAGGTCACAGGTTCAAATCCTGTACTGCCCACCATTTGTCAAAACAACCATGTTTACGCATGGTTGTTTTTTATATCCTTTGAGAAAGAAGATCCCAAGCCGTCTTATTCCGCCAAGTAAACACCGGCGGACTTGCCGGACGCCCAGAGAATGGGAGCGTTGGTTACAAAAAGACCTTGCTCTTTCGTATCACACACGGCATAAATACGTTTCTGCACAAACGGCCCTTTGGCCGGGGTAAAACCACAAATTACGCACCAACAGACCGCTAGCCACAAAGCTATATATAAAATGATTGCTGGTCGGGAACGGAAAATATCTTTTTCTGAAGCCCAAAAATAAAACACATAGCGCCGCGCCAAGACATAACCCAAACAAATTCCGCCTATTCCCGCCGCATAGCCGGCAAAACCTTGGATACGCTGTCCCCACAAAACAAACACCGCCCCATCGTACAGTTCCAACCCCCACACGGCGGCACAGCAACATACCAGACAAACAAACCACCTGACCGCCCCTTTGGTGGCTCCGCCGCAATACAGCAGGCCCGCGACCGGCAGGGCAAAAACAGCCGACAATACGCTCCAATCCGCCCGCAAAGCCTGTTCCATATACCACACCGCTATTCCGTGGGGCATGGTAAAACAGTCTGGGCTTTTGCTGTAAATTATCAGGCGTTTGGCCATCATAAATATCCCTGTAAAACCCGCCAGGCAAATAATTGTTTGAATAAGTTTTTTAGTCATTTTCCTTCTCCGGAGAAAGCCTGTGCAATATGGTTATGATGTGTTCATTACGCAAAGCGCACCACCGAATCAGCAGGAAAGACAACATTGTAGTATCCGCAGCCAACCTTTCCCTGGAATAAAATAAAAAAGCGGCGTGACAAGCCAGCCATAGAGAGAAAAGAAAAATAAAAAAGAAAACCTCCCGGCCTATTTCTTCCGTCAAAGAGGTATAACACTTTCGGGGCGGCATACCCATACGCTCTCCTTTTGACGCCGCCCTGAAATAAAAAAAGCGACGACATTAAATTAAGAGCTGTTCCAAGTGACCCCTAAAATAATAATCGCCGCCCACCCATTTCCTTCTGGAAAACGGGTGCAAGCATATGCGATCATTTGATGACTTGGAACATGCTCGGGAAACAAATGTTGTTTCCTCTGCTCGGCGCGGACTTGCTCCGCACTTCAACAAATAATCTTTAAACCATCAACCCAAATTCTTTTTAGTCTATATTGCTGTTTCTCTCCTGCAAATATAACTTCATCTTATCAAATTTTCCGGCAGGGCCTAACGGCCCCGCTCAAAGCTCTTGCCGTAATTTTGCGGCTGCGGCATGTACCGTTTGCAACAAACACCGGGCGTTTCTCTCAAAAGCCCGGCCGGACAGCCCTATGGGGTCAGGCACGTCTTTATCCTCGCCGAAAACAAAATCCCGCAGCAGCCACATTTTATCGCTGTATTCCGCCCAACGGTCCGCCAGCGCGTCTAAATGCCGGCGTTCCATCAAAAAAATAAAATCCGCACATGCAGCATCCTCTTTAGACAGCAAAACCGGCGTGTGGGCGCGGGGCGCTATGCCGCTCTGCACCAAAAAACGGCGTATTTTGTCCGGCACGCGTACGGCAGGGTCGGCATACAGGCCGCGGGAAAACACTTCCGCCTGCGGCAATTCTTTCTTTAAAATTTCCTGCGCCATAAAACTGCGGCATACGTTGGCATGACACACAAAAAGCACTTTCATCGTTATTCATCATATCAAATTTTATACAATAGCCGTTATGGATGTGTTTTTAAAAATCATTGTTTCCCTGTTGTTGTTTTTTATTGCGTTTGCTTTTGCCGGGGCGGAGCCGTGGGCCTTTTCCGTATTGCAAGGCGGGGTACTGCTTTCCCTGCTGTTGATGCTGTTTTCCCGCAGACACATTTACCTCCCCTCCCTCTTTAAACCCATCCTGTTTACTTTGGGTTTCTTGGCGTGTTACGCGCTGCTGCAAAGTATGTTCCCGCAAACTTTACTGGATGAACCGGCCCGGTACCCGTCCACGCTGATGCGGCTTTTCACGCTGGAACACGCTTCATTATTTATTACCTATTTGGCCGTATGTTTCATTATGTCCCAGCTGCTGCAGACTTCCCGCGAATTGCGTTTTTTCGCTATGTTGATTGCCTTATGCGGGCTGGCCGTGACCCTGTGCGCTTTATGTTTGCCCAACGGGGAATATATACATCTGCTGGCGGGGCGCCGCGGCGGGATCGGCCCGTTTTTAAACCGCAACCATGCCGGCGTGTTTATGGCCATGTGCGCCATCCTGACGCTGGGATATACAGCCGTTTCGTTTTCCGACTACGGACGCTTTGCCGCACACGGGCAAAAAGGCCAGTTTTATTTCAGGCAGGTTTTCTTCGGCCTGGTATTTTTGGGCCTGTGCGCAGGGACGGTTTTTACGCGGTCACGCGGCGGGATGCTGGCCCTGGGCACGGGGCTTTTTACATACGCGTTCCTATGCACCAGCTTTATTCCCCAAAGCCGCCGCAGGCGCCTGCGCGGGCTTTTGATTACCGCCGCGGCGCTGTTGTTCTGCACCGGCTGGGTTTTGACGCATACGGAAGAAATCAATGCCTTTGCCCGCCGTGCGGGCGGCACCTCTGAAGAAACACGCAAAATGTTATACCGTACGTCCTTTGACATACTGCGCGATTACCCGCTGTGGGGCATAGGCATCGGCGCCATGCCGGTGGCTGTCACTTCCTATATGCCCCAGCGTTTGAACCAATATGTGGAACGCCTGCACAGCGACTGGCTGGAAATCCTGCTGGGAATGGGATATATAGGCTTTCTCCCTGTTTTGATAGGCGTATGCTGGTTTGCCCTGTGCGCCCTGCAAAGGATGCGCAAATTGGAAAGACGCAAGCAGTTCCTGTTCGCCGCCCTGCTGTCCGCTTTGCTGGTCATGAGCGTGGGAAGCGCGGTGGATTTTGATTTTTTTATCCCCGCTACTGCATTTTTATTTTTCCTGATATTGGGCATGGCCTGCAGCCCCTCCTACCATAAGGGGCACGTGCATTCCTATGTTTTATCCGGGGGCCGGAAAGCAGTGCTGGCCATCGTCTGTCTGGCGGCGTGCTGGATCCCGCTGCAAAAAACCATGGCCTGGCGGCTGCGCCTTTTTGGCAGCGGGCTCAAGCCGGAAGGGCAAATTGCCGCTTACCAAAAGGCTCTGGCCCACTATCCCGCTCCGCGTTATGCATTGTACCTGGGCCATGCCTACTACAACCAGGGTTTGCATGCCAAAGACCCGCAGGAGAAAGCCGCCTGGCACGCAAAGGCCAATGCCCTGGCGCTGGAATACCTGCAAAAATATCCCAAAGAAAAAGAGCTTTCCCGCCTTTATTTTTTATCCCGTTAAACAGATACTCATATTAGGCTATATTTAGTAAAATATAAGCAGTTATGAAACAGTCTTTTTTGTGCATTTTGACCGCGGCCTGCTTGACCGCCTGCGCCGGTGCACCGGCGCAAAACACCGAACCTTTGCAAAACGCCGCCGTATCCCGGGAAATCAGCCAGGGGATAGAGCAGGTTCGCGCCTCCGCAGCTTATGTGTTGCAGCCCGGAGACCTGTTGGAAATCCAGGTTTTTATGGAAGAGGACATGGCTCGCACCCTGCGCGTCAGCGGCAGCGGTGCCATTACCTTCCCGCTGGCGGGCAATATCCGGGTGGCCGGATATACGGTGGCCGAAGCCGAAGTACGTTTGTCCGAAGCCCTGAAAACCTATTTAAAAAACCCGCAGGTGTCCATACTGATTAAGGAATACGGCAATAAAACCGTCTATGTGCTGGGGCAGGTCAAAGAACCGGCCGCCATAGAAATCCCGCCCGAAAAACCCCTGACCGTGCTGGAGGCCATTACTTCCGTGGGCGGTTTTACCGATATCGCCAATACCTCCAGGGTGCGCGTGCTGCGCATGGAAAACGGGATACAAAAAGCGCTGGATGTTGACGTCACGCAAATCACCAAACAGGGAAACAAAAACATGGATATCCCTTTGCTGCCCGGCGATGTAATTTTCGTGCCGCAAAGCATGTTCTAGAGGTCAAACATGGAAAATATACAAAACGAAGAAATGGATTTCTCTTATTACGTCAATATCATTTTCAAGCGCTTCTGGCTGATTGTCGGTATGCTGGCGCTGGGACTGGCGGCGGCTGTACTGGTAAATATTTTTATGCGCCCGGCCTACAAAGCCACGGTGCTGATGATGATTAACCAGGAAGACGCCGGGGAAATAGACGCCACGCCCTACGGCTCTTTTACCAGCGAGGAGGATTACTACCGCACGCAGTACCAGCTGTTGGAAAGCCGCTCCCTGCTGGAAAAAATCTACAAAACGATGGATTTGGGCCAGTATGAGCAGTTTAAAAACCCGGAGGGTTTAAAAAAGCTGCAAAACGCCCTGGACATAGCTCCGGTTACACGCAGCCGCCTGGTCAATGTGTCCGTAACGGCTTATGACCCCAAGCTGGCGGCGGAAATAGCCAATACGCTGACAAACACCTTCGTGTCCGAAAACGTCAGCAACCGCGTTTTTATGGGGCAGGACGTCATCGCCGCGCTGGAAAGCACGGAACGCAGTCCCGAGGAGCAAGAGCTGCTTAACTCCATGCCGCAGGTCGTAAACAGCGATTTTATTAAAACATTAAAACAGCAGGCGGCACAGCTGGCGGCCGAACAGGCCAAACTGGCTGCCAAATATACAGACCAACACCCGGAATTGATTTCCGTGCAAAACCAGCTGGATGCGGTAAACGAGCAAATCAACACCGAAACCCGCCGCCTGGTACAAAGCATTAAAATTGAACTTTCCGGGCAATTCTCCGGCAACAATATCCGCATTATTGACCCCGCAGTCACGCCGGAACGGCCTGTCCGCCCGCGCAAGCTGCTCAATTTGGCCATCGGCCTGCTGGCCGGAGGGATTCTGGGCCTGGGGCTGGTGTTTGTGTTGGAATTTTTGGACCAAAGCGTAAAATCTTCCGAAGATTTGGAAGAAAAACTGCATTTGCCTTTCCTGGGGTTTGTGCCGTATGAAAAAACCAAAAAGAAAGAGAATGAATACGCCACCATGCTCAAAACGGGCAATTTCCTGTTAGCGGAAAATGTGCGCAACATACGCACCATGCTGGATTTTGCCTTATCCGACAATCACAACGCGCCTTTCCTGATTACCAGCTCCCTGCAGGGAGAGGGCAAGAGCCATCTGTCCTCCAATTTACTGGTAGCCATGGCACAGGCCGGGAAAAAAGTGCTGCTGGTGGACGGGGATTTGCGCCGGGCCCGCGTGCACCGCGTATTTAAGCTCTCTACCGAAAAAGGGCTGAGCAATATTTGGGACGCGGATCCGAAAAAGGCTGATTATGCCGCCAATGTGCAGCCTGTCAAAGATGTGCCGAATTTGTTTGTCATGACATCCGGCCAGCGCCCTCCCAACCCGGCAGAACTGCTTAACACCCCCAAACTGGCCGATTTCCTGCAATGGGCGCAAAAGAATTATGACCAGGTGGTCATAGACTGCCCGGCCATATTGCCGGTATCAGACACACTGCTATGGGGCAAATATGTGCCGCGCGCGGTGTTTGTCATTAAATACGGGCAGACCAACGCCAAGCTGGCGCAGGTGGCGCTGGACAAGCTGCAAAAGGCCGGGATTAAAATCCTGGGCGCGGTCATCGGCCATTACCGCCCCGAGGGCCTGTCCTACGGCAAATACGGGTATTACAAAACCTACGCTTATTATAATGAAGAAAAACAGAAAAAATTCTAAAAATGATTAAACAAGCAATTCGTCTGGTTGTTGATTGGTACAAAAGACGTAAGGTTTTGCGCAATATCAGCCCTAAAGGGGGGGTATATGCACGGTTCTATGGAAATCATATCCCAACCATAACAATAGGAGATGGGACTTATGCAAATTTTTTACGAATCTTTTCCTGGAAAAGCGCCTCGGCGATTCATCTGAATATTGGAAAATATTGTTCTTTAGCCCAAGATATTACTATTATATGTGGCGGAGAACATGATACCAACTGGGTTTCCTCTTACCCCTTTATAGATCGTTTTTCTTTATCGGAACATAAAGAATTGATGCGGCCGAGGTTTAAAGGGAATATTGATATTGGAAACGATGTATGGATCGGCCAAAATGTAACCATACTGTCCGGAGTTTCTATCGGAGATGGTGCCGTTGTGGGTGCGGGAGCCGTTGTAAGTAAAGATATACCTCCGTATGCAATAGCCGTTGGAGTTCCGGCTAAGGTAATAAAGTATCGTTTTCCAAAACAAGATATAGAAAAGTTGCTTAAAATTAAATGGTGGGATTGGCCCCAAAATGTTATTTTGAGTCGAATAGAAGATTTTACAGATATTTCAAAATTTATCGCCAAATACACTTCTAATTCTATATGAATAGGAATATTCTTTTTTCTACCACTCGCCAGTGGAATCCTGGAGATGAATTTATTTTAATGGGTTGTATTAACTTGTTAAAAGAAATTTATCCGGATTTTAATCCTATTATTTTTAACCGCAATCCAGAAGTACGGCAGGGAAAATTCTCAAATTTAAATTTCTTAAAGTCTTCCCGCTGGGAACGGTGGCGTCCGACTGGGAATAGCCTTGCCCGTGCATTTTTGCGCACAGGCTTTTTGGATAATTCTTTTAAAAATGATACGGACCCCTCTTTTTTAGATTTGGCCGTTTTTGCAGGTTCACCGGAATGGAAAGGTCCTTTCTGTCAACCCTTATACAAAGTAATTTTTGAAAGGGAAATACCGGTTTTATTTTTAGGGATAGGGGCGGGGCCCAATTTTACTAAACAAAAACTTTCGGCACTGGAACAAGCAGTCTTAAGCCGAGCCCTGTTAATTACCGCCCGTGATGAAAATGCGGGTCAATTCTTAGAGCAATATCATCCCCTCGTGCTACCTTGTCCGGCTTTGTTAAGCGCAACAGTTCCTTATGAAAAAAAGATACAAAAGGTCAAGAAAATTGGCTTGATTTATGGTACTTACCTGGCTTCCGATAATAATAATGTTTCGCAGGATACATACATATATTTAAAAGAATTGTATGGCGAAATCATCCGTCGTTTTTCCTCCCAATATGAAATAGAAATGGTTTGCCATTATATAGACGAACTCCCCCACGCCTATAAAGATTTCCCGGGAATAAATATCCTTTATTCCTATGATTCCAAGGATTATTTGGATATCTTTCATCGTTTTGATTTCGTCATTGGGCACCGTGTGCATGGCATTGGGATTAGCGCTTCTATGGGTATTCCGGGCCTTGCAGTAGTACATGATAATAGAGGGAAAACGACAAAAGGCTTCTTGGCCGGATTAGTTACCCCCCAAACCCCTGTGTTAGAAGTATTAGATAAAATAAATTTTTACATCGGCCAAATACAAACGCTCAACACGGCCTTACAAATACATAAACAAAATACCCGCAGGAGTTATTTAAAAGCCCTGCGGGATCGGCTTAAATAGTTTTGCAAATACTCTTTTGCGCACAAATGCCCCATTAGAGGTTGGGGCTGTTTATATATTTATTAGCTATTTATCTTTAAGAATTTCTTTTTGAATTTCTTGATTGCATGTTTTGCTAATAAAACAAATTCACGCATATATTTTCGCCCATAGATTTTGTCCATATATTGCCAAGAATAACGAGTGACCGGACTATGCTCTCTCCGGCCCGTAATCCCTTCCTGCATCCCGATTATCTGGCGGTCTAAATGAATCCTATCGCAAAATTCACTGATTCTAAAACACTTAGAACAGGCGCCACACCATCTTTTTTGGGAATTGTTAAAACAAGAATAAATATATTTAATAAAATCGGTTTTTGCCAGTTTTGCAAACATGGAAACCTTTGGGAATCCCATATAAATAGACATAAATAGTGGCCAGGAAGGCTTTTTAACAAAAACATTATTCACAAACCGTGGGTGAATAGATTGGTCGTGCTCTCCAACTTCCAATGCATATTCCAACTCTGTCGATAAATATAGAGTCCCTATGCCAAATTTATCTGCAATAGGTGCCGCCAGGAAATAAAACAGATTCCCTGTAACAAAACGATTAAAAATAGCATCGGTATCTTTAATCAGGTTTCGGACATTCATGGAAACTTCCTCCAAAGAAAGTCCGTATTTCTGTGTTAACTCTGAAATCAAATTATATTTAATAGGACTTTTATCTTTATCCGCATTCATCCAATTTTTGCCGTTAATAGATATAAGAATCGGATTTTTATGATAGAAAGTAGACAAAGCAAATGTACTCTCCACCCCTCCCCCATAAAAAAGGCCGATGCGATTAGATGCGTTTGATGAAAACAAACTATCTTCTTTTTCCTCTGTGGAATATTGTGCCGTAAAGACCCATTCAATGGAAAATGACGATTCAAACATAGCTGTTAAATATTGTTGCCAGTATTCTTTTAGCCATTCCGTCGCAGCGATGGGGAGAGTTACTTTAATCTTCGAATCTCTGCTCACTAAATAAGGCAAAAACGAACCTAAAGCAACCATACTTGCCCATGTATAATCTTTTTTTACCAGAAAAGCATAGTTGAGTTTGATCGGGGCGCCAGAATCTATTTCTTTTAGTTGTGGGGATATATGATAGTCTATCTCAACTTCCGAATCATTAAAATGAATTGCAGAAATATTTAAGTTAAGCATTCTTAATCTCCTCTCTTTTCATGGAATCGTATCATGAAATTTTTTATGTATGAAATCAAAAAATACCGTTGTTTGGCGGAAAGACCCCACACAAACCCGGACGCCCCTACACAAATAGTACTGGTTAACATTACCAAAATGAATCTTATCCATCCCTCTGCCAAATACTGCTGCACCAAAAAGGCCGGGATAAACGCACAAAGTGTCATCATCCCGCCCCGGCCTATAACTTCAGAAAGAAACGAGGTTACCGATATTTGAGGAATCTGTTTAGAAATTAAAAGAAGCGTGATTATACATAATCCAATAGGGCTTAGAAGATTTACAACAAATGGAATAATGGGGATCGCCTTTGCTTTTAACAGCCAATAAGATACTAAGATAACCAGTAAATATATAGTCCCAAAGCCCAAACTCATTTTTCCTATTTTCCCAGTCGCTTGTATGGCAAATACCAAGGTCCGGAACAGTATTGAACAATAACTCGCCACTAAAAGGAAACGGCAGAACACAACTGCGTGATCCGGAACATTTTTAAGCCAAATCCGGAGAATAAAATCCGTTTCTATCATACAAGGAACCAGCACCAGCAATAAAAGCCCCAATGCCAGTTTTGTGCAGTTAATAACCAGAAATTGCAATTCTTGGTATTCTTCGGCGGCATAATTTTTTACAATTTGCGGACGACACGCTGTCAAAAAATTATCTGCAAAGCTAGAAATTCCTAAATAAGCTTGATTGGCAACAGCAGTGGCCGCACTAAATACCGGACCAAAAAATATATTTTCTAGGATATTAATTCCCTGCATCTTCAATGCATGAGAACCGTCCGAATATAATGTTTTCATACAAAAGTTAAAAATAGAAGCTGTTATATCTTTGTAATAGACGGGACCTCCTCTTGTTTCTGCAAATTCTTTCCAGTCATAGAAAATATAGGAAAACAATACAATTACATTCACCAACAAGAACATAACACCATAATCAACCAATAGATTGCTTTTCGGAAATAAAAATAACAAAGAAAATAAGGCCAGCTGGAGTATATATTGCAAAATGCTAATATAAGCAAAAATATTCATTCTTTCATAAGCAATAACTATGGCTTCATAAGGAATTTTAAGAATGGATAAGACACATGCGCCTATTCCTAGTTGGAATAACATATTAGCAGCGGCCAATTTGCCGGGCCCCAATACCAATTTATGATTTACTAACCAAAGGCCAATTGTCTCTACCAATAAGATAAAAATCACCGCTGCAATTACATGCGCAAACAGAGCAGAACGAAAAACTTTGGTCAGGTTTCCCCCGGCCCCCTTTCCTAATTCAAATGTAAGAAAACGGGATGTGGCTCCGCTCAGAGAAACATTTACAAACATCATTAAGTTTGTGACGCCAAACACAGCACTTAAAATTCCAAAATCTTCAACCCCCAGCAATTGCAACACGATGCGGGAAATATAAAAAGATAAAAACATCGCGCATAGTATACGGATATAGAGCATAACAGTATTCTTAAAGATGCGCTTGTGATTTTGTTTCATAAATCAATGATTCCAATTCCCGGTGACAGTTCCTACAATTTCTTCAGGAGATATTTCATTTACGTTGTGCAGTGCTCGCAGAAAAGAAAAACGGGAATGTTTCGGCTGCCATATTTTTAGATATTGGGCAGAGCGCGGAAACTCCCCGGGATTACAAACATCACTGTATAATACTGTCATAGGTTTTTTATAGGCGTCTGCTATATGTACAACCCCTGTATCTACAGTTAGAATATGGTCGGCTGTTGATACAATGGCTGCTGTGTGCATAATGGAATTTGTATGAAAAATTGGTACATCTAATGGCAAGGCCTTTGCGTATTTTAACTGATGGCACAATAAAACGGTTGGAATTTTTGCCTGTTTTAATTTATCAATGATACTCCGAACGGCAGTGGCATTCAAACATCTAGAAAGGCTGGAAGCTTGTGGATTAAATAATATAAATTTTTTATTTTGTAATTGGTGTTTAGAAAGAAAAGTTTGGACATAGTTTTTATCTGTAAAAGAGGGAAACAAATCATATGAGAGATCAGGGGATTGAATATCAAATAAGCGTAACGCCTGCACAAAAATATCGGAAAAGTGAGTTCTTTCAGCAGGTTTAAGATACGCAATATGTTTGCAGGGCGCATGATATTGTACTGAAATGAGCTTATGTGGGGCTGAAAAATAATAGGCCAATAAATTTTTTCTATCGGAAAACGGGATATCCAATATCACATCCCAACGATGTTTCTTTAAAAGAGAGTGTAACTCTAAGAAAGAATTCGGTAAAGTGATTAAGCTATCTATATTGGGATTGTTTTTAAAAATTTCCTCATATTCTTTCTGTATTCCAACAGTGAGGTGCGTGTGGGGGAAATGCCTTTTAAAATTACGCACAAAAAGAGTCATAATCACACTATCACCTACCTTTGACCCATAGGATAAAATAGCAACTCTTTCTGCAAGCCGAACATCATAATAAGGGGTTGTCTTGGAAGGGAGGATATCCAGCAGGAAAGTAATCATTCTCCACAGTATATTTAAAACTCTTTCTTTTAATGGCTTCATAGTATTTATTAGAAACAAAATCTAAATGGAATCGGCATCCCCCATTCTGGCCGATATACAAAACAGATACAGCTGTATATTATAAATACAGATAAAAATCCAATTACAAAGATATATCTGTTAGTCGCCTTATGTACACAAATAAAATTACTTAAGGCTAATATGTTAAGCCCGGAAAATAATAAGGCTATTCTATCAAATGCATGAGAGTTTAGAGATATAATAAACATACATAACGTGAGCAAAGAGCTCCATAATAAAAAGGAGGGAGAAATGTTCATTCGGATTGAAGATTTATATCGTTGAAATGTCCATAGGCAAAATGAGAATATTCCAAAAGAGATTACCGTGTTGGCCAAAGCCGCCAGTTTTATTCCTTCTTCATGTAGGCGCAGCAGTCGGCTCATAATCGTGGAGTGGAGTAAAGACATTACCAAATCCAGTAAAGGGGTGAAAGCTAAAAAAGCTGTAGCAATCATACCAATAGCAGCATATTTGAGCTTAAATGGTATAGGGTAAAGAAAATACAAAATAATTGCCAAATATGCTGAAGTATGAAAATTACCTGCCACTATAATACCTAGCAAAAATAATATAAAATTCCTTTTAACTATAAATCCCACTGAAAACATAATAATTCCTACGGCCAAATACTGCCTGGAAAGATTCATCATGGGAACAAACCCATTGATGGAATTGACGCAAAATAATACAAGTGACAAGAATGGGTTGGTGCTATATTTTTTATAACAAATATAATATCCGGCAATAGTCAGGAAAGCATTTGAAAAAAGGACAATTTGTGGAGATTTGCAAAACCAAGACAGTATATAATTATATAATACATAGCCTTTTTCCATATAAGTTCCTCCGTGTAAAATGCCGGTGGAAATTACTTCAAAAGAGCGAACATAGACCCAGGTATCCTGCGTGTGTAAAAAATGGCGAAATCCAGCAATAAAAACCAGTACCGCACATAAAATCAAACTGCCCCAGTGCGAACCTTTTGATTTTATTGAAAAAATCCACAGGCACATAATAATACCCAAAAAGACTCCATATTGCCACAGATACGGAGCAATTTGTGCAGGGGTCATGGTCATGGCTAAAGGCAACATTATTATCCCTCTTTACGGCAAAGATGATGTAAAGTTGTATTTATTATTAAAGTATTTGATATATCATTAACGCTAGCATTTGATTTTAAGTAGCAGTTCCCTTTATTTATGGATCCCCAAAAATGTTCTACATGGGGACGCAAAAACCCCTCTTTAGCGATGGCAGAAAATAAAACACACATAGGTTTATGAAAAGCATCCGCTAAATGTACCACTCCTGTATCTACGGTCAGAATGTAATCCGCTTTTTGTACAGCGGCCGCACTTAATAGGATGGATTTTGTATAGAAAACCGGTATTTCTTGCGGAAATTCGCTAAAATTTTTCCGATAAGCCAATAACAACACCTGATACTGAGGACAATTCTTTTGCAAAGCATAAATGATTTCTAAAATTCTTTTATTTGACAATGTCCTAAAAGGAGAAGATCCTTCAGTGTTAAACAGCAAGACTTTTTTAGCGTTAAGATGATTTGTTTCCCAAAAAGAAGATACGGCTTCTTGTTCAGCGGGAGGTATTTTCAAATCATAATATACCTGAAATGGACCCTCAGCACCCAACATCTTCAGCGCTTTTATATATACCGCTTTGGTAATGTGTTCTTTCCCTTCTTCCCATTGGACTGCATGCGTAATAAAATCGTATCCTCCCACATTACAACTCATTACTTTGGCAGATCCAATTAAATAAAGATAAATCTGCCTAAATGGAGCATAACCGCTGTGGGGAAGATCTAAAATCAAATCATATCGTTCTTTTCGGAAGGACAACACCCTCCGGGCCAGACAGCATAATTTTTTATATTTGTTTACGGGCATCGTGAAGATACGATTTATAGCCGGATTGCCTTTTAAAAGCACCGCAGACGGTTTTAGAATAAATATATCCAGTTTGGCTTGTGGGAATAATTTTTTTATTTCACGAATAAAAAAAGTTTCCACAACAGTATCACCTACTGCACTGCTGGGGAATAAAAAGAGGATTTTTTTTATTTCTTTTGTTTCTTTCTTTCTAAAACGATAAAAGAAATTAAGGATATATTTTGTCACAGTACTCAACACAAGGTTGCCTTCTTCTTTGAGCATCTCAATGCTTTCTTGTAGAACCAACTTCTCATACCGTTCGGCAGCAATACTTGTACGGCAAACCGCACAGCCGTGTTAAAAATATACCTAGGGAATGAAATCATCCTGTATTGGAGCAATTCATTTTGCAAAGCCAAATTGCTTTTAAAATATTTCCAGCCACCGCGGCGGGCAAACATTTGGTTATCCACCCGCATTCGAACCAATACTTCTGGCAGGTTGGCCATAACCGCCCCCTCCCAGGCCATACGCACCCACAAGTCATAATCTTCAAACAAATGAAAAGCTCTGTATCCGCCGGCCCGGCAAACAGACGTCTTTTTAAACATAACGGTTTGCTGGTTAAAGGGAGAGCGAGATTTGACGTATTGTTTAATGGCGGAGTCCGTCAACGGAACCTGACGCAAAGAAATCTCTTTCAATGTTTGAGAGTCTACTTCCTCGGTCTGTCCGCCACAAATGTCCGTTTCCGGATGGTTATAAAAATATTGAAGCAACAATTCAAACCGATTAGGCAGGCAAATATCATCCGCATCCATCAAAGCCACCATTTCATGGGTGCATTGCGGTACAGCATCCTGCAAAGCCGCCCCTCTACCTCTATTGCGGGGAAAATAAATATTTTTTATCCCATGTGCTTTTGAATACCTATCCAGCACCGTTTTTATCTCCGTCCCTACCGGGCCATCCACGGCCACCAACACCTCTGCCGGGGCAACGGTATTGTTCAATACGCTGTCCAGCGCCTGGGCAATCCAATCAGGTTTGTCCTTGGCGTACACAGACATCAAAACGGTAAAAGCTGGATATAACATATGCTGTAACCAGTTTAAATTATAACATTTTATTTCTTTCTACCGAGAATTATGATAACGAAGATTATGGCCTTATTTTTGCAGGCTCATAATTTATTGAAATTTATCTGTCAACCAAATTATCAAATTAGTATAATTTGCTTATGTAGGGGGAAGGGGTTTTATGGAAAAATACACCTGGATGATTACCGGCGGGGCGGGTTTTATCGGCTCCCATTTGGTTAAAGAACTGGTCCGGCGCGGGCAAAACGTGCGGGTACTGGATAATTTCTCCTCCGGGCGACGGGAAAATTTAGCCGCCATAC
The DNA here is from genome assembly GCA_949296525.1 of uncultured bacterium. GTDB lineage: Bacteria > Elusimicrobiota > Elusimicrobia > Elusimicrobiales > Elusimicrobiaceae > Avelusimicrobium. Next base: position 92,606 of record CASFOP010000002.1, on the reverse strand, counting down.
AAGGCCAAATCAAGCTCATACAAGGCGACATACGGGACGTCTCCTCTCTACAAGAAGCAATGGCCGGAGCGGACTATGTATTGCACCATGCGGCGTTGGTATCGGTGCCGCAGTCTGTGATGCAGCCCCTGGATACCTTTGCCATTAACACCCAGGGGACAGCCCATGTGTTGGAATGTGCCCGTCAATGCCATGTCAAACGCGTGGTATTCGCCTGTTCCAGCGCCATATACGGCAACGGGCCGGATCTGCCTTACCGGGAAACGGCCGCGCGGGATTGCCAGTCCCCTTATGCCCTGTCCAAGCTGCAAGGCTTGGAAATGTGCCAAATGTACACCCGCGTATATGGGTTGGAAACCGTTTCTTTAATTTATTTCAATATATTTGGCCCCGGGCAAAATCCGGATTCCCCTTACGCCGCAGTCATTGCCAAATTTATGAGTTTGGCCGCACATAACAAACCCCTGGGTATAGATTGGGACGGCCTCCAAAGCCGGGACTTTGTCCATGTGCGGGACGTAGTACAGGCCAATTTGCTGGCCGCGCGGAAAGCCGCCCCCGGCGAATGCTACAATGTGGCCCGCGGTCAAACCTGCAGCCTGCTGGAACTGGCGGAACTGGTAGAAAAAGTATCCGGCCGTAGACTGGGCCGCGTATTTCGCCCCAAACGCGACGGAGACGTAAAACTTTCTTCCGCCGATATTTCCAAAATCCGCGCACTGGGCTATACCCCTTCCGTATCTTTGGAAGAAGGATTAAAAGAAATATGGCAGGAGAGCGCGCATGAATAAGAAACTGTTTTTCTTTTTGGATTTTTGCGCCTTTTTTATTATCCTTTTCATAGCCGTCTCGGTACGCCGGTGGGAAATCAGCCTCTTTACCTATTTCAACAACTGCAAGGTATTTGCGTTTGTTTTTATTTTGGTCACTTTTGTCCTGTGGCTTTTTTCTTTTTACGATATCAAAGCACTGCGCAAACAAAATGCCAACTACAAAAGCCTTGGCGTGGCCTTTGTCATCAGTACTACTCTGTCTGCAGCTTTTCTATATTTTCTATCGGCACGGCTGCCGCTTGTAACACCCAAGGCCATTTTGTTGGCGGTACTGGCCATCTATTTCCTGTATGTATATTGGGTGCGCCGGGCTTATTTTAAACTGGATTTTGCCAAAACAACCCTCCTTCTGTTCGGTAACAGCGAAACGCTGGATGAAATACGCAGGGAGGCCCGCCTGTCCAAGGGGTTTTCCGTGAGGGAAGGAGGCATCCCGCAGGAATCTGCTTCTTATGCCACGCATAATCTGGATATCGTGGTCGTAGCCAGCAAACTGTTTACCGAACACCCGCAGGCCTGGGACATTGTTTCAAAAAAGTTTATTTCCAAGGGTGTCTGCGTAGATACGGACTTTAATGTGTTTGAACAGTTTTTCCGCCGCGTCTCCCGCGAAAGCATCAATGACGCCATGTGGCTGCTGCGCGGCATAGGGCGCCGCCCCGGAGATGCCATGTACGACATGCTGAAACGCTGTTTGGACATTGCGCTTGCCCTATGCCTGCTTCCTTTCCTGCTGCCGGCGGGGGCCGTTATTTGGCTGCTGATTAAATGGGTAGATAAAGAAAAACCTGTTTACCATCAAAAGAGAGCCGGATACATGGGCAAAACCATTACCGTCTATAAATTCCGCACTATCCGCCAAAAGGGTCAGGAGTCCGACCACGAACAAATCACGCGGACGGGCCATATTTGGCGGCGTTTCCGGCTGGATGAAATCCCGCAAATTTATAATGTGTTGCGGGGGGATTTGTCTTTTGTGGGGCCAAGACCCATTTGGAACGATGAATATACTTTTTTAAACAAATACATCCCCAACCATTCCATCCGCACAGTGGTAAAGCCGGGCATTACCGGCTGGGCACAGCTCAATTTTAAAGCCCCACTTACATATGTCAACTTTAAAAACAACACCCCAGAAAACTTTGAACCCCGCGCATTTGACGGTGCTTTTATGCGTTTTTCTTACGATGTTTGGTATATTAAAAACAGATCCTTCCTGATGGATTTGGACATTCTGCTCAAAACGGGCCTGCGGGCCTTTATTAAGGATTCACATGTGGCACAATAAACTATGTTTTTCTCTTTTGTTTTCTATTGCTGCGGCGGTGGGGCAGGCCGCGCCTTTCCCGCTGTGTATATACGGGGTGGATAATCCCGCCGACCTAAAAACCGTTAAAAAAGCGGGGTTTTCCTGCATACAAACTTATAAAACCGACCCGGAAACGCTGTCCTCGCTGGCAGCCGAAGCGCAAAAACAGGGGCTGCAGGTAGTGTTCTATCCCAACAAAATCATCGGCTCTTCCTACGAAAAACAAGCCCAAAACTGGCCGGTTTTAGCCTGGTATTTGGTAGACGAACCGGACGTGGCCCGCTGGCCGCGCGCGCGTGTTTTAGAAACATACAACAAAACCAAAGCCGCCTTTCCCGCACATGACACGGCATTGGTCATCGGACAAGGCAAAACGGATACGCCTTTTTACGATTTGCCGGATATTTTAATGGTGGATTGGTATCCCGTACCGCATTTGCCGCTGACTTCTTTTGGAGATCAATTGGCCCTGGCCCGCCGCGGCATGGTGGACATGCATGCCGGCAAAAACCCGCTGTGGGGCGTAGTACAGGCTTTTGACTGGAAAGAATACAAACAATACCGCCCTGACGAAAACCGCATAGGGCGCTTTCCCACGGAAGAAGAAATGCGATTTATGTCTTATCATGCCATTGTAAACGGGGCGGACGGACTTTTTTACTTTATCTTTACCACCCAGGGGAAACCGCTGCCGCAGGCCCGGCCGGATTGCTGGAAACGCCTGGCCGCCGTTACTAAAGAGCTGAACAAGTTCAAGCCCGTATTGGAAAACGGCACCGGGGCACCAAACCCGGCGGAGTTCTCCCCTATGCTTTTCGGACGCAGCTGGCAGTATCAAAACAAACATTACACGGTTTTGATCAACGCTTCCGAAACGCCACAGCCCCTGCCGCCCGCCTTGTTGGAAAAGAAGTACAAAACGATGTTCGGGCGCAAAAAAGCGGCTCAAATGCCGCCGTATCAGGTTTGGGTCTTTAAGTATTAAGAACGCCTAAAAGAATCATCCCTCTTCATTAGAAACCGCCTCCGAACAAGGCGGTTTTTCATTGCTGTAAATACCGTCTTTGGGAGCAGACGCCGGTTTTTAACAACATTTTAACGGAAATCCGTCGTTGCCTAAACCCCAAAGGCTTTTAGGCTTTTCTCTTGTTGGCGGCCCAAACATAAACAGATAGCACCCAAAAACTTCACCGTGCCCCCGGTCTGTCCCATTGGCATAAATGCCCTGTCTTTCAGAAAGGCACCCCTATTTTCTGCCGAAATATTGCCTTTTGTGTTGCCGTCATGGTGTTGTTTGTGTGCGTTTTTTAGTTTTGCCATTCTGCTCATTAAAGATATGTCCATATTCCGCGATTTTACTATATATACGACAAAACCCCGCCCTTCCGGGCGGGGTTTTCAAATCATTTCCAACAACGGATTAGAACAAAGCCTTCACAAATACACCGGCTTTGTTGCTGTCATAATCATAGCCTTCCGTATTGGAATCGCGGTTGCGCCACTGGTACCAAACACCGGCGGACAGCCAGTCCTTAAACTGGTAATCCACTTCCGGGCGGATGGTATATACGCCGTCATTGCGTTTTTCACCCTGGTATTCATAGGCATAGTCCATATCTTCCCAGGACAGGGTCAATGAAGCGGTCCACTTGTCATAAATCTTCTGGGAAGCGTACAACGAAACCAGCGTATCAGCAAAATAGCGGTTATTGCCATACAGGGTTTCTTCCATTCTGCGCTGGCCGGACAGGCGGACCGTATTGCGCGCGGTCGGCTGCCATTCCAACGCCACATAGTAGCCTACCAGGTCATTATAGCTATCCACCCCGGCGATGCTCTCATCATAATCGCGCATATCGTAGGTGATTTTGGCCGTACCGCTGAGCTTGGAAGCCAGCTGACCGTTCACACCCAAACCTACGCTGTTACCGGTGGATTCGTTTTCTTTGTTGTCCTGATAGTTAATATCGGAATACGTATATTCGGCAAAGAAATTCGTTTTCGGAGACACATTGTAATACAACTGCGCGCCCAGGTTGACACGGTTGCGGTTCAAATAGCTCCATTCGGATTTCATATAGCGGTCAAACACATCGTCTGCACTGATGCCCACGCCGAATTTCTTTTCGGAAGAAGTCTTAAAAGACACATAGCCGATATTCTGGATACGTTCGGCACGTTCGGTCAGCGCGCTGTTGGCCGGATCGGAGGTGTAAATAAAATTATCCCCGACATTGAGCCAGCTGTTTTTCAGCTGCACGCTGCCGGCCGCATTCCAGAAGTTGTTGGTGGAGCTGTCTTCGGTATAGGCGTTGTAGCCCACCAGCCCGTTGGCGGACAATTCCAGCCCGCTGCCCGGGATATTGGCCTTGTATTGGGCACCCACATTGGTGGCGCTGATGAAAGAATCGGTTTCATCTCCGTCAGTCAAGTAGATGTTGTCATCATAGCTGAAATCTTCAGATACGCTGAAGGTGACCGGGGAAGCGGACGCCGCCACAGGCCACGCCATTAAAACCGTCAAGAATAAAATCGCTATCTTTTTCATGCGTGTTTATCTCTCCTTAATTAGCGCGGCGAAGAAGGGCTAAGCGTTTCTTCCACGTTTTGAGCGACTTGCTGCATCGCAGTGCTGTTATTGGCCATTTCAGCGGAAGACACCACCGCCGGCACGGACATATCTGCTGTTGCTGCAGGAGTGGCCCCCTCTACGGAAACCGAAGAGCCCATCGTTACCGTTTGGTTGTTGACGGTAACAGTACCCGTGCGCACCGACAGCGTGGAACCGGACACCGCCACCACAGCGCGGCCCGAAGAGCTGACCACATTGCCGTTTACGGTTACGCCGGTCATATTATTGCCGCTGATCAGGACGGAGCCGTCATTGCTTTGCGCAATAACCACAACTTCCCCCGCGGGAACAAAAATCTCTACACCGTTGTAATTGACAACCGTGTCCTCTTCTGCGTTTACGCGGACCGTGCTGCCATTTTCATATTTGGTGGTTGAATTTCCCCGTTGAACCGTCACCGCGGCCTGAGCCATACTGAACAGGAAAAGAGCACCAAATACCAATGCCAAGCTTTTCTTCATGTATTACTCCTCACTCCTTTTTGTTTTTGATAAATTCTCCTACTTAAAAAGTATAACATATTTCCATAAAGTAAAACTGTGATTTTCGCGCCACGGACATTCCCCGGTATTTTATGGGCATATATTGTAGCAGGAAGTTTTTTTTACTAATATTAAAGAAAAGCTGTTTCACTATTTAATCCGTCACGGTTAGGAGTATTTATGTTTAAACCCACCGCTTCTTCGGCCTATGCGCCGATTAACAATGCCTGCCTGTTGATTTTGGCCGGCACAGCCATGACCTGGATTTTGGTCTACGCCAAAGCCGTATTGATGCCGTTTGTCATTGCGTTGTTTCTGTCTATTGTGCTCAACACGATTGCCGACTGGATGAAAAAACACTGGAAGGTGCCGCATCTGCTGGGCTTTCTGGTAGGGATTTTGCTGTTTTTGGGGTTGGCGGCCTTATCGGTGGTATTTATCAGCAATTCCATTTCTTCCTTCGTCAACGGGGCCAATATTTATGCGGAAAAACTCAACGACACCGTCGCCTGGGCCCTGGAAACCGCACAAAAGTTCGGCATAAAAACCAATTCGGAATTTTTGGCCGACGCCTTAAACCGCCTGCCCGTATTCAATGTGCTGCGCACGATGGGAGGCGGGGTGGTGTCTTTCATTTCCAACCTGACGCTGATTTCGCTGTTTTTGATTTTCCTGTTTATGGGACGCGCAACGGGAGATGAAAAAAACGCGCTGGTCTCCAACATAGAAAGACAAATTTCCTATTATTTAATCGTCAAAATATTTGTGTCCCTCCTGGCAGCCTTGCTGACGTGGCTGATTTTGTCTTTGGTCGGTACGGAGCTGGCGTCCATGTTTGCCGTCCTTACTTTTGTGCTGAATTTTATTCCAAACATCGGGCCGTTTATCGCCACCATTCTTCCGGTGCCAGTGCTGTTTTTGCAGTACGGCTTTGACTGGCGCATGATTTTGGCAATTTCCCTGCTCTCTGCCACGCACTTTGTGGTGGGCAATATTTTGGAAACCAAGTGGCTGGGGAAAGGCATGGATTTAAACCCCATCGTGGTGATTGCCTCGTTAATCTTTTGGGCTTTGGTCTGGGGCGTTATAGGCGCGCTGCTGGCCGTGCCGCTGACCTCCATTATCAAAATGATTTTGGAGCGCAGTGAGCCCACCAAGCCGTTTGCCGATCTGCTGGCCGGACGTTTGCCTTTTAAATAGGAGCATTTATGAAGGCGCCTTCTCCGTGGGCTTATATACCCTCCCTGTATTTTTTGGAAGGGTTGCCGTATATTATCATTAACACCGTTTCCGTGGTGCTGTATGCCGACCTGGGCTTTGCTAACGACCAAATTGCGTTTTGGACGGGCTGGCTGTACCTGCCCTGGACGCTGAAAATGCTGTGGAGCCCGCTGGTGGACGGAAAAAGCACCAAACGCCGCTGGCTGCTGGGCATGCAGACCGCCATGGCGGCGGTGTTCCTGCTGCTGGCCGCGCTGAACGTCTGGAACGCTTTTGCCCATGCACAGGCCGCCAATAATTTAACCTTTTTCTCGTTATCTTTATTCGGGTTTTTGGCAGGCGCATTTGTGTCGGCCACGCTGGATATCGCCACGGACGGCTATTACCTGCTGGCTTTAAGCACGCCGCAGCAGGGTTATTTTGTCGGCATACGCACGATTTTCTACCGGTTGGCCATGATATTTGGCAGCGGGATTTTGGTGGCCGTTACCGGCGCTTTGGCAAAGGACTGGGGCGCCGTAAAATGGCCGTATAACTGGTCACTGATGTTTCTGTTTTTGGCGCTTCTGTTTGCCGCTGGCGCGCTGTGGCATCGGTTTATATTGCCCAAACCCGCCGCGGACGGCCCCGCCGCCGCAAAAGGGCAAAACACCTGGGCAGATGCCTTTAAAACCTATTTCACCCAAAAAAATATTCTCTACATCCTGCTTTTTATTTTGTTTTACCGCCTGGGCGACGCCCTTTTGGAAAAAATTGTGCCTTTGTTTTTGTTGCGCGGTGCAGAAGAAGGAGCTATGGGCCTGTCCGTGCAAACGTACGGGCTGATTAAAGGCACACTGGGGCTGGGGGCCGTCATTGCGGGCAATTGGGCCGGCGGCTGGCTGCTGGGGCGGTACGGATTTAAAAAATGCATTTGGCCCTTTGCGTTTATTTTAGTCCTGCCCAACCTGTTTTATATTTATATGGCCTATGTACACCCCGGCCTGGCAGCCACCGCTTTGCTGATTACGCTGGAACATTTCGGCAACGGACTGGCGCTGATGGCATTTTCCGTATTTATTATGTATGTGTCGCAGGGAAAATATAAAACATCGCATTATGCAATATCCACGGGCATTATGGCCCTGGGCATGATGGTACCGTCCATGCTGTCGGGCAAATGGCAAATGATGCTGGGGTATCGGCATTATTTCATTTTAACGGCGGCCGTCAGCCTGTGTACGCTGGCTGTCATTCCGCTGACGTTTAAAATCAAATCCATAGAAGAAACGGAAAAGGCTTTTCGCAAGTATTAGAATTTATTTCGGAGGCTGACTCCAATGAAAAAAGAAAACTTAATTCCCACCGAAACCGTTAATCCCCGTACAAAAAAACTGGACGTTTCCTCCCCGCGGCAGATTGTCCGTATGATAAACGCTGAAGATTTTAATGCCGCGCGCGCCGTACAGAAAGCCGGCCCCGCCATTGCCAAAGCCGTTGATTTGGCCGCCAAAACCTTTCTGGCGGGGCATAAAATTATTTTCATAGGAGCCGGCACCAGCGGGCGGCTGGGCGTGCTGGAGGCGGCTGAATGCGTACCCACGTTCGGCACGGAACCGGAACAAATCATCGGGCTGATCGCTGGTGGGAAAGAAGCCATGTTCCGCGCCAAAGAAGGAGCCGAAGACGACGCCGGACAGGGCGGCAGAGATATTTTGCGGCTGGCGTCCAAAAAAGACTTTGTCATCGGACTGACCGCCAGCGGCATTACGCCGTATGTGCTCGGGGCACTGAAAGCGGCCCAAAAAGCCGGCTGCCATACCGCGCTGATGGCCTGTAACAAAAAAGCCGATGCTTCGCACGCGGACATTTTTATTTACCTGCCCACGGGGCCGGAAGCCTTAAACGGTTCCACGCGCATGAAAGCCGGCAGCGCCACCAAAATGGCCCTAAACGCCATCACCACCGGCGCTATGGCGCGCGCGGGGAAAGTATATCAAAACCTGATGGTGGACGTACGCCCCACCAATCAAAAACTCGTGCGCCGCGCCCTGCGTTTAATACGCGCCGTATCAGGGGCCGATGAGCAAACGGCGGAGAAACTGTTGCAGGAATCGGACCAAAACGTCAAAACCGCCATTGTCATGCATATAAAAAACTGCACGCGGGCGCAGGCCGAGAAACGGCTGAAAAAACACAAAGGTTTTCTGGCGGAGGCGCTGCGTGAAAAATAAAAAAACGGGCCTGGTGTTGGGGCTGATGAGCGGCACCAGCTGCGACGGGTTGACCATCTGCGCCATACGGCCGGAGCCGTTTAAAATAGCGGCCTTTAAAAATTACGCCTATCCCGCCGTCCTGCGCAGCCGCCTGCTGCACGCCAAAGATTTGCGCGCGCCGGAACTGTCGGCCCTGCATTTTGAACTGGGCCGGCTGTATGCCCAAAAAGTAAAACTGTTTTTAAAACAAAACGGCTGGAATCCGGCAGATATCCTTTGTGCGGGCTGCCACGGCCAAACCGTCTATCATGGGCCGGCGGACAAAGTGCCCAACACCCTGCAAATCGGAGAGCCCTCTTTTCTGGCGGACCTGCTGGGGCGGCCCGTCGTCAGCCGCTTCCGCGAAAAAGACATCGCGCTGGGCGGACAGGGCGCGCCGCTGATTCCGTTTTTTGACGAATATATATTCGGCAAGGGTGCGCCAAAAATTTTGCTGAATTTAGGCGGCATCGCCAATATTTCCGTTGTCGGAAAAAAGGTAAAAACCTTTGGCTTTGACTGCGGCCCGGCCAATACGCTGATGGACCTGGCCTGCGTGCGTTTTGTCCGCCGTCCCTTTGATAAAAACGGCGCGCTGGCCGCGCGCGGCCGTGCCGATGAAATACTCGTCAAAAAACTACTGGCCCAAAAATACTTCCGCCAAAAACCGCCCAAAAGTCTGGATAAAAACGATTTCGGGGAGGCTTACCTGGAACATTATTTTTCCCGTATCAAAAATCCGGCGGATTTGCTGGCTACCTTAAATTTATTGACCGCTTCCTGCGTGGCGGACGCGTTGGAAAATTTCGTGCCCGCGCCGCTGCGCCGGCAAATTATCGTCTCCGGCGGCGGCGCTTATAACAAAACCCTGCTGGAAAATTTAAAACGCTTAACAGGTTTGCCCGTTATCACGTCCGCCCGGGCGGGCATAGACCCGCAGGCCAAAGAGGCCGCCGCTTTTGCCCTGATGGCCTGGCGGGCTCTGCAGGGCAAAACAAATCATTGCGCGCGGGCCACGGGCGCACGGAAAAACGGCATATTGGGGAGCATTACTTTATGAATATAAACAGACTGATTTTTCCCGGGTTTTGGTTTGGCAAAAGCCGCAAAGAAGACGCGCTGGAAATGGCGCGGCGCGGCGCGGGCGGTTTCTGCATATACGGCGGCACGCGCGAAAGCGTAGGCGAACTGATTGCGGATTTAAAAGCGGCCTCTCCGTTAAAACATGTGTTTATGTGCGCCGATTATGAGGACGGCCTGGGCCGCTGGATAGAAGGGACGGACTGGGTGCTGTCCAATCTGGCCGTCGGCGCCAACGGAACGGAAGAAGCCGCTTACCAAAAAGGCCTGACGCTGGCCCGCGAAGCCAAAAGCATGGGCATAGACTGGGTGTTCGCCCCGGTATTGGATTTGTGTGACGAGCCGCAAAATCCCATCGTCAATACGCGCTCTTTCGGCGCCGACCCGCATGCCGTGGGCCGTTTGGGCGCGGCTTTATGCCGCGGCCTGCATGACGGCGGCGTATTAAACAGCATCAAACACTTCCCCGGGCACGGACGCACAAAAACCGATTCGCACCTGGCTTTGCCCGTCCTGCACCAGAGCTTGCAGGAGCTGAAACAAAAGGAATTAATCCCTTTCCACGAGGCCCTGCCGTATGCGGACAGCGTAATGGCCGGACACCTACTTTTTGAAGCCGTAGACAAAGACCACCCCGCGTCTTTTTCCCGTGCGGTCATTACGGATTTGCTGAAGCGGGAAATGGGTTTTGGGAAACTGGTGTTTACCGACGCTTTGTGCATGAAAGCGCTGGGCGATGAAAAACAGGCCGCACTGGCGGCTTTGCATGCGGGCGTGCATATTTTACTGTCAGCGGAAGATTCCGTCGCGCTGTCCGACTTTTTGCAAACACAAACCCTGCCGGAAAACTGGGTGTCTGTTTCGGCACGCCTGCTGGCCCGGGCGGAACGCTCTCTGCCGGCGGCTCCCAAAACAGGTCTTTCCGCCGCGGAGTTTAATGCGCGCTATGCCGCGTCCTGCGCCGTTTGGCAGGGCCGCCCGCCGGCGTTAAAAAAAGGCCAAAGCGTAGCTTACATGGAATTGGGAAACGAAGAAAATTTCGCCGCGCGGGATTTTTTAAACACGCTGCAAGCAGCCGGCATACATATTAAAAAAGCCGGAGAAACAGCCGACGCGCTGGCGGCGGTTTCATTTTCCAATTACAAGGCTTTTAAAGGACATATCAATTTGTCTGATACTCAACGGGCGCAGCTGGCACACTATGCCGCCCAATACCCTCAAAGCATGTTTATCAGCTTTGGCAGCCCCTTTGGTGCAGAGAATATTCCTTCGCTGACGGCGCGGCTATTGCTGTTTAGCCCCGCCAAAGAAGCGCAGATATGCGCGGCAAATATTTTGCTCGGAAAAGGAAAAGCTTCCGGGAAAAGGCCCTTCTAGCAGACGCCTTTATATCTTCTAATCAAAAAGTTTCCAAATAAAAACTCCCCGGGGTTTACCCGGGGAGTTTTTGGCAATTTTAGGATTTATTTGTCCACAACTTCGGCTTCCACGACGTCGTCTTTGCCTCCGTTACCGGCTCCGGCCGCCTGCTGGGCCGCATCCGGGCCCGGCTGGGCTCCGGCGGCACCCGCCTGGGCGCCCGCCGCACCGGCCTGGGCCTGCTGCTGGGATTTGTACATCGCTTCACCCAGCTTCTGGCTGGCCTGCAGAGCCGCGTCTTTGGCGGAGCGGATTTTGGCCGCATCGTCGGTCTTTAACGCATCGCGCAGGTCGTTCAAAGCCCGGTCAATGGCCAGGCGGTCGTCCTGGGACACTTTGTCGCCGTAGTCTTTCAGGGCCTTTTCGGTCTGATAGAGCACGCTGTCGCCTTCGTTTTTGGCTTCCACGAACTCTTTATGCTTTTTGTCTTCTTCGGCGAATTTCTCGGCGTCTTTGACGAACTTTTCCACTTCGGCGTCGCTGAGTTTGTTCGGCGAGCTGATGGTGATATGCTGTTCTTTGTTGGTGCCGAGGTCCTTGGCGGACACGTTCAAAATACCGTTGGCGTCAATATCAAACGTCACTTCAATCTGCGGTACGCCGCGCGGAGCGGGCGGGATGCCGTCCAGGTCAAATTTGCCCAGGGGCACATTGTCTTTGGCCATGGGGCGTTCGCCCTGCAGCACGTTGATCGTCACCGCCGGCTGATTGTCCGACGCGGTGGAGAAGATCTGCGTTTTGCGCACCGGAATGGTGGTGTTGCGCTCAATCAGGCGCGTGCACACGCCGCCCAGGGTTTCCAGACCCAAAGACAGCGGGGTCACGTCCAAGAGCAGCACGTCTTTGACTTCACCGGTCAAAATGCCGGCCTGTACGGACGCGCCGATAGCCACGCATTCCATCGGGTCAATGCCGCGTTCAATTTTCTTGCCCACATGGTCTTCCACATATTTCTGCACAATCGGCATGCGGGTCGGGCCGCCGACCAGAATAATGCGGTCAATCTGCGAGGCGGAAAGTTTCGCGTCGGAAATGGCCTGGTCAATGGATTTGCCGCAGCGTTTGACAATGCTGTCCACCAGGCTTTCCAGTTTGGCGCGGGAAAGTTTAAGCTCCAGATGTTTGGGGCCGGTGCTGTCTGCGCTGATAAAGGGCAGGTTGATGTCCGTTTCCATGGTGGTGGACAGTTCAATCTTGGCTTTTTCGGCCGCTTCTTTCAGACGCTGCTGGGCCTGTTTGTCCTGCGAGAGGTCAATGCCCGTGCTCTTTTTAAATTCGTCCACCATCCACGCGATGATGGCGTTGTCCATATCCGTACCGCCCAGCTGCGTATCGCCAGAGGTGGAAAGCACGTCAAAGGTGCCTTCTTTGCCCATTTCCATAATGGTTACATCCAGCGTACCGCCGCCCAAGTCAAAGACCAGAATTTTCTGTTCTTTGCCGGCTTTATCAATACCGAAGGCCAAAGCGGCCGCGGTCGGCTCGTTCACGAGGCGCACCACTTCCAGCCCCGCGATGCGCCCTGCGTCTTTGGTGGCCTGGCGCTGGTTGTCGTTAAAATAAGCGGGCACGGTGATAACGGCTTTTTCCACCGGTTCACCCAGGAAGGCTTCCGCGTCTTTTTTCACTTTCTGCAAAACGAAAGCCGACAGCTGCTGGGGCGTAAATTCCTGCCCGCGCAGATTATATTTGTAATTTTCCCCCATTTTGCGTTTAAACGCGGTGACCGTGCCTTCCGGGTTGGCGATGGCCTGCCGGCGCGCCGGTTCCCCCACCAGGCGCTGGCCGTCTTTGGTGAAAGCCACATAAGACGGGAAGGCTTTACCGCCGATGGAGCTGCCTTCGGCAGACGGGATAATCGTGCCGCGTCCGCCTTCCATCACCGCTGCAGCGGTGTTGGACGTACCCAAGTCAATACCAATAATTTTAGCCATATGTTATTTCTCCTTACCGTAAAAATGAATTAAATTTGATACTGCTATTTACTGCTTTTTTCTTCTTTGTTTGCTTCTTCCTCCGCTTTTCCGACCACTACCCGGGCCGGACGCAATATTTTTCCGTCCATCATAAATCCCATTTGCACTTCTTCCAGCACCACGCCGTCCTGCTCCGGCTTGGCCGGAATCACCGCTATGGCTTCCGCCGTCTGCGCATCATAAGGTTTGCCCACACAGTCCAGGCGTTGTATACCTTCGGCCTTAAAGGCTTTGTCCATCTCCCCCAGCACCATATTCAGGCCGTCCAAAAGGCTTTTCATTTCCCCCGACAGTTTTTTGTCCGCCGTTTCTTTTTGCATTTTGCTTTGCTGGCGCAAAAGCACTTCATAGGCGGGCAGCAGTTTTTCCACAAAATCTTTTTTGCCGTAAGCCAGCAGGGCCGCTTTTTCGCGCTCGGTGCGTTTACGGAAGTTTTCAAAATCCGCGCTTAAACGCACATACTTTTCATAATAATCGGGCGTTTGCGGCTGCGGGGCCGGTTCTTCTTCGGCCGATTCAGCGGCGCCGGTTTCTATTTCCGGCTCATAATCGGCCGGCAAATCCTGCTCTTCCTGTTCGGTCAAGCCGTCTTCGTGTTTGTGATGTTTCTTACTCATAGTCGTCTTCCTTTTCCGGCAGTGCGTTCCACGCGCTGATGCTGCCTTCCAGCAAGTCCCCCATAAATTTAACCAAAGACATTATTTTGGTGTACTGCATATGTTTAGGGCCGATAATGCCCAGCATGCCCACCGTTTTGTCCCCCACGCGGTAAGCCGACGAAACGATGCTGACGTTTTGCAGCTCTTTCATTTCGTTCTCGCTGCCGATACTGACGGCCACCTGTTTGCCGCTGCGGCGCAAATCTTCCATTTTTTCGGCCAGCAGACCCGACAGCCGCTGCCGCTCTTCCACCACGCGCAGCATTTGTTTGAGGTCTTCATAATCGGCCTCTTCGGTGTTTTCCAACATATGCCCGATACCGGCCACATAGAGTTCGTCCTCGGAGGTCTGCGGCTTCTGCATGTCTTTAAGCACCTGCACGGCCAAATCCGCCACGTCGGCTATTTCGCGGTGGCCGGATTCTATGTACTGCCACAAAAATTTTTGCGCTTCTTTCAGCGTCAGGCCTTCTATTTCCTGATTAATCAAATTGCTTAAAAGGCGCAGCTTGGCAGGGGCCAAATCATACCCCAGGCGCACGGGCCAGTGCCGCACGGTGCCCGATTCGGTAACCAGCACAGCCAAAATTAGCCCGGGCCCAACGGGCAAAAAGTCTAGCCGGCGCACCACCTGTTCGTCGGTGTTTCCTGCATACACAAAGCCCGCCGCGCCGGACAGCCGCGCCAGCAGGCGCGAGGTCTGCAGCATCACATTATCCAGCTCGCCGACGCGCTCGTCATATTGTTTTTCAATACGCTCGCGTTCCTGGGCGGCCATGCGCTGCACGCCGGTTAAATAGTCCACATAATAGCGGTAAGCTTTATCGGTCGGAATGCGGCCGCCGGAAGTGTGCGGCTGGTAGAGGTATCCTTCCTCTTCCAAATCTTTCATAATATTGCGGATGGTGGCGCTGGAAATATCTTTCAGCGCGCTGGACGCAATGAGCTGTGAGCCCACGGGGCGGCGGTTTTCCACAAACTGCTGCACCACCCAGCGCAGGATTTTCTCTTTTCTTTCTTTGGCCACTTCCGGTTTTAATATTCTCATATTTTCCGTCCGCTTCCGTCTAAACTTCCGGTTTTATTTTAGCACTCTTTCTTTTTGCCTGCTAATATTGTAAACAATTATTTTATTTTTGTCAACCCCTTTTTTAGATTGCTAATTTTGAACGCAGGCCGCGCCGCATTCCCCCGTCAAAAATCCCTCTTTACAGCAGTATAGAAAGAGGAACAACAAAGGACAAGAAAGTTTTTGGATTAGAACAAGCCTTTATGTTTTTCGGGCTGCAAACCCGTTCAAAGTCCGCCGCCAAAAAAGATAAAATATATATATGGAATTTATTGACTCGCACGCACACATTAATGACGAAGCCTTTGACGCAGACCGCCGGGAAGTTATCGCGCGCGTCTTTGAAAGCGGCGTATATAAATTTATAGAAATAGCCTGCGAAAAAGAGGAATGGGAGCCGGCGCTGGCCCTGTGCGCCCAATACCCCGTGCAGACCGCCGCCGTGCTGGGCGTGCACCCGCAGGTGGCGCAGACGTATGACGCATCCGCGCGGGAGAAACTGCCAGAACTTTTTAAAAATCCGCATGCCGCGGCGGTGGGGGAAATCGGCCTGGACTATGCCTATCTGCAGGCCTGCCCCAAAGAGGTGCAGCTGCGCGTCTTTGAAGAAATGCTGGCGCTGGCCGGCGAGCTGCAAAAGCCCATTGTGCTGCATGTGCGGCGCGAAGCGGAAGATTATGAGCCGTACGAACAAACGTTTTCTTTGCTCAAACACGCCTGGAAACCCGCACCGGGCAATTACCCAGGCGTACTGCACTGTTTTTCCGCCCGCTACGAAGAAGCCAAACAGGCGCTGGATCATGGCCTTTTGCTGGGGATAAACGGGTGTTTTACCTATAAAAAAAACGAGTATATCCGCGAAGCCGTCAAAAAAGCCGGCGCGGACAAACTGGTGCTGGAAACGGACTGCCCGTACCTTTCCCCGCAGGGCAAACGCGGCACGCGCAACGACCCCTCCAATATCCCGCTGATTGCACAGTGGGTGGCGGACTACTTAAATATGCCCGTGGAAAAACTGGCCGAAATCACCACCCAAAACGCGCTGGAGCTTTACCGGCTGCAATAGCATCCGCCGCGTATTCTATTCATCAAAGTAAAAAAGCAGGCATTCCCCGTCACAAGAAGAGGCTCCTGCCTGCCCCGTTAAAGAGCGGCACAGCCTTTCCCCGGTTTTGTTCCCATCGTAGGCCAGACAGGCACTCCGGCCCGACAGCGGGAAAATGGCATATCCGTAGCCGCGGCTGCGCATGCTGCAGCCTAATTGGGACACCACATTATTGGACGGGCTTATCCCGATTTCGCACATAAACCCTTCCCCGGCTGAATAAGAGCCCCTGTCTTCCCCTGGCAGCCGGATGTCCAGCCCATCCAAGGAATGGGAATATTCCCCGTTGGCCATTTTATAACGCTCCTGCGCCTGGTATAGCGCCCTCCCGGCGGTTACCAGCTGCGTATAGCGGGACTTTGCCACCGCCGCATCATATTGCGGAAAAGCAACGGCGGCCAATATGCCAATAATAAGCACCACCACTAACAATTCTATCAGGGTAAAACCTTTTTTCATTTGATACCTCTGTATGGCGGTCTAAACGGCCTAAAATAAACGACAACAACTTTTTATTCCGGCCATGTATAGGGTATCAAAAAAAAAAAACGGGTCAAGGCATAGGAGGTTTTAAAGCAGAAAATTCAAACAAAAAACGGCACCTGCAGACAGCACAGCAGGTACGGCTTTTGGCGGGAAAAATATTTATTCCATCTCCCGGCCGCCAGCAGCGGCCAAACTTTTATGCGGCATATTCCCGTGACAGACAATAATAAAGCGCAAGACCAAATATCTTGCGCTTTAAAGGATTTCTCCGTATAACAATTTCTGTTATCCCAAATGCCGCTTTTTGACTTTCATACGGGCGATGGCCTGTTTAATTTCCAGCTCCGCCAGTTCAAAGTCAATATCGGCGTCTTTACGGGAAAGGGACTCTTTAGCGCGTTTGATTTTCTGCTTTTCTTCTTCTTCGTCAATCTCATCGGCCAGGTCCGCCCCTTCGGCAAAGATGTTAACACTGTCGCGCAGGATTTCGGCAAATCCGCCCAGCACGGCAAATTCTTCTTCCTTGCCGTCTTTTTTATAGCGCAGGGAACCGAAATCCAGCTGCACGACCATGGGGATATGCCCCGGCAGCACGCCCAATTCCCCCGCGGCGGCGGGCAACACGACGGACTGCACCGGCAGCGCGTCCAGGAGCTGCTTCTGCGGGGTAATCAGGTTTAAAGTCAGCGTTTTGGGCATAATTATTCGTTGTCTTTAATCTTTTCGTAATTGGCCAGCACGTCTTCTATGCCGCCGCACATGAAGAAGCAGGACTCGGGAATATGGTCATACTCGCCATTAACGATGCCTTTAAAGGATTTAATCGTGTCGGCCAGTTTGACGTATTTGCCCGGGCGGCCCGTAAACTGCTCACCCACGGCAAACGGCTGGGACAGGAAACGCTGTATTTTGCGCGCGCGGTTGACGGTGTTTTTGTCTTCGTCGGACAGTTCGTCCATACCCAGAATGGCGATGATATCCTGCAAGTCCTTATATTTCTGCAGGATGCGGCGCACTTCCTGGGCCACGTTATAATGTTCCTCCCCGATGACGCGCGGATCCAAAATACGCGAGGTGGACTCCAGCGGGTCCACGGCCGGATAAATGCCCAGGCTGGCCAGCGAGCGGGAAAGCACCGTCGTCGCGTCCAGGTGGGAGAAGGTGGCCGCCACGCCCGGGTCGGTCAAATCGTCGGCCGGCACATATACGGCCTGAATGGAGGTAATGGCGCCTTTTTTGGTGGAGGTAATACGCTCCTGCAGTTTGCCGATTTCGGTGTTCAGCGTCGGCTGGTAACCCACGGCTGAGGGCATACGGCCCAGCAGGGCGGACACTTCGGAGTTGGCCAGCACGAAACGGAAAATATTGTCCAGGAACAGCAGCACGTCCTGGCCCTTTTCGTCGCGGAAATATTCCGCCTGTGTCAGAGCCGTCAGGGCTACTTTGGCGCGGGAGCCCGGGGGTTCGTTCATCTGCCCGTAGACCAGCACCGTTTTGTCCAGCACGGAGCTGCCGTCTTTGAGTTTCGTGTCCTGCAGTTCCAGCCACAAATCGTTGCCTTCGCGGCTTCTTTCGCCCACCCCTCCGAATACGGAACTGCCGTGGTGTTCGCGCGCCACGTTGTTAATCAGTTCCATAATCAGCACGGTTTTACCTACGCCCGCACCGCCGAACAGACCCACCTTGCCGCCCTTCATGTACGGGGCGATCAGATCCACCACTTTAATGCCGGTTTCAAACAGTTCCGGCGTGGGGTTCTGGTCCTGCAGGGAAGGAGGCTCACGGTGAATGGGCATATGCGCTTTGGCGTCAATGGGGCCGCGGTGATCCTGCGGCTGGCCCAGCACGTTCATCAGTCTGCCCAGGCAGCCTTCGCCCACGGGCACTTTCAGCGGTGCGCCCGTGTCACGCGCTTCGGCGCCGCGCTGCAGACCGTCGGTGCTTTCCAGCGCCACGCAGCGCACAATGCCGTCGCCCATTTGCTGGGCGACTTCCGCCACGATGACTTTATCTTTGGAAAGTTGTATTTCAATGGCGTTTTCAATAGCCGGCAAATGGGCGGCGTCAAACTGTACGTCCACGGCCGCGCCGATTACCTGGCTTACTTTTCCGGTATTCATGTTTTCTTCCCCTGCTAATTTATCCGTTGAGGGCGTTGGCCCCGTTTACAATATCCAAAATTTCGTTGGTGATGCCCGCCTGGCGCACTTTGTTGAGCTTGACGCCCAGCGCGTCGGCCAGTTCGCCGGCGTTTTTGCTGGCCGCGTCCATGGCGTTCATGGTAGCGGCCAGGTTGGCGGCCTGGCTTTCCAACAGCACGCGGTACATATTGGCCTTCATCAGGCGCGGCACCAGCGTGCGGAAAATCTCTTTTACGCCCGGTTCAAACAGGAACTCTTTTTCGTCGTCTTTTTTGACTTCGTGGTCCAGCTCAAAAGGCAGCATCTCGTACTGCGCCAGCCGCTGGCTGCCCATGGACTTAAAATCGTTGTAAATCAGCGTCACGGAGGAAAGATTGTGTTCAAAAAACTCTTTCATCACCGCTTCCCCCAGCAGCTCCGCATGGGCGTAAGTCACTTTGGGGAAAATACCCACGCTGCTGTACACGATTTTGATGTTCTTATGGCGCAGGCGGCCGATAAAATCGCGCCCTTTTTTGCCTATGCAAAAAACGGACACTTCCTGATCCTGGTGTTCTTTTAAGAACGCCACCGCCGCGCGCAAAATAACCGCATTGAAAGAACCGGCCAGGCCTTTGTCGCCGGTGATGACGACCAGGCCGATTTTATTTTTGTCGCCGGTTTTGTTGACAAAAAAGCGCGACGCCCAGCTTTCTTTGCCTTCTTCGGGCTCGGGCAGGGCCAAAACTTCCTGTTTTAAATCGGCCACCATATCCAGCATTTTTTTGGCAAACGGGCGGGCGTTGTCCATGGCTTCCTGCGCTTTGCGTATGCGCGCGCTGGAAATCATTTTCATCGTCTGCATGATCTGCTGCGTGGAACGTATGGCCTTGATGTTTTGGCGTATGTCGCGAAGCGATTCCATACCAAATCCTTATTTGTTTCTTTCTTCCAAAATTTTCACGTAGTCGGCAATGGCCGTTTCCAGCGTGAAGTCCGGCTTATAGCCGATTTTTTCCCAGGCCAGGTTCATATCCGCCTCGGTTTTGTTTTGGAAGAACGGATACGGATTGTCTATATAATCCGGCTCCAGGTTGGTGCCCAGTTCGTGGTTGAGGCACTTAATGACGTCGTTATAACTGCGGGCAATGCCGGTGGCGCAGTTGTAAACGGCGGTTTCCTTGCCGTTCTGCAGCGCGCACAAATTGGCTTTGACCACATCTTTGACGTATACAAAATCGCGCATTTGCTCACCGTATTTAAACACGCGCGGGCGCTGGCCGGCCTTCATCTGGTTGTAAAGCTGATAGACCATGCTGGCCATTTTGCCTTTGTAATCTTCGCCCGGGCCGAATACGTTGAAATAGCGCAGGCCGATGATTTTCATATCCTGGTGGTCATGGCTGAACAGGCGGGCCACATTGTCGTCAATGACTTTGGAAAACCCGTACACGTTTTCGGGGTGCGTGGGCTGGCTTTCTTTCATGGGCACCGCGCCGTTGCCGTATGTGGCCGCCGAAGAAGCGTAAATCACTTTCGGGATTTCGTTTTCGGCCGCATAGTCCAGCAAATTGCGGAAGGCTTCCACATTCTGCTCCATCATCTGTTTCTGGTCCATGACCGTGGTATCCGTGATGGCCGCTTCGTGGAAAATGGCGTCAAAATAATCGTTTTCCGGCAGGTATTTAAACAAATCCGCCGCAATCACGTCGCCTTTAAAACCGATTAAGTTTTTGAAATGGCCGTTTTTGGAAAAGTCATCAATGACCGTCACTTCATGGCCCTGGGCTTCCAGCGTTTTGGCAATGTTGCTGCCGATAAATCCGGCCCCGCCGGTTACCAGGTATTTTTTCTTGCTGTCCATGGACATTCTCCTTTAAGCGGCGTGGAAGACGGTTTTAAACTCGTCCAGCGCCGCATCTAATTTTTTGGCCAAATCATCGGTCATTTCTTTGGCGTCGTCCAGCTCTTTCATCAGATCTTTTTTCTGCATGTCGGCCCAGGCCAGCAGCTGTTTTTCATATTCGCGCACCTGTTCCACTTCTATGGCGTCGGTGTATCCGTGCACGCCGGCGTACAGGGCCAGCACTTCCTGGCTCAGGCGCATGGGCTGGTATTGGTCCTGCTTAAGCAATTCGCTCATGCGTTTGCCGCGCGCGATTTGCCGCTGGGACTCTTTGTCCAGCTCGGAGCCGAACTGCGCAAAGCCTTCCAGCTCCTGGTACTGGGACATGTCAATACGCAGCGTACCGGCCACTTTGCGCATGGTTTTGCGCTGGGCCGAGCCGCCCACGCGGGACACGGAAAGGCCCACGTTGATAGCCGGCTTGACGCCGCTTAAAAAGAGGCTGCTTTCCAGGTAAATCTGACCGTCGGTAATGGAAATGACGTTGGTCGGAATATAGGCCGACACGTCGTTGGCCTGCGTTTCAATAATGGGCAGGGCGGTCAAAGAGCCGCCGCCGTTCTCATCGGAAAGTTTGCAGGCGCGTTCCAGCAAACGGGAATGCAAATAGAACACGTCGCCCGGATAGGCTTCGCGGCCGGGCGGACGGCGCAGCAACAAAGACATTTGGCGGTAGGCCTGGGCGTGCTTGGACAAATCGTCGTAAATAATCAGCACGTCTTTGCCTTTCCACATGAAATATTCGCCAATGGCGCAGCCCGCATACGGGGCGATGTACAACAGCGAAGCCGGATCGGCCGCCGTGGCGGCCACGACGGTGGTGTATTCCATGGCGCCGAAATCCGTCAGCGTCTGCACCACCTGCGCCACCGTACTGTTTTTCTGGCCGACGGCCACATAAATGCACAGGCAGCGCTGCTCCGGCGGTAAATTTTTCTGGTTGATAATGGCGTCCAGCGCAATGGCGGTTTTACCCGTCTGGCGGTCGCCGATGATCAGCTCGCGCTGGCCTTTGCCGATGGGCACCAGGGCGTCAATGGCTTTCAGGCCGGTTTGCAGCGGCTGTTTGACGGGCTGGCGTTCCACGATGCCGGGGGCCACAATGTCCAGCGGCATGTTTTTGTCCGTCTTGATTTCACCTTTACCATCCAGCGGGCGGCCCAGCGGGTCCACCACACGGCCGATAATGCCGTCACCCACGGGAATACTGATCACTTCGCCCGTGCGTTTGACGGTGCCGCCTTCCTGCACCAAATCGTCCGACCCCATCAGCACGCAGCCGACGTTGTCATATTCCAGGTTCATGGCCATGCCTTTGACGCCGTTGCCGAAGTCCACCAGCTCGGAGGCTTTGACCTGGTTTAAACCGTACACGCGGGCGATGCCGTCGCCGACCTGTATGACGGTGCCGACTTCACTCAAGTCCGCTTTGGTCTCAAATTTTTCTATTTTTTCTTTAATAATATTGGTTATTTCTTCCGGTCTTATTGCCATAATCGCACCGTTATTTGGTTAATTCTTCTTGTAATTTTTCAAACCGGCCTTTCAGCGTGCCGTCTATCAGCACGTCCCCCAGCCGCGCGCACAGCCCGCCCAAAAGGGACGGGTCCGTCTTATATTCAGCCCGTATGTCCTTGCCGGCAAACTGCCCCAGCGCTTCTTCCACTTTTTTCTTTTGCTGCGGCGTCAGTTCAAACGCCGTCTGCACTTTGGCGCGCGCAATGCCCAGGCGGCTGTCCAGCAGGGCGCCCACCTCGTCCACGCACGCATCCAGCAAATAATACCGTTTGGCTTCCAGCAGGGCGGACACGAACCCCTCCACCCGTTTGTCGGCGGACAGGGCCTGTTTGGCAAAGGCCAGCTTGTCGGCCGACGGTACGGCGGGGTCGTCCATATACGCTTTGGCTCCGCGCAGCGCCTGCGCCGCCTGGCGCAGTGCGGCAAAATGCGCCGAAGCCTCCGCTCCGTCCTTGCTTAAAGCGTCAAACGCGCGGGCATAACGCCCGGCTAAAATACGGTCTGCACTTTTCATAACGTCTTACGCGCGGGCCGAACCCGCGTTTTTAACCTCGCGCAACACTTCGTCCACCGTTTTCTCGGCGGAAGCCTGGTTCATTTGCTGGCCCGTAATTTTGGCGGCCGCCAGCAAAGCCGTGCTGACCACCTGGTCGCGCACGTCGGCCAGCGCTTTGTTCTTTTCCGCCTCAATCTGCGCTTTGGCCTGTTCCAGCAGGCGCTGCGCCTGCTGCTGGGTTTGCTCCAGCAGCTGTTCTTTCTGCGCATTGCCCAACGCCACGGCTTCCTGCATCTTTTTGGCGGCTTCGGCGGTGATGTGCTGCAGCTGGGCGTCAAGCTCAACCTTGATTTGCTGCGCTTCCTGCCGCGCTTTGGCGGCGGCGGCTTTGTCGTTTTCTATTTGCTGTTCGCGTTTTTCCAGCGCGCCGATGAGGCTTTTCCACGCAAATTTATGCAGCAGCCACACCAACAGCAAAAAGTTGACGACCGTCAGCGCCATCACCCCGAAATCGGGATTTAACAGTTTATCCATGCTTTCCCCTTCCGGAAAAAACTTACATGACCATGGTCAACAGACAAATAACCAGACCCAACATCGCGGCGCCTTCCAGCAGAGCGGCGATGATGATCATGGTCGTGCGGACGGCGTTGGCGGCTTCGGGCTGGCGGGCGGTGCCTTCCAGGGCGGCATTACCGATTTTACCCAAACCCAAACCGGCTCCGATAACGGTCAGACCCGCGCCGATACCGGCGGCGATGTATTTCAAGACTTCCAGTTCCATATATTTTCTCCTTTTGCGGGAAGCCCCGCGTTTTTAAATTAATGAGAGTGTATGACCAGCCCCGCGTAAATAGACGTCAGCAGCGTAAACACATACGCCTGCAGAAACGCCACCAGCAGCTCCAGCAAGGTCATAAAAATTTCCAGTCCCATGGCGGGCACGGCGGAACCCACACCCGCGATTTTGCTCATCTGCCCGATGATAAAAATAATCAGCAAAAGGCTTAAAAGCACCATGTGCCCCGATAGCATATTGGCAAATAAACGAATGGCCAGCACGCATACGCGGATAATCAGACTGATGACTTCCAGCGGGAAAATAAGCGGCACCAGCCACCACGGCGTACCGCCGGGCACAAAGGTTTTGACAAAGCCCCACCCGCCGTGAAACTTAATGCCGCAATACACAATCAGCGCGCCCGAACACAAAGCCAGCGCGCCCGTAACGGCGATATTGGAGGTAATGGTTTTCATTTGCGGGATAAGGCCCGCGAGGTTGGAAAATAAAATAAACAAAAACAATGTGCAGAAATAAGACAGAAATTGTTTGCCTTCTACGCCCATGCCCGGCACGACAATGCCGTCGCGCATAAACGCCACATATTCTTCGCCCAGCGTATGCATTAGGCGCATAAACAGGCTTTTGCCCGTGCGCGACATAAGGATGCATACAAACAGCAAAACCAGGCTGATGCCGAACATCGTCAGCGTATGCGCGGTAATGGGCAAATGCACCGTGCCCAGCATCACGCCGAAATCGTGGTCCAAAATATGATGTGCTATGGTTTCAGATACTTCCATCTTTTTTATCGTCCTTTTGCGGGGCTTCGGCGCGCTCCATGCGCTTGGCTTCTTTTATAACAATATACATTCCTAAAGCAAACCCCAAAAATACGCCGGCCACCATCAGCCAGGGCGCGGTGCCCCAGCGTCTGTCGGCCCAGTAACCGCCCGCCGTGCACATGGCCACCGCCACGGCAAACTCCAGACCCAGGGTGGTAATCACCACCGTATCCTGCGGCGAAAACGGCCCGATGCGCATAAACTCCCCGTTTATTTACCGAGCGGTAAGTTATACATATATTATAGATTAATTCGCCGCAAAAAGCGAATTTTTTCCGCCCGCTTTTCTTCTTTCTTATATTGTATTAAATACGACGGAAAAGAAAAATATTTTTTTGGATAAGCCCTTGCCGGCAAAGGCCGTGCCGCGTGGCCATATGGGCAACACAGGACAAAAACAAAGCCCCCGCCTTCCGGCGGGGGCTTTGTTTAAATGGCGTAAGTAAATATTTTACTTTCAAAAGGCTTTAGATCCACTTCAAGCCCCTGGTCTTTAAGCTGCGGCGTGGCATCCGTTTTCCCGCCGGAAAATTCCTCCGTTACCTGTTTCCCGTCCCCGACGGAAGCTTTTATTTTTACCAGGCATTTGGCCGGGGCCGCGCTGTAATTGATAATGACGGTGGAAGCGGTATTCATTTGTTTCCATGTCCAACACAGTATATTATGGTTGGAGCCGTCCCCGCAGCACGGGCTGGCTTCCGTCAAAGACCACTGCCCTCCGTGAAAAGCCGGTTTGGAGGCAATCTTAAGCAGCTTTTCATAATAGGCGCGGATAGGAGCGTCTTCTTTGAAAAAATCTTTCTCGTACTGTATGGGTACGCGGACGGGGTGCCCCATCATTTGGAACAAATAAATCATGCGCGCCCCGGGAAGCGTGGCAATAATTGTACTGGCGGCCAAAGATTTCTCCCGCCCAAAAGCCTTCAAACTTTCTTCTTCATCATGGTTGGCCGTAAAGCGGATAGAGCGCATTTGATACAAATGCTCCGCGCCCAAATGGGCTTTGATATCCTCGGAATTGGAAAAGCGCAGACGGTCATAAAGCACCTTGTCATAGGTGTAATCAAAACCCATTTGCTGTATTTCCCATTCCAAGCCCCAGTATACTTCGGCAATAAATTTAAAATCGGGGTGTTCTTCGCGCACTTTGTGCAAAGCGACAGACCAAAATTCTTCTTTTGGCAAATCCCCGCCGATAAATTCCCACCAGGTGTCACGGTGTACTTTGTTTAGTGTCAGCATGGCCATATCACAGCGCACACCATCGCACAAAGACGCCACCTTCTGCAGGTTTTTAAGCATAAACTGCCGGGTTTTGGGATTAAAATAATTCAGCTGGGCACTGTCCGTCCACGGGGCAAAATACGGGTCGCGTCCGTGGGCAATCCATACGCCGTTTGCGTTTTGAAAGAACCAGTCCTTATGCGCGCGGGGTTCTTCTTTGCCGGTATTTATATACAAATCCGGATCAGAGTCCACATAGGGGCAGTCTATGGCCGTATGATTGGCCACAAAATCCAAAAATAACTCTATGCCCATCGCGTTTAATTTTTCATGCAACTGGCGCAGGCCTTCTTCTCCTCCCAAATCCGAAGCAGCTTCATACTTATAAATAGCATAGGGGGAAGCAATGACGTCTTCCGTCTTAAAATTAGGATAAACTTGGCGGATTTGCGCCAAAATGTCTGCATTTTCACGCGCGATTTGTCCGGCTTTGGGGCTCTGCTGCCAAACGCCCATCAGCCACACGGCGTCAAAACCGAGGGCTTTGAATTCCTGCCAATACTGGTCGGGAATCTCCTGCAGGGCAAAACGCCTGCCGTGCTCGGCCTGCAGACGCGCAAGCCATGCACGCGTATTTATCTCTAAAATATGCGGATTGGTCCTCATAACAAAACTCCCCTAGGTATTTTATAGCACTTTGGAAAGCGTTTGTAAACCCTCTTTTCTACCGCTCGGTAAGTTTCCGTTCCCTTCACTGGGAAGAACCGTTTTTTGCGTATCCGAGCTTTCTGTATGCTGTCTCAAATGCTTTCCAGCGCCGTATGACCCAAGACTGCCCTACGCAGGAGGGGGGATAAACGCCTGTAAAAAGCGGCCAGTAAGTATGCCGCGGCGGCCATAAACCCGGACCGATTGCCGGTTGCCCACGGCAAAGGGAAACTGATTTTATCCGGGCAGGAAGCGGAGCGGACTCTAAAAAGACAAAAAAGCCGCCCTTTCGGGCGGCTTTTAATTTTTCAGACCAAAAACTTAAGCCTGGGCCTGCTTGGCCACATCCACCAACTGTTTAAAAGACACGGGGTCTTTAATGGCCATTTCGGACAGCATTTTGCGGTTGAGCGTAATGCCGGCTTTAGCCAAACCGTTGATGAATTTGGAGTAGCTGATGCCGTCTTCGCGCACCGCGGCGTTGATGCGGGTAATCCACAGTTGGCGGTAGGTGTGCTTTTTGTCACGGCGGTCAACATACGAATGCACCCAGGATTTGCCCAGCTGCTGGGTGGCCATGCGCAAACGGCGGGATTTGTCGCCGTAATAGCCGCTGGCGGCTTTTAATAATTTTTTCTTTCTGGCGTGTCTGGGAACGCTAAATTTGATTCTCATTTTGCTTCACCTCTTATTTGGCAACGGGCAGTTGTTTCTGCAGAATGCGACCGTTAAGGGAGTTCTTTTCAATCACTCCGGTAGCGCGCATGTCGTGTTTGCGGGAAGCAGAAACAGGCGTAAGCAAATGTTTTCTGCCGGCTTTGCGGTGGGTATATTTACCCTTTGCGGTCACGCGGAAGCGTTTTTTGGCACCGCTGTGGTTTTTCATTTTAGGCATTTGTTTGTCCTCTTGTATAATTTCACGCCGTCAGGCGCGCCCTCCCCTACGCAAACCGTGCGCGGGCAGGTGTTTTATTAAGAAAAAGAAATCAGGCTTTCGGCACAAACGTCATGGACATGCGGTTGCCCTGCTGCTGCAGGCCGCCATCCACATTGGCCAAAGGCTCCAGGCGTTTGGCCGCGTCTTTGAGCATTTGCTCGCCGATGTCTTTGTGCTGGTTTTCACGCCCGTGAAACACCACCACCAGACGCACCATGTCTTTCTTTTTCAGAAATCCTTCTATTTGTCTGAGTTTGACGTCCAAGTCATGCGGGGCGATGCGGGATTTAATGCGCAGCTCCTTCATCGTCACCTTGGTTTGTTTCTTCTTGGCGTCTTTGCTTTTTTTGCTCTGTTCAAAAACATACTTGTTGTAATCAAGTATTTTACAAACAGGCGGCTGGGCGGTCGGTGAAATTTCCACCAGGTCCAGCTCTTGTTCTCTGGCCATCGCCACGGCCTGCGCGGTAGGCAGTACGCCCACCATGGTACCGTCGGAATTAATGACCCTCACTTCCGGCGCGCGGATATTGCCGTTGCGGTTATATAAATCTTTCTTGTAAACTCTTCTGTTATCAAATCTGGCCATTTATATTTTCTTTGCAAAAAAAATCGTCCTTTTTAGGACACTTCTATTATACAAACTTGCCGCAAAAGGTGTCAATTTGCATCAGGCGGATTGGGCGCCGTATACAACAGGAGGCCTTTTTCATACAGCCGCCAGCCCTGCGGCAGGCGTTCCAGACGGTAGTTTCCCTCCGTCCAATACGGCCCTTCCGGCGTAAAGGAACGGGTTAAAATTACGGGTTCCGCCTCCGGCAAAAACAGCTCCGCTTCCGCACCGCTTTCGGACAATACGGCAAAAGCGCTCAATACCGCTCCGCCGGACGGGGGCTGCACAGGATTTAAACGCACCCCTTCTTCCCACAGGCGGGCGCAGCGGCCCAAAACGGAAACATAGGTATAGCCGGCCGAAGCAATACAGCCGTGCCCGTCTTTATCCGCGCCCGCCAGAGAAGGATCTTTCCCTCCCGAAGAAGCGCAAGCCGCACAGCACAGACACAGCATCCCGATAAGTAGTTGTTTCTTCATATGCTTATTATAACAAAAAGCCCCGCCGCAAAAGGGCGGGGCTGACAGAAACAGTTTTGATTAGTCGTCGTAATCGTAATCAAAATGCTGGCGGATATTGCCTTCTTTGCCGTGGCGGTTGATCGTATCGGGATAGCCCTTGTATACAATCGTAGCGCGTTTGGAAGCATCGGCATTGAGCGTCTGCACGGCCTGCACTTTCATGCGGGCGGAATCGGACACCGTGGCGTTGACGGTGTCGGCGCGCAGGTCATCGGCTTCCAGTTCGGACGAGCCGGAGGCGCGCAGATCCGCCGTTAAAGCGGTTCCTTTCAGGTCCACTTCCGCATTATTGGACGCCGCAGCCGCGTCACCGTGCGACCGGAAAAACCGCCCACGCTGGCTTCCGCGCGGTCAGAGGCATTGAGCGTTACCGCGTCGCAGGTGGTTCTTTCGCTTTCAAAAGAAGCCGTATCGCGCGCATCGGCGTTCAGCATCTGGCAGGCCAGGCTGTCAAAATCAATGCTGGCGTCGCCGGATACCTGGGCCGTCACATTGGCCGCATTGACGGAGCGGAAGGAAATTTCCCCTTCCCCGTCTGCGGACAAAGACAGGTCCGTCGTGGTCAGCAGACCCTGCACGTCCACCTCACCGCTTTGGCGCACTTCCACCCGCTCCAAAGACGGGGCAACGACCGTGACTTTCAGCCGGCGCTGACCCATGATGATTAAAGGATCTTTATAATGCACCGTCAGTGTTTTTCCGTCGCTTTTCACTTCAACCAGGTTGACGAGGTTGTCCGAACCGTAGATAACGGCAAACGGTTCCTTTTCAGCCCCCTGACGGAAGTCCACCTCCGCCTGTCCGCTCACGGACAAAGCGGTAAACGGCGCCAATCCAGTTACTTCCTGGGTGATGTAATTCTGGCTGGCGGTCACATACACCGGTTTGGCCTGAACGGGCCAGGCAAAAACCAGCGTCAGCGCGCAAAGCGCAAGTGCCATCTTTTTCATGTTTTTTCTCCTTGATTTACGGCCTTTAAAGGCCGGTGTTTCTTTCGGCGCCGTGTCGGACGGGAGGATACGATTTACGTTTTTTCACTTCCGTAACGATGCCCGCCTGCGCGGGCCGAAAGTAACTTATTGTAGCAAAAAGCGTATAAAAAGAACAGCTTTTTTAAAATAAAAACAAACAGATTCTTCCTGCCTTCTCCAACAAAAACCCCGCTAAAGCGGGGTTTTGGACAAAATGGTTTTTACTCTTTGCTGCGTCAGATCTCATTTGGACGGGAGGCCGCGGAACAGCGGCCGGCCCTCCATACGCCGGTTTAATTCTTCTTCCATCATAAAGCGGTCTTCCGGCGTCAGCGGCGGGAGCTTGCTGTGGCAGCGGGAAACGGATTTCCCCGGCACGGTGTCGCGGCAAAAAGTCATATCTTGCAATCCTTTCAAAAACTGCCCCAGTTCATCTGCTGCTTGACGCACTTTTTGCTGGGTCTGCGACAGCAAGCGAATGAATTCCGCCCGTTTCTGCTCCCAAGTATCTTTTGCCGAATCCAAAGCCTCCGCCAGCTCCTGTACTTGGCTCTCATATACCGCAGCTTTCTCATCCAAGCCCAAAGCTACGGAAATTTCATAAGCGGTCACGGCGTCTCCCTGCCCGGAAGCTAACAGTTTTTCCTGTACGGCTAAGCGTTTCCGGGCCAATTCTTTCTGTTCCCGATATACGGGGATCACCGGGTTTTCCTGATAAATATTATACTGCGGATAAACCATATAAACGGGCGCGCCAAAAATTTGCAGTTCCAGCAACAGATCCTGCTGTGCATACACAGGCAAATAATCCGGACGCAGTTTTTTTGCTTTTTCCAACAGCCGGTACGCTTCTTGGATCTGGGCAGAGGAACAGTCTATTAAATCATCCGTATCTGCATTTAAACTCATCAGCAATGTAGCATAATTAAATACCGCTGCAAAATTTTGCGGATGCTGCTTGTATTTCTTTTCCGCCAACCGGAAAACCAATATATCCGCTTCATTGTTCAGTTCCGGGCGTTTTGCCACATACCAAAAAGGCGCGGGGATTTGATAATAATTCAGCGGTTTGAATTTATCTATGTATTCAACCATTTCCTTTTTGCTATAGGGCGAATAAAATGTTTGCAAGAAATCCTGCCCGTTATCTACGGCCGTCCCGGCAAAAACGGGAAACAACGTTAGCATAAATACCATCAAAATAAACCATTTTTTCATCTTATTTCCTTAAAATCCTTTCTATTTTTAAATTTTACTATCCACTTCAAAGGCCTGCCATCAGGAAGGCCTCCGTGCCGGATGTACCCCCCGGTGTTCTGCCTCGGCCACGGAAGCCGCAAAGCCCTGGCGAAGTTCTTCCTTCAGCCGTTGTTCCTGCCAAAATCTCCGGATCTCCCATTTGCGTATTTTCTCTTTGTAATAAGCTTCTTCTTTTAAACCCAGGGCTTTGCAAATATGGTAGGCGGCATATACGTCTCCCTTGCCGGCGGGTAAAAGTTTTTGGAGCAGGGCCAGCCGTTTCCGTGCAAAATACGGATGCGCCCGGTAAAAGGCTACCGCTATTTCTTCCGTATACCCTTTTTTATGATAGATATAATAGCCAAAAGCCTGGAAAAACATCAAAATGTCCTGCCTTTCATATACCGGCAAATAGTTGGGCCGTATCTTATCGGCCTTTTCCAACAGCCGCCGTGCACGGCCAATCTGCATATCGTTTACGTTAGGCCCGTGTTTGTGCCCGTCATTTAAGCTCATAATCACCGTGGCCAGGTTCAATATGGCATTAAAATCATCCGGGTTTTGTTTATACACTTTTTCCGCCGCAAAAAAAGCATCCATGTCCTGTTGGTTTTGGCGTTCATCCTGGCTGCGCGCATACCAAAAAGGATAGGGCATTTGATTGAAATCCAGCTCTTCACGGGCGTTAATTTTTTGCATCAGTTCTTCATGCGTATAGACAACGCCCACCTCCGATCTGCCGTCAGAAACAAAAAATTCCCCGTCTTTTCTGGCCATTTGCGCAGCCGAGGACACAGCCAAAAAACCGCATATCAGGCATAATATCCATTTTTTCATAAGAAACTCCTTGCCAAAAGGCTCATTATATAAATTGTAAATTTCTTTGACGCTGGACGCATGAGCCTTTGGACCTATTTTTCTTTTCTTAAAAGGCCCAGGCCGGGGCCTTTTTCGCGGCAAAGCAGTGGCACATTTCCACTGAAAAGGCCCGGCCGCAAAGAGCCCGGTTCCGGATGTATCTTCATGAGGACTTCGTTGGAGAGTAAATAAATATCCCCCGGCTAACCCGGGGGTTTTGTTTATCCGGTAAATCCGGTTGTTTATTTAGACGGACCGATCCCAAACATGCCCGGGGCACCGGCCGGGGTGGCGCGGAAGTGGCCGCGGGACACGGACTCCTTCGCCTGGCGGAACATCTTTCCGGCTTCCTGCTGGGCCAGGGCTTTCTGTTTGTTTATCTTTTGGGTTTGCTGTCCCGATTCCCGGCTCGCCAATTTTGCAAACTTATCCGCACTTTCCTTATCCCCCAAGCCGGCATAAATAACGGACATGGTGTCCAGCAGGTGGGTCATTATGCCCGGATTCTTTTTCCAGACAATTTCCAAATCGGCCAAAATGGGACGGAATTCTTTTTTGTAATCCCGAACAGTTTTTACTTGTTCAGCATACAAGTCTGCTCCATCGGGTGTTTGAAAGGCGCCCGCAGCATACATAAAATCAAGTTGCCTCATACGGGCTTCTGCACGCAGTAAATACATTTCCGGGGCGGTGTGGGCTTTACCCAATTCCATGGCTTTCCCGGAATAAAGCACCACATTGGCCAAATCCGTGTCCGTGGGGCCGACCCCTTCCCAGTTGCTGTTGCCAAAAGCCACTACCGCCGCATTGTAATAGGCGGCATAATTTTTATATTCTTTAATGCCCTTTTGGGCCCGCTTCATCAATAAGTTTTTGTCTCCCTCGTCGTCAATTTGATATTCCCAATTCAAAAACTCATTTTTTTTCAGTTTCAGGTAAACTTTTTTTACCCTAGTCCATGTCTGGGCAAAGTCCCGGACGAGGGCATCTTCCCTTTTGTTCGGAAACAGGGACTGATAAATGCCAAAGGCTTCCTGCACCGCTTCTTTTTCCAGAGTAGACACGGAAGAGTTCGCGCCCATAGGTGATTTCAGCCGCAGCGTTTCCGCACCGGCACCCATACAAAGTAAACCCATTATTAACAGACACAACAGTTTTTTCATTTTTTTTCTCCTTAATTCCTGTTTGTGGATATTTTTAGTTTAGCCCTTATCCCGCGCCGCGGCGAGGGCCTTTGGGCCCAAAAACTTCGGGAAAAAGGCCTATTGTCCCTCTGGGCCCCTGCCGCCGCGCAAACCCTGCACGGCGGCGCACAAATATAGTAAAATAAGTTAACTTAGACGAGGTGCGGGAACAATGAGCAACCGGAGAATGGCCAGAGAATGTGCTTTGCAGTGCCTGTATTACGCCGACAGCGCCAAAATGCTGGACGGCACCAAAGTGGCCCCGTATGCCGCCGATTTTAAGCGGGAACTGGGGGAAAACTTCCCTTTCTGCCAGGATCTGGTCAACGGAACAACAAACAACCTGCCCGAAATAGACAAGCTGGTTTCCAAATATGCCAAGAACTGGCCCATCGGACGCATGTCGGTGGTGGATCGCTCCATTCTGCGCATGGCCGCTTATGAGTTGGTGTTCAGCCCCGAAAGGACGCCCGTTCCGGCCGTTATAGACGAAGCCATAGAGCTGGCCAAAAAATATTCTACGGACAATTCCGGCAAATTTATCAACGGCCTTTTGGACCAGCTGAAAAAAGAACGCAAATAAAGGGGGCCTTTTATGGCCGTAAACCCCGCCGAAGAGATAGCGAAACTTCGTAAAGAAATAGAACACCACAACCATCTCTATTACGATTTGGACGACCCCGTCCTGTCCGACACGCAATACGACCAGCTGTATCAAAAACTCAAAGACCTGGAAGCGCGCTACCCGCAGTTTGCCTCGGCCGATTCCCCTACGCAAAAAGTGGGCGGCACGGCCAGCGCCACATTTGCACCCGTCGTGCACGGCACGCCCATGATGAGCCTGGACAACTCTTATAATGCCGCAGATGTGCGCGCCTGGCACGAACGCTGCGCCAAAATTCTGTCCACGGATTGTTTTGATATGGTGCTGGAAGCCAAAATTGACGGAGTATCCTGCTCTTTAACCTACACCGACGGCGTTCTGACCACCGCCGCCAGCCGCGGCGACGGTAAAACCGGCGAAGATATTACCGCCAACGTGCTTACGGTGCGTGACATTCCGCACCGCCTGGCCGGCGCACCGGAAGGCGTGCTGGAAATACGCGGGGAAATTTATTTGGAGAAAAAGGATCTGGCTGAATTAAATGAGAAACAGGCCGCCTCCAACCAAATTATTTTTGCCAACACGCGCAATGCCGCCGCGGGATCGCTGCGTCAAAAAGACCCCTCCGTTACCGCACAGCGTCCGCTGAAGTTTTTTGCCCATTCTTTCGGTTCCGGCCGCATAGACGCCGGCAGCTTCAGCGGGTTTATTGACGACTGTCAAAAATGGGGCTTTCACGTTTCTCCCGTGCGGCTGCAAACTTCGTCTTTGGACGAAATGATTCAGTTTTACAATGATTTTGACGAAAAAAGACATCATCTGCCCTTTGATACGGACGGGCTGGTCATCAAAGTAAACGATTTTATGCAACAGCGCATTTTGGGCAACACCGCCAAAAGCCCGCGCTGGGCCATTGCATTTAAATACCCTGCCGAACAGGCCACCACGACCGTGCGCAATGTGTTGTTTTCCGTAGGGCGCTCCGGCGTGATTACGCCCGTGGCGCAGGTGGAGCCGGTATCCTGTGCGGGCGTGGTCATTTCCAATGCGACCCTGCACAACTTTGATGAAATCAAACGCCTGGGCCTGCGCGTAGGGGACAAAATTATTTTGGAGCGCGCGGGGGAAGTCATTCCCAAAGTCATTAAAGTAGTGGAACATTTGGGGAAAGAAGAGATTCTCCCCCCGGCCTCCTGCCCCTCTTGCGGCCGGCCCGTATATAAAGCGGAAGGGGAAGTGGGATATTACTGCGTCAATCCGTCCTGCCCTGCCCAAATCAAAGGGCGCATTCTGCATTATGCCAGCCGCGGTGCCATGGACATTGACGGCATGGGCGACGCGGTGGTGGACGAACTGGTGGAACGGCAGTTTGTCAGCAATTTTTCAGATTTATACAATTTAAATTTTTTTCATCTGCTTTCTTTGGAAAACTTTAAAGAAAAGAAATCGCAAAATTTATTGGACGGGCTGGAAGCAAGCAAAAAACGCCCGCTCTCCCGCCTGCTTTTTGCGCTGGGCATTGCATTTGTCGGGGCAAAAACGGCCGAAGTGCTGGCCGACCACTTTCACACGCTGGACAATCTGATGAACGCTTCGGTGGAAGAACTGCAAACCGTGCCGGACGTGGGCGCGGCGGTATCCCAAAGCGTGTATGATTTTTTTCACGACCCTGCGGCCCGCGAACAAATAGAACAGCTGCGCCAAATCGGTATTAATTTTACCCAGCCGCAGAAGCAGGTATCTTCACGCGCGCTGGAAGGGAAAACCGTCGTATTTACCGGCGAAATAGAAGGCATGACGCGCACCGAAGCCGAACTGCTGGCCCGCCAGCACGGGGCCAAAACCAGCGGCAGTGTGTCGGCCAAAACCTCTTTTGTAGTGGCGGCCAAAGCGGCAGGCAGCAAACTCAAAAAAGCACAGTCTTTGGACGTGCCAATCATTACGCCAGAAGAATTTTTTAAGTTAATACAATAAATTTTCTTTCTCCATAAACATGAACTGACAAGTGTTTTTCTTTTGGCGAGCATTCATTCCGGCATTGGCACAGCGTCAGCAATCAAATTTATGAAACCGTCCGGGATTTATGGGAAACAGCCTTTATAAATATCCCCCGGCAATTGCCGGGGGATATTTATTGACATAAAAGCCCCAACTTCTTTACAGAGCTTTAGGAAGATTAGGATTAATTTCCTTCTTCCACATCTTCTTCGTCTTTGACGACGGGAGCAATGCGGGCGATTTTATCTCCTTCTTCCAGTTTAACCAGGCGTACGCCCTGGGCGTTGCGCCCGACGGAGCGGATTTCTTCGCAGCGGATGCGGATGGTCATGCCTTTTTCCGTTACGACCATCAGGTCCTTGCGTTCGTCCACCAATTTAATGCCTACGACATTTCCGTTGCGTTCGCTGGTTTTGATGGTGATAATACCCATACCGCTGCGGTGTTGGCGTTTATATTCTTCAAACGCCGTCCGTTTGCCGTATCCGTTTTCGCATACGGACAGTACATCCGGCTGCGGCGCATCGTTGGGCGCCTGCTCCATGCCCACCACTTCATCGCCTTTGGACAAGGAAATTCCGCGCACGCCTTTGGCCGGGCGGCCCATGGGGCGCACTTCATTTTCAGCAAAGCGGATGGATTTACCGTGTTTGGTGGCAATGATGATGTCGCTCTTGCCAAAAGTCATCTGTACGCTGATCAGCACATCGCCTTCGTCCAAGCCCATGGCAATTATACCGGTTTTGCGTATGTTGGCAAACTCCTTTAAATCCACGCGTTTAATGCTTCCCATGCGGGTACACATGGTCAGATAGGCTTTTTCCGTTTCGGGATCGTGCTTTTTGGGGTCAAAGTCCTCAATAGCCAGAGCAGACGTCACTTTTTCTTCGCCTACCAGCTGCAGCAGGTTGACCAAAGCTTTCCCTTTGGACATACGCGTACCTTCGGGTATTTCAAAGGCGCGCAGGGCAAAGACGCGGCCGCGGTTGGTGAACATCAGTATCGTGGCGTGTGAAGATGTAATGAACAAATGTTCCATAAAGTCTTCTTCTTTGGTCTTGCCGCCGATAATGCCTTTGCCGCCGCGGTTCTGGCTCTTGTAGGTGGACAACGGAATGCGTTTGGCGTAACCGTCATTGGAAATGGTAATGACCACATCCTCTTTTTCAATGAGGTCTTCCATGGAGAAATCCGTCATGTCCGGGCCGATTTCAGTACGGCGCGGATCACCGTAATTTTTCTTCAGCTCCGCCAGCTCATTAACAATGATGTCCAGAATTTTCTGCGGGTCGGCCAGAATGCCCTGCAGCTCGGCAATGAGTTTGAGCAGGTCTTTCTGTTCCTGCTCAATCGCCGCCGAAGACAGCTGCGTCAGCTGGTGCAGACGCATATCCAAAATGGCCTGGGCCTGCACTTCGGAGAGCTTAAACGTGTTCATTAACGCAATTTTGGCCGCCGCGGCGTCCTGGCTGTTGCGGATAATGGACACCACTTCGTCCATATTCGCAATGGCAATCAGCAAGCCGGACAGTATATGCTCTCTGCGCTGGGCTTTGTTTAAGTCAAATTTCGTGCGGTTGGTTACGATTTCCTGGCGGTGTTTGACATACGCTTTCATGACTTCTTTGAGCGACAAAATGCGCGGCCGTCCGTCCACAATGGCCAGCATGTTGACCGCAAAAGAAGTTTGCAGCTGCGTATGTTTAAACAAATGATTCAGTACCACCTGGGCATTGCCGTCGCGTTTGATTTCAATGACCAGGCGCATGCCGCGGCGGTCCGACTCGTCGCGTATATCGGAAATATCGGTAATCTTTTTATCACGCACCAGGGCCACGATGCTTTCAATCAGCGCGGTTTTATTTACCTGGTACGGAATGGCGGTCACAATAATAGCCTGACGGCCGCCTTTTCTTTCTTCAATTTCCGTGGAGGCCTGCACGCGCACGCTGCCGCGGCCGGTTTCAAAATAGTCATGAATGCCTTTGGTACCGCGGATGATGGCGCCGGTCGGGAAGTCCGGCCCTTTGATGATTTTCATCATCTCTTTGGTGGTAATGCCCGGATTTTTGATATACGCGATAATACCGTCGCAGACTTCGCCCAGGTTGTGCGTGGGGATGTTGGTAGCCATACCCACGGCGATACCGGAAGAACCGTTGACCAGCAGCGCCGGCAGTTTGGCCGGCAGCACCGAAGGCTCCATCAAAGATCCGTCATAGTTGGGAATCATTTTGACGGTGTCTTTTTCCAAATCATTGAGCATTTCATCCGAAATGCGCTGCAGACGGCATTCGGTATAACGCATGGCGGCAGCGGAGTCCCCGTCAATGGAGCCGAAGTTCCCCTGCCCGTCAATTAACGGCTGGCGCAAAGAAAAATCCTGCACCATGCGCACCAATGTATCATAGACGGCAGTGTCGCCGTGCGGGTGGTATTTACCCAGCACATCTCCGACGACACGGGCGGATTTTTTATAGGGCTTGTTGTATTTTAAGCCCATCTCATTCATGGAATAGAGCACGCGGCGATGTACGGGTTTTAAGCCGTCTCGCACGTCGGGCAGCGCGCGGCCGACAATGACGCTCATGGCATAATCAATGTAATAAGAGCGCATTTCACCCGCAATGTCACGCTGCTGGATATTGCCGAACAGATCTACGTTGTTTTGCTGCGGCTCTGGCGCCGCGCCGGTTAATTCTTCACTCATTGTGTTAAACTCCTGTTAAACCGTTCAAATCTTTTCCCCGCGCCCCAAAACGCGGGGACAAATTAAATGTCCAGGTTTTTGACTTCCAGCGCGTGCGACTGGATGAATTCGCGGCGCGGTTCCACTTTGTCGCCCATGAGCATGGTAAATGCATGCTCCGTATCGGCGGCGTCATTAATTTTAACCTGAATCAGTTTGCGTTTAGCCGGGTCCATGGTGGTTTCCCAAAGCTGTTCGGGGTTCATTTCACCCAACCCTTTGTAACGCTGTATCGTCGCGCCGGAAGAAGCGGCGTCTTTGACGGCTTTAAGCAGTTCCGCCAGGCTGAACACCAATACATCGGTTTTGCCGTTATTGACGGTAAAAAGCGGCGTCACGCGTTCTTTTTCATTTTCCACTTTGGGATACTGTTTGAAATTATAGCCCAAGGCTTCCAGTTTCTTTTCACAGGCCAACAGTTTGCCGAATTCAAACAGACTCTGGTGTTCAGGCTGCAGGCTTTCGTCGTCCAGCGTCGTTACGTCCACGCCGTCGGCGGAAAGTTCTTCTTTTTTCTCCAGCACGTATTCGTCGGCGTAAGCGCGGTATTCAGCTTCGTCAAAGAAATATTTGTAGCCGCCGCTCTGCAGCGGAATGCGGTACACCGGTACGCGGCCTTCGGCCAGGAAAGCCTGAAAATCAGTAAACGTAATATTTTTGACTTCCAGCGTGGCCAGCACATCTTCCATATCGCGCAGGATTTTAAGCATATCAGCCAGCGTCTGCCCTTCCAGTTTGGCACCTTTGTTATCCGTGACCGTCACGGTGGCCAGGCCCTCTTTCATCAGCCACTGCTGCATTTGCTCTTCGGTTTGCAAATACTGCTCCAGCTTGCCTTTTTTGACTTTGTACAGAGGTGGCTGGGCCAGGTAAATATGTCCCGATTCAATCAGCGGGCGCAGCTGGCGGTAGAAGAAAGTCAGCAGCAGGGTGGAAATATGCTGCCCGTCCACGTCGGCATCGGCCATGAGGATGATTTTATGGTAGCGCAGTTTGGAAATATCAAACCCGCCTTCCCCTTCGCCTACACCCGTACCCACGGCGGCGATGAGATCGCGCACGGTATCGCTGGACAGGATTTTCACCAGCGGGGCTTTTTCCACATTTAAAATTTTACCGCGCAGCGGCAAAATGGCCTGAAATACGCGGTCGCGGCCCTGTTTGGCGCTGCCGCCGGCGGAATCACCTTCCACCAGGAACAGCTCGCATTTGGCGCTGTCGCGTTCCTGGCAGTCGGCCAGTTTGCCCGGCAGACCGCCGCCTTCAAACGCGCCTTTGCGGCGGGTCAGGTCACGCGCTTTGCGTGCGGCTTCGCGCGCCACGGCGGCATTGATGCATTTTTCGCAAATGGCGCGGGCCGTTTTTGGATTTTCTTCAAAGAAAGTAGCCAGCGTGTCGCTCACCACGGAGCGCACAATGCCTTCTATTTCGGAGTTACCCAGTTTGGTTTTGGTCTGTCCTTCAAACTGCGGATGCGGGATTTTGACAGACAGCACCGCGGTCAGCCCTTCTTTAATATCGTCGCCGCTGACGGAAATGTCCTTGTGCTGTTTGGACAGATTATTGTTTTTGATATATTCGTTAATCAAACGTGTCAAAGACGAGCGGAATCCTGTCAGATGCGTACCGCCTTCCACGGTGTTGATGTTGTTGACGAACGAAAACACGTTTTCGCTGTATCCTTCATTGTATTGAATGGCAAAGGAAATATAATTATCCCCGACGGTTTTGGTTAAATAAATCGGTTCGGGATTAATGACGGTTTTGTTCGTATTTAAAAATTTGGCGAACTGCGAAATACCGCCTTCGTAATGGAAAGTGACGGTTTTGGCTTCTTCGCCGCGCTCATCAGTAAACAAAATCCGGACGCCGGCGTTTAAGAACGCCAGTTCGCGCAGGCGGTTGGCAATGGTTTCATAGACAAAGGCCACTTCGCCAAAAATTTCTTTGTCGGCGTGAAACGTCACTTTGGTACCGTGTTCTTTGGTGGTACCGATTTCTTCCAGTTTGGTGACCGGTTTGCCGCGCTGGTACTGCTGGCGGTAAATTTTGCCGTTTTTCTTTACTTCCACTTCCATGTCTTCGGACAAAGCGTTTACGCAGGACACACCCACGCCGTGCAAGCCGCCGGATACTTTATAAGCGCCGCTGTCAAACTTGCCGCCGGCGTGCAGAACGGTCATAACCACTTCCAGCGCGCTTTTGTGGCGGAGCTTGGGATCTTTGGCGTTGGTCATTAAATCTACGGGAATACCACGGCCGTCGTCTTCCACGCAGCAGGTCATGTCTCCTTTAATCGTTACCTTAATGGTGGTGGCGCCGCCGGCCAAAATTTCGTCTACGGAGTTGTCCACCACTTCATACACCAAATGGTGCAAACCCGGCAGGCCCGTAGAACCGATGTACATGGCCGGACGTTTGCGCACGGCCTCCAGTCCTTCCAAAACCTGAATTTTTGATGAATCGTATTGTTTTTCTTCTTCAGTCATGTATG
Source organism: uncultured bacterium (assembly GCA_949296525.1). Lineage (GTDB taxonomy): Bacteria > Elusimicrobiota > Elusimicrobia > Elusimicrobiales > Elusimicrobiaceae > Avelusimicrobium. The sequence goes on along the minus strand of CASFOP010000002.1, from coordinate 52,335 downwards.
GCTCCTAAATCTTTTACGATTTCTATTTTTTCAATCCACGGCTTGTCAAAATGTTTATTCAGCTCCCGTATCAGGCTTTCGCGCCGGCCGACCAGCTCATTTCTGGCTACCGACAAACGCACCGACACATACAGCACGCCGCCTTTTACGGCTGTTAACTTCCAAAATTTTTCTTTCTCACCCGTCAACTTCGTCCACACGTGTTCCAACACCATCAGACGGTTAAAACGCGTGTTCCAGCTGTTATATTTTTTGCCCAGCTCGGCCGGCGTTTTCCAGATTTCGCGCGGTTTGGCGCCGAATTTCATGGTTAAATCCGCACCGGCATAATGACGTATTTCAAATCATCTTTGCCGACGGGTTCAATCAGCACCGGCTGGGAAGCGTTGACAAAGGAAAAACTGACTTTTTCGCTGCCTACATTTTTCAGCACATCAATGATATACTGCGGGTTAAACGCACAGTCAAAAGCTTCCTGCGTATATTCTATGGGCAGTTCGTCGGTAAATTCCATGTTCTGGGATGTGGAAGACACCGTCATGGCGTTATTTTCCATATGAAATTTCACCGTGCTTCCAAATTCGCCGGAGCACAAAGCGGCGCGGCGGGTGGAAGCCAGCAGTTCTTTGGTAAACACTTCAAAAGAAATATTTTTCTTGGTAGGGATTACCTGTTTATAATTGGGGAAATTGCCTTCAATCAGACGGGAAATAAACGTCGTTTCGTTCATTTCAAAGCTGACCTGGTTGGAGGCCACGTTTACGTTAATCAGGGTATCCTTATCGGGTTTAGACAGGGAAATAAAACGCACGACTTCGTTTAAAATTTTCGTCGGAATAATAATTTTAAATTCGCCGGAATCGGGCAAAGCGGGGTGGCTGGCCACGGCCAGACGGCCGCCGTCGGTGGCGACGACTTCAAATTTTTCCGCCGTATTATTCCATAAAAGCCCGTTTAAAATATAGCGCGTTTCCTGCGTGGATGCGGAAAACGCCGTCTTGTCAATCATATTCTGCAAAGACAGCGGACTTAAAGAAACGCTGCCCGTTTTTTCAATTTCGGGAATGGCGGGATATTCCGATTTGGGCGTACCGATGACCCAAAATTTGCTTTTGCCCGATTTGATGTGGAATTTATTATTTTCCCCCGTATAAAGGTTAATTTCTTTACCGTCAGGCAGATTTTTAATGATTTCGGAAAATTCTTTGGTAGGCACCGTCAGGCTGCCTTCTTCTTCCACTTCGGCATTGATATAATGCACCACGGCCATTTCCATGTCCGTGCGTACCAGTTTGAGTTTGCCGTTTGCCTGCGTTTCCATTAAAAAGTTGTGCAAAATAGGCAGCGTCGTGCGGGAAGCGACCCCTGCGGAAATAACCTGGATTCCTTCCAAAAGGGTTTCTTTAGTAATATTTATTTTCATATTTATAATCCTATTATTATGTCCTGTTTATAATGTGGATTTAGTGTACTGCCCTATACAAATTTTTGTCTGTTTCTGTGTATAACTAGCTGGAATTTTGCACATTTTACACAGTTATTTTTTTTATAACCCGTTTTTATTTTTTATCCTCTGTTTATCCACTGTTTTTTATTTTTTATCCACAGCTTTAATGTCGCTGATAATTTGGTTGATTTCGGCTGAGAAAAAAGGATCCGCTTTTATTTTTTCTTTCACCAAATCCCTTGCGTGTACGACGGTGCTGTGGTCGCGGTTGAACTCCCGTCCGATTTCCGGCAAAGACATATCCGTCAGTTCCGTAGATAAAAACATGGCTATCTGCCGCGGCCACGCCACGGACTGGGTTTTGCGTTTGGACGTAAAATCATCCATATCTATTTTGAAATGTTTGCCCACCACTTTTTTAATGGCGTTGACGTTTACGGCCAGACGCTGTTCTTCCTGCGTCAAAATATCGGCCAGCAACTCTTTGGCTACGGGAATAGTGGGGATAACGCCGTGCGTGCTGCAGTAGGATACCAGGCGGAACAAAGAGCCTTCCAGCTCACGCACATTGGTTTGTATGCCTTCGGCGATAAAAGCAATTACATCGTCGCCGATGTCAAAATGAATGGAATCTCGTTTTTGGCGCAGAATGGCAATACGCGTTTCCAAATTCGGTTTCTTAATTTCCGTAATAATGCCGGATAACAGACGGGAGGACAGACGTTCCTCCAACCCCAGTTCATGCGGGGTGCGGTCGGAGGAGAGAACGATTTGGCGTCCGCTTTCAAACAATGCGTTAAACGTATAGAAAAATTCACCTTCGCTGGCGGCTTTTCCGGCGACAAACTGTATATCGTCCATCAGCAAACAGTCCAGCGAGCGGTATTTTTTGCGGAAACTTTCCGAAGATTTATTTTGCAGCGCTTCTATGTATTCGCTGACAAATTCTTCGCCGGACATATACAAAACCCGCGCCGCGGGATTTTGCTGTAAAATCTGGTTGCCTATGGCGTGCAGTAAATGGGTTTTGCCAAGCCCCGGGGTGGAGTAAATGACCAGCGGGTTATTTTCACGGTTGCCCAGCTTGTTGACCACCGCCTGGGCCGCCTTATAAGCAAAGCGGTTGGACGGGGACTCAATAAAATTATCAAAACGGTATAAATCATTTAAACGGGCCGGAAACGGACTTTTTTGAATGACCGGCGCGGCAGTTTGTACAGGGGACGGAATAGGGGTGCTTTGCAGCACGGTTTGTACGGGGTCTTTTATTTCCTTTATAATATAAGAGACCGTAATTTCCAGTCCGGTATGTTTTAAAAAAGCATCCTTAATAATATGTTCATAGCGCGACTGTATGGTTTTTTGCCAAAACTGGTTGGGAAGCTGTATGGTCAGCGTTTGGCCTTCAAAGCCAAAAGAGGCCGGCCGCAGCCACATATCATAGGTATCTTTGCCTAAAATGGTTTCTATTTCGGTAAAAACAGGAGCGAGCGTATCGCCAGTTGAAAGAGTATCCACTGCATTTCCGCCTAAATAAAGATATATTTAATCTTATCAATTATTCGTGCCAGCGTCAACATAAAAAAACCTGTTTTGCCGTTTAAACCGTAAAAACGCACAAAACAGGCGTTTTTAAAAAAAACGGCGGTATCCCCCCTATTCTGAAACAAAAAATAATCTATTTTTATTTTAACCCGTAAAAAATAAAAAACAGGAGTTATCCACAGATTTATTTTTTCTAATCTTTTTTTGGCTATTGCTCTTATTTTTGAAAGGTTTTATAATACAAACAGTTAAATATAGTATAATTAAATAAGAAAAATTCTTATTTACTGGTAATATGCGTTTTTTACCGGTAAACAAGGTATAATAAATATAACTTGTTTATAAGGAGCATGTTATGACAAAAGTGGGTGAAATTTATAAATGTGAAGTATGCGGAAATATTGTGGAAGTCTTACATGCGGGCGCCGGGGAACTGGTCTGCTGCGGGAAGCCGATGAAAAACATGGTAGCCGGCACCACGGACGGTGCGGCGGAAAAACATGTACCCGTGATTGAAAAAGTGGAAGGCGGATATAAAGTGAAAGTAGGTTCCGTGGCGCACCCGATGACCGAAGCGCATTATATTGAATGGATTGAGCTGATTTGCAATAAATGCGGCAAAGTGCAGCGCAAATATTTAAAACCCGGTGATGCGCCGGAAGCGGTGTTTGCTTCCGATTCCGACAGCGTTACCGCCCGCGAATATTGCAATTTGCACGGGCTGTGGGAAGCCAAAAACTAATTTTTACGTCCCCCGCCTATGCGGGGGACGCATACTGACTACGCGCGAAAGGAGAAACTATGCAGGCCGTAAAAATTACCGACAAAGTATATTGGGTGGGAGCCATTGATTGGAACATACGCGATTTTCACGGGTATTCCACTAAAAGAGGCACCACATACAACGCTTTCCTGGTTTTAACGGATAAACCGACGCTGATTGACACGGTAAAAAAAGAATTTTATCCGGAAATGATGTCCCGCATCGCCAGCGTAATTGACCCGAAAAAGATTGAAATTATCATTTCCAACCATTCCGAAATGGACCATTCCGGCGCTTTGCCCCAGGCCGTGGCCGCCATACAACCCAAAGAAATTTATTGTTCGGATATGGGACTGAAAGATTTAACGGCCCAGCTGTACCCCGATTTTGAAATGAAAGTGGTGAAAACCGGCGACCGCATAGACGTCGGCGGGGATACTATTTCTTTTGTGGAAGCACGTATGTTGCATTGGCCTGACAGCATGTTTTCTTATTTGGAAAAGGAAAATGTGTTATTTACCAATGATGTGTTTGGTATGCATTACGCCACCAGCAAATTGTTTGATGATGAAAACGAAGAACGCCTCTGGCTATACGAAGCGGAAAAATACTATGCCAACATTGTACTTCCGTATTCCGACATAGTGCTTCGTTTTTTGGACAGCGTACAGAAAATGGGGCTTTCTCCCAAAATTATTGCGCCGGATCATGGGTTTGTCTGGCGCAAAGACCCTTCTAAAATCGTCAATTTGTATGCCAAGTGGGCGGCCCAGGCGCCGAAAAACAAAGCGATTGTCGTTTATGATACCATGTGGGGCAGCACGCAAAAAATGGCCGAATATGTGGTGGAAGGGTTGCGTTTGGGCGGAACGGAAGTCAAACAGCTCTCCATGCACTCCAGCCACCGCAGCGATGTAGCCACGGAACTGTTGGACAGCAGCGGGCTGATTATAGGTTCGCCGGTGCTCAATTCCGAAATATTCCCCGCCATGGCCGATGTGCTGTGCTATTTAAAAGGACTGAAGAAAAAATATTTGGTGGGTGGCGCTTTCGGCTCTTACGGCTGGAACCCGGGGCCCGTCAATTCCCTGGCGGACTGTTTAAAAGCCATGAATATAGAGCAGGTGGCTCCGATTGTTACTTCTAAATTCGTGCCGGATGAAAAAACCCTGCAGGCCTGCAAAGAGCTGGGCTTGGCCGTCAGCAAAAAAATTGCCGAAAAAATAAAATAAAATGCCGCACGGAGGCCGCCGTGACCGATAAAGAAATACTGGAAGGGCTGGGTTTTATTACCTACGGGCTGTATATTGTCACTTCGTCGTATGAAGGCAAAGACAATGCCATGATTGTAAACACCGTCTTTCAGGTGACGGCCGAGCCTGCACGCGTGGCTATTTCCGTCAATAAGGAAAGCCTGACGCATGAGCTAATCAGCCAAAGCCGCGTTTTTGCGGCCATGCCGCTGGCCCAAACGGCGGATTTGCCGTTTATCGGACGTTTTGGTTTTCGTACGGGACGGAATTTTGACAAATTTGCCGGGCTGGAGTTTACCCGCGGCCGGCTGGGCTGCCCGCTGATTAAACAGCATACGCTTAGCAGCCTGGAAGTGAAAGTGGAGCAAACCGTAGATGTCGGTACCCATACGCTGTTTATCGGCCCCGTGCAGGATGCGGTATGTTTTCACCTGGAGCCGGCCGTGCCTATGACGTATGAATATTATCATACGGTCATTAAAGGGAAGGCTCCCAAAGGGGCGACGCACTCATAAAAAGGGGTGCCCCCTTACGGCCCTACTTTTTCTCTTGGCAGAAAAAGTAGGCAAAAAGGCCAGGCAACGGGAAAGCAAAAATTTTTGGAAAAAAGTATTTTTTAAACTCGGCCTTCGGCCTCAAACATAAAAAATATCTTTTCTTTTTTCCAAAAATTTTAAAACGCTTTCCATGTTGCCTTTAGAAACCAAAATTTACAAACCAATAGGGAGGTAGTTTTATGAAATATGTGTGCGAAGTGTGCGGTTATGTGTATGATCCCGCCGTCGGAGACCCGGAACACGGTATTGCCACCGGTACGAAATTTGAAGATTTGCCGGCCGACTGGACCTGCCCCGTCTGCGGTGTAGGTAAGGACCAGTTTAAACCTGCCGAATAACGGCTAAAACAATATATTTCAGGCGGAGCGGATACCGTTCCGCCTGATTTTTTATCTTAAAGTTAAGTTTTATAGGTGTCCTTTATTCGACACGATAAAAGAACTTGCTATAATAAGCATATGAAGATTTTATACGTTTGCACGACCACGGACACAGGCGGGGCCGAAACAGCCCTGCATGCACAGGCGTTGGCTGCACGTGACGCGGGGCACAATATAAAAATTATATCTTTAAAACCGCTTGGTTCCATTGGTAAAAATATGCAAACGGAGGGCTTGGATACCATTAGTTTTCATATGAAAGGCAAACTGCGCCCGCTGGAAACGGCCGGTGTATTGGCGCGGCTGGTGCAGGAAATAGCATCTTTTGCGCCGGACGTGGTACATGCGTCTTTATACCGTGCCATACAGCTATGCCGCCTGGCCAAAAGACGCGCGGAGTTTACGCTCATTACCACCCCGCATTATGATTTATCCCGTAAAACTTATTTTTTGCGCTTGCTGGACCGCGCTTTAAAAGACGCCGATTCCGTCAGCTGTGCCGAATCATATGCCACGGCGGAATTTTTAAAGAAAAAGCAAAAATATGCGGAAGAAAAAGTCCGTTTGGTTACCAACGGCGTCCGCACGGAAGTTTTTCATCCAAACGAACAGCGGGCCATACAGGAGCGGGAAAAATTGGGTTTTTCCCCGCAGGACGTGGTATTTGTGTGCGGGGCGCGGCTGTCTGCGGAAAAAAACCATATGCTTTTGTTAAAAAGTTTTGCTTCCGTCGCTGCTAAAAATCCGCAGGTAAAACTTGTCTTGGCCGGAGACGGACCGGAAAAAGAAAAACTGGAGGCTTTTGTCCGTGAAAAGAAAATGGAAAAGGCCGTCTTTTTTATGGGAGAAGTAAGTAATATTTATCCTCTTTTGTTAGCGTCTGACGCGGCCATTTTGGTTTCTTATATAGAGAGCCTGCCTATGTTTTTATTGGAGGCTTGTTCATGCGGACTTCCGGCTATTGTTAGTAAAGCAGGCGATATGCCCCGTCTGGTTCACCACGGGGAAAACGGCTTTGTGTGCAACGGACAGGATCCGGTGCTTTTAAGCGCTTTAATAGCGGAAATGGCGGAAAATAAAACACTTCGCAAACGAATGGGACGAAAATCGTTAGAAAGGATAAATAAATATTATCCTGCTCCGGAGCAGATTTATTTGCAGATTTATCAGGAAATTCAGTAGTTTTCACGTGAAAACAGGGAGAATATATGGAACAAAGGCTTTTTATTGTGGCATGTATTATGTATTTGTTTGCCTGGGTCAGCAGAAGATTATTCCGTAAAAATAAACTGGATAAGCCTTCAGCTTTTGGCATATGGCATGCGGGCTTTTTATTGCTGATTTTGGGCTGTGCTTATTATATTTTTAGTTTCATTATGAATAGTTCTTCCCCTATCCCCCAAGAAGGAGTGTCCGCTAAAACGGTTATCATATGCCTACTGATACTGGCTGTATCAGTGTATGGCTTTTTCTCTGCCCGGAAAAAGAATGCCGAACAGCGCCAGCCTCTGATTAAAACAGATTTGGATTGGGCAAATACGGTGTACTTTGCCGGTTTTGTGGCGGCTTTTGTAATGTTCTTTTTTGTGCAAGCCTTTAAAATTCCCTCCGCCTCTATGGAGAATACTTTGTTAATAGGAGATCATTTATTTGTGAATAAAGCTGCCTATGGCTTTCGTATTCCGCTGACGCAAATACGTTTTGGTGAATTTAAACATATACAGCCAGGGGATATTATTGTCTTTACGTTTCCGGCGGATACTCCTCAGCAGGTAAACTGCGGCGGTTATCAGTATGGGCGGGATTATGTAAAACGCGTTGTGGCCATGCCCGGGGACAAAGTGGAAGTAAGAGAAGGGAATTTATATGTAAATGATGAAAAAGTACCTTTGTACGGTTATGAAAGATTTGAAGATGTACAGCGATTTGAAGTAGGAGAAACGCTTCCGCAGGATTTGTATCAGTCTCTTTGGGAGGAACATAAGTTAGAAGATATTTTTGGTATTACCCTGCGGGATGATTTCGGACCGGTGGTGGTGCCGGAGGGAACTTATTTTGCAATGGGAGATAACCGAGATAATTCCTGCGATTCCCGTTTTTGGGGTCCTGTCCCTCGCGAGAACATTAAAGGAACCGCCTGGTTTATCCACTGGCCAATAAAGCGGATAGGACTTATTAAATAGCCTTTTGTATAGGGAAATACAGAAGCACACCGAAAAATTATCCACACTATAAACAGGCTTTATTTTAATAAAGCCTGTTTTGTTTCCACGTGAAAACATAAAATAAGCAGGGGAGCAGTTTCCACGTGGAAACTTTTATACAGAAGGCATCTGATAAACGGACAAGAGAAACATATATGAATATAGTGGCGGTTCGGCGGATATTCTTACTTTCCTTATAAAAATCTTGTTTAAATTGTTTCCACGTGGAAACAAAACAGTTGCTTTTATAACTTATTTTATGTTTTAATATCTTAACGGAGGATATATGGGTGAAATAGTAGCCATTGCCAACCAAAAGGGCGGAGTGGGTAAAACCACGACGGCCATCAATTTATCTTATGCCCTGGCCTATTTGGACCAGGAAGTGCTGCTGGTAGACTTTGATCCACAGGGGAATGCCGGTTCCGGTTTGGGCATTACCTTAAATGACGGGGAAAAATCCGTCTATCATCTTATTACTAAAAATGCTTCTTTTGAGGAAGTGGTAAAACAGACTTCTAATGAAATGTTAGATGTTTTGCCCACCTGCAAAAATCTGGCCGGTGCGGAAGTAGAGCTGGTCAATGTGCGCGGACGCGAAAATATGTTACGCGAAGTCCTTGCCCCGCTGCGCAAAATGTACCGCTATATTATTATAGACTGCCCTCCTTCTTTGGGGCTTTTAACCTTAAATGCATTGATGGCGGCCGACAGCGTTATCACTCCTGTACAATGTGAATATTACGCCATGGAAGGGTTGGCCCATTTTATGACGACTATTTCCAAAATCAAACAGTTTTTAAATACCAATTTAAAGCTGGACGGCGGCGTATTGACCATGTATGATGCGCGTATGAATCTGTCCAAACAGGTCTTTGAAGAAGTCAGCCGTTTTTTTGGAGAGCAGGTATATAAAACCCCCATTCCGCGCAATATCCGTCTGGCGGAAGCCCCCAGCTTTGGACAATCCATTTTTGATTATGACCCGGCCTGCCGCGGTGCCAATGCATATGTGGACCTGGCTGTGGAATTTTTAGCCCGCCGCGGCGCCAATGTGGCGGATTTTGTAAAACCGGAAATGGCAATTTCCGGGAATTACAGTTATGATTTCGGAGGATAAATATGGCCAGACAGGCATTAGGCAAAGGGCTGGACGCCTTGCTCAAACAAACCCAGGAAGTATTAAATAATCCGGCTGCGGCCCAGAACAGCCAAAACAGCGGCGGAGCGTCCGTACAGAAAATCGCTTTAAATAAAATTATTCCCAACCGTTTCCAGCCGCGCCGCGTATTTGACGAGGCGAAACTGCAGGAGCTGGCCCAGTCTATTCAGGAGCATGGCCTGACCCAGCCGATAGTGGTGGTTTACGACGCGGGAATGGATAAATATGAAATTGTCGTCGGGGAGCGGCGCTTCCGCGCCAGCCAGCTGGCGGGCCTGACGGAGATTGACGCTTTGGTGCATAAGGCACTGTCCGACCAGCAAATGTGCGCCCTGGCCCTGATTGAAAATATTCAGCGCGAAGATTTAAACCCCATAGAAACCGCGCTGGGCTACCGTAATTTAATGAATAAGTTTGGCATTTCCCAAACCGATTTGGCGCAATATTGCGGCAAATCCAAAGGGGCGGTGTCCAATTCCCTGCGCCTGCTGGAGCTGCCGCAGCATATGCAGGACGCTTTGCAGGACAGTACGATTACGGAAGGACACGGCAAAGCCTTGTTAATGCTTTCCGACCCCGCCAAAAAAGAAACGCTGTTCCAGCGCATGAAAAAGACCAAGATGTCCGTGCGCCAGGCTGAAGACGCGGCGCGGGCGCTGCTGCAGCCTGCCGGAGCCAAAAAAGGGCCCAAACCGCCGGAGGTTTCCTCTTTTGAAAACGAGCTGCAGGCCGCTTTGGGCACTAAAGTGGAAGTGCGCTACGGTAAAAAAATGTCCAAAGGGGTGCTGATGATTCAATATAACTCTTTGGAAGAACTGGATAATTTGGCCAGCCGCTTAAAAACCAAACTGTTATAAAAGAAACAAATTCAAAAAGGTCCGGTTTCGTGCCGGACCTTTTTTGTATGTTGAGAAAAACGCGGACGGGACCGGATAAGATTTGTGACCTCTTTTTTTACGGACACGCGGTAAAAAGAAATGGTTTTCATGTGAAAACAGCTTTATTTGTCCTTTTTAAGCCGTTAAATGCCTTAAAAAGTGCGATTTTGCGCAAAAAGGCCGTTTTTAGCGGGTTTATTAAAATTTTTATCCGTTTGCTTGTCCGTTTTATAAAAAACTAAATAAAAGCCGTTTTTGCGCAAAAACGATTTTCTCCGTCGGAGAAAACACACATTTTTAGTTTAAAAAACCTTTTTTATCTGACTTTTTGCCTTTCAGCCCGTTTACTACTGACCTTTTGGGGACGGCAACATCTCTTATTTTTTTTGGGGACCTTCATTTTCTTAAAGTTAGTTAAACTAACTTGGTACGGTCGCAGCGGTGCTTTTAATAGGTTCAAAAGCTGCGTAAAAAACCTCGCACACGAAGCGGGGGTTTTTAACTACGGCTCACAAATAAACCCCGGGCATAAACCCGGGGTTTTTCGTTTTGGATTTTTCAAAAACAAATCAGTGGTTTTCGTAAAAATCGCGTATCGTGTCGCAGACCCGGGTTACCTGTTCCTGGGTCAGTTCCGGAAACATCGGAATAGACAAAACTTCCTGCGCCGCTTTTTCGGCGTTGGGATAGTCCTGCGGGTTTAAGTTCAGGTGTTTGTAGGCCGGCTGTTTATACAGCGGCACAGGATAGTACACCGCCGATCCGATGCCGTGCTCTTTTAAATACTGCTGCAGCTCGTCGCGGCGTTCGGCGCGGATCGTATATACATAATAAGACTGGGAATAGCCGGCAGGCGGCAGGGGCGGCGTGACCACCGGCAGGCCCTGCAGTCCTTCTTCGTACAAGGCGGCCACTTTCTGGCGCGCGTCGGTCCAGTCGGCCAGGTGGCGCAATTTTACGCGCAGAATGGCGGCCTGGATTTCGTCCATGCGCAGGGTGGAGCCTTCCAAATCATATTCATATGCCTTGTCTTTGGCGCGGCCGCTGTGGCGCAGGCTGCGGCAGCGGTCGGCGATGTCGTCGTCATTGGTGGTTATGGCGCCGGCGTCCCCGCATGCGCCGAGGTTTTTGCTGGGATAAAAACTAAACGCGCCCGCATCGCCGATACCGCCCACTTTCACGCCGTCGGCGGTGGCCAAATGTGCCTGGGCACAGTCTTCTATGACGCGCAGGTCATGTTCCCGCGCCAAATTCATAATCGCGTCCATATCCGCCGGAAAACCGTACAAATGCACGGGCAGAATGGCTTTTGTTTTTTTGGTGATTTTGCGTTCAATATCTTTCGGGTCAATGTTATAGGTACGCGGGTCAATATCGGCAAAAACAAATTTTGCTCCGGTCAGGGAAACAGAGGACGTCGTAGCGATAAACGTAAACGGGGTGGTAATTACTTCGTCCCCTTCGCCGATGCCGGCCGCGCCCAGCGCAATTTGAATGGCGCTGGCGCCCGATGAGCAGGTAATGCAGTGTTTCACGCCGATGGCTTCGGCAAATTCTTTTTCAAAGGCTTCCGTTTGCGGGCCGAGCAGCCAGCGCATGGAGTTCAGCGCGTCCAGCGCGGCAGCATTAATTTCATTTTTTAAAGAATCGTGTTGTTTTTGCAGATTAAACAGCGGTATGGGGGTTTGAGACATAACTATTTTACAGACTCCTTTTATTTGTACAGGCTGTATACGTCGGGCATTTCCAGCACGTCTTTGGTGATGTTTTGGAATTCCCGTCCGGTAAACGTGGCCACCAGCGCGACGACGAAACGGTTATCGTGCTTGGTGACTTCTTTTTTGAGAATTTGCACGTTTCTCTTTTCTATTTCTGCACAAATCTGATCCACTACGCTCCATTTCGGCGCGCAGGTTAAATAAATGGTATCGTAACGGCGCAGGCGTTCCAGCAGGCCCAGCGTGCGCCGCACGCCCAGTTGCATAAGTATGGCCGCCGCACAGGCGGAGGAAGCCAAAATATACTGGCCAAATCCAACCGCCATGCCGATGGCTGCCACCAGCCACACAGCCGCGGCGGTGGTCAGACCGGAAATTTTATTTCCTTCGCGCAAAATCGCGCCCGCGCCCAAAAAACCCACGCCGGATACGATTTGCGCCGCAATGCGCCCCGGGTCGCCGCCCATTTCCGCCATGTATAAAGACAACATGGTAAACAGAGCCGCGCCCAAACAAATAATGGAATTGGTGGCGTAGCCGGCGGGCTTGTCGTTATATTCGCGTTCCAGGCCCATAATGCCGCCTAACACCAACGCTAAAACCACTTTAACGATAAAATCTTCCATGTTTGTATTATAGCAAAACGGGGCCTGGCCCGCCCCGTGCGTTTAAAGCACCCACATCAAAACGGCAAAATATACCGCCATGCAGATAATCCCCACAGGCAGGGCCGCGCGCGCCCAGTCGCGGCTTTTGATGCCCAGCTTGGAGGCGCAAATAATGTTGGGAATGTTGCCCGGGATTAACAAGCCGCCCGCCAGCACCAAAGACACCAGCAAAAATACCAGCGTGTCCGGCGGCAGGGAAGGCTGTATTTCAATGCTGGCCAGCGTGGCATTGTCCAACACGGCAGAGAGGGTGTTTATCCAGTACAGCACCGCGCGAGACAGATGACCGATGGTGCGCTCCGCCAGCGGTTTAAGACCTTCTCCCAGCAGAATAAGAGCTGCCACAAACAAATATACTTTTCCCGCGCGGGAAAGCACGGCGGCATTGGTGTCCGGCGAAACGGAACGCTGCCCGTCCGTCAGCGGGCAATTGCCCAGCCGCGCGGCCAGGGCGGCAAACAGAATAACGCCCGGAATAATCCACCAACCCAGCAACTGCAACAAAAAGAAAAATCCCGCATGATACGGTTCCCCGCGCAGGCGCGCCACCACGATGGTGGACAGCGGCTCCCCCACCGGCGTCAGCACCGCGCCCAGCCCGACGGCAAAACAGACGTAAACGGTCAGGCGTACTTTTTGCCGTTCGTCCAAAGGCAGGCCTTTAATGACTTCCGCCGCCAGCAACGCGGCGATAATAGCCGTAATCAGGCTGGAACACAGCCCCAGGGCCAAGACGAAGAAAAATAAAAACCAGCGCGGCCCCACGCTTTTTTCGGCGCGGTGAACAAAAGCATTTAACCCGCCGCCGAAACGCTTAAATAAAAATCCCAGCACCAGCACCGCGGCGGAAATTAGGACGGGTTCTTTGACCGCTTCCAGCAGCAAATGCCCGCTCCACAGCCCCGATATGCTCACCGCGGCGATGCCGCAGACAAAGAGGAAAATTTCCAGTTCCTCTTCGGCCTTTTTAAACAAAAAAGGAACGAACAGCGCCGCCAGCACGACGCCGGAAAGACAGGCGGTTTGCCATAAAGAAAGTGCGGTATTCATATTTGTTATTGTACCCGAAAAAAGATTTTTACGCCACCGGAAATAAGATTAAAAAACCCGCCGCTTGTTTCCAGGCGGCGGGCGGTAAAACGGAAGTCGCTTAAAACTTCACGCCCAGTTTTAACATCATCGTCCAGTAGCCGAAGTTATCGTGGCCGACGCGGTCTTTCAAGTCGCTGCGCAGACCGACCCAGTTATAGCGGCCTTCGGCGCCGAACACGACGGTTTCGTCAATGTCAAATTCCAGGCCCGCGCCCAGCATCCAGGCAATGTCGGTGCTGTCATAGGTTTCGGAGGAAGAGCCCCCGTCAAATTTTTCTTTGGCGTACATATAGCCGCCGCCGATGCCGGCCGTGCCGTAAATGCGGGTCATGGATTTGGGGAACAGATAGACACGTCCAGCCACCAGGGCCGTAGCTACGCCGGAGCGGAAGTTGGCGCTTTCTCCCGTGGCGGACAGGAAATCATCCCCCGTGGAAAAACCGGCGTAGTTGCCGTCCAAGCCCAGCGTCAGCCAGGGCAGAATATTGCGCACAAAAGCCAGGCCTGCCGTAAAACCGGTATCGCCGATTTGTTGTGCCCAATCCTCTTCCGGCAGGGAAACGCCGCCGTAAAATTCCACGCGGGACAAATTGGTATACAGCCCGTATTTCGGGGTTTCTTCATATGAGCAGCAGGTATATTGTTGTGCCGCTATCAGTGCCGGAGTGCAGAGCAAAACGGCCAAAATAAACAGTTTTTTCATAAGACTCCTTCTTTGTTTTAAGGTAAACGGCTTCTTTTATATTTTATTTTTTCAAAGCGGGTTTGACAACGGTTAACGGAGGCCGCATATCCGCAAAGGTTCCCTCTTCCACGGCTTTTACAATGCGGTCCCACTGGCCGCGGGCCTTTAAAATTTGTTCGCAGATATCGCGCACCGCGCCGCAGCCGCCGTGTTTTGGGGAAACATACAAAGCGATTTTTTTCACTTCCGCCACAGCGTTGTCCACCGCCAGCGGCAGGCCGGCGGCTTTTAAAATTCCCAGGTCTATAATGTCGTCTCCGATAAAGGCGGCTTCCTGCGGCGTGCAGCCAAACCGGGCGCAGGCGTCGTGCAGCGCGGCAGCTTTGTTCAGGCAGCCGAAGTAAAGGATATCCATACCCAACAGCCGCGCCCAGTTTTGCAGAACGGGTGCGGACCCGCGCGACACGATGCCCGTATGTACTCCGCACGCGCGCAGGAAAATCATACCCATCCCGTCCAGGGATTCAAAATGTTTCACTTCTATATGGCGGCCTTCCCCGTCGGTGTACCAAGCAAGCTTGCTGTCGGTCATCACGCCGTCAATGTCGGTCAGCAACAGTTTGAGATTTTTGGCTTTTTCAATAAAATCCGGATTCATGAAATAATTATACCATTTCACCGTGTTTGATAAGGGGGCAGGCATTATGGAAAAATTATATAATGATACTATGAAAAAAGTTTTGCTTTTTTTGCTGTGTCTGGTTTTTTGGGGAGCGGGCTGTACGCCCAAAACCGTCATCAGCCAAAGCTATGATTTCAACCAAATGGACCGCATCGGCATTATGGGCTTTACCAGCGCGTACAGCGATTTAAACGGCGTGGAAAATTTGTTTGCCAAATATTTAATAGAATCCGGGTTTAAAGTGGTGGAACGCGCCCAGCTGGATCAGGTGTTAAAGGAACACAATATTTCGGTGTCGGGGTATTTGTCTCCGGAGACGACACGCAAAATAGGCGAAATTCTAGGTGTGGATGTGCTGTTAATCGGGGAAGTGACTTCTTATACTCCCACCCGTACCGGCGTGGCTATGGTAACCACCCGCCGCACCGAATCCCGTCCTGTCTATGCCCAAAACGTGATGCAGCTGCCGGACGGTTCTTATGCTGCTTATACGCAAAACGTGGGCACACGCTACAGCCACAGCACCGACGTTTCCCCGCAGCAGTATACGATTAATGCCCAAGTAGGCATTATTGCCAAGCTGGTGGATGTGGAAACGGCTGAAATCGTGTGGATAGGCTCTTTGTCCGAAGACAGTTCCAGCGCGCTGGACGCGGCGGACTATATTGCACGCAGCCTGGTGAAAAGTTTTACCAAAGAGCTGGCCAAACTGCAGGAAAAATAATATGCGTCCCGTCACTGAGCAGCAAAAAACTCTTTCCTCCCTGGCGCTGGGCGGATTCTTTTTTATTGTCAAAACGTTAACAGCAGCGCTGCTGGTGCTTTTGGCCGTGCTGGTGCTTAGTCAAAGTGCGGTGGCGCCGGTCAGTACGCGGCTGCTGGGTATGTACGCCGTACAATATACTGTGCAAACCATTAAGCCTTACCGTCATTTATTCCCGCGTCCATATATGGTGCCCGAAGAAGACGAAACGCAAAATTTACAAGAACAAACGAGGTAACCCCCATGCTGGACATAAAATTGATTATTGCTAATCCCGACGAGGTCAAACGCCGCCTGTCTTTGCGCAAGCCGGAGCTGGCCGCGCAAATAGACGAAGTGCTTTCTCTTTACGACAATTACAAAAAGGTGCTGGCTGCCGTGGAAGAGCTGCGTGCCAAACGCAACAGCCTTTCCAAACAAATCGGGCAGATTAAAAAAGAAAAAGGCGACGAGGCCGCCAAAGAAACCATGGCGGAAGTTTCCCGCCTCAAAGAAGACATGGCGCAAAAAGAAGCCGAACTGGACCCGATGAAAAAGCAGATAGACGATTTGCTATTAAGCATTCCCAATCTGCCCAACGAGCATATCCCCGTGGGCACTTCGGATGCGGACAATCCGGAATATCTGCCGTGCACCATTCCCTTGCCCAAATTTGATTTTAAACCGCTGGACCACCAGGCGGTGGGGGAAAAGCTGGGCATTTTGGATTTCGCCGCCGCGGCTACGCTGTCCGGCAGCCGTTTTGCTTTGTATAAAGGCGACGGCGCACGGCTGGAACGCGCCATTATCGCGTTTATGCTGGATATGCACGCGCGTAAAGGCTACACCGAAATTTTGCCGCCCGTTATCGTCAATGAAGAAATTTTATACGGTACCGGCCAGCTTCCCAAATTCCGCGAGGATATGTATGAGCTGGCAGGCGAACCGAAACAATTTTTGATTTCCACGGCGGAAATCCCGCTGACCAACTTAAACCGCGGCCGCGTCATTGCCGAGGCCGAACTGCCCATTAAACTGACTGCTTATACGCCGTGCTTCCGCAAAGAGTCCGGCACGTATGGCAAGGACACGCGCGGGCTGATCCGCAACCACCAGTTTAACAAGGTAGAGCTGGTTATGATTTCCAAGCCGGAAAACTCTTACCAAATGCTGGAAATTATGGTCTCCGACGCGCAGGAAGTGCTCAAAGAGCTGGGCCTGCCGTACCATGTGGTGGAGCTGTGCTCGGGCGATATCGGTTTTTCATCTGCCAAAACCTATGATATAGAGGTTTGGATGCCCAGCGAAAACCGCTTCCGCGAGATTTCTTCCTGCTCCAACTGCTTAGACTTCCAGGCGCGCCGCATGGGCCTGCGTTACAAAAACGCGCAGGGCAAGCTGGAATATGTGCATACGTTGAACGGCAGTGGGCTGGCTGTGGGCCGCACCTTTGCCGCCATATTGGAAAACTTCCAGCAGGCAGACGGCTCTGTCATTATCCCGCCGGCTTTGCGTCCGTACTTCGGCAAAGATAAAATAGAGGCCAAAAAATAATGAAAAAACTTTTCGCTTTGCTAACCGCAATGCTGTTTACCGCGGCGGGGACGGTGCCCGCGCGCGCGGAAATCAAACTTTCTCCCGATGTGATGGAATATGCCACCGTGGGCATTAACGGCGTGTACAGCCTGGATTTTGAGCTGGCACAGGAAAACATTGAAAAAGTGTTTGCCCTGTACCCCGATCATCCGTTTGCTCATTTTGGAAACGCGATGATCGCCTGGAGCCGCTATGAATACGAGTTTGAAACCAGCGACGACAAGCAGCGCAAGGTGTTTGAAAAAACGCTGGACGATTCCATAGACGGCATCAAACGCTGGATGAAAAAATACCCGGACGACCCCAACGCCTATATGGGCATTGGTGCCCTGTACGGCCTGCGCGCCATGTTCGCCATGCGCAACCGCAGCTGGGTGACGGCATATTTTTCGGGACGCAAAGCTATTAACCGGCTGGAAAAATCCCTGGAGCTGGATCCGACGTATTACGACGCGTATTTCGGACTGGGCATTTATAATTATTTTGCGGGCACCTTACCCAGCGTCATTAAAATTTTGGCGGCCATTGTGGCGATCAAAGGCGATCCGGATTTGGGCGTGGAACAACTCAATCTTTCGCGCGAAAAGGCCATGTTTACTTCCGACAGTTCCAAACTGATTTTGATTGAAGTGCAAAACACGCGCGGCGGCAAATATTATAATCCCCAAAAATCCCTGGAATACATCCGCCAGCTGCGCGCCAAATACCCCGATAATCCGCTGATGCATTATGTGGAGCTCATCTGCCTGTTTGAAACGGGGGACTATGATTCCGTACAAAAAGGCGGGCGGGAATTTTTGGCCCTGATAGGGACGGATCCGTTTTATAAAGATATTTATATTTCCCGCGCTTATACCGCTATCGGCACCTCGTATATGGCTCAAGGAAAATGGGAGCAGGCCCGCGAGGCTTTTGAAGAGGGGAAGGCCGCACTGGCCAAGCAGGAACCCAGCCGCTGGGGTGTGTGGAACGAATACCGCCTGGGGCAGGTGTATGACGCGTTGGGCGAGCGTGAAAAAGCCGTGGCCCAGTATAAAAAAGTACTTTCGTTTAAAGACAAATGGGGCTTTGACGAAGTGGCCAAGCAGGGTGTAAAAAATCCGTGGACAGCCTGGGACGGCACGGGGGTAGGCCCCCTTCCTCCGCTGTAATTGGGAATTTACCAAAAAACCCCGCTCCAAAGAGCGGGGTTTTTGACGGGTAAACCTTATTTTTTCTTTTGTCCTTTTACCGTTAAATATCCCATTAAACGGTAAATCAGCTTGGCCGTGTTAAACTCCGTAATAGGGTCGGCCTTGCGCTGGCAGGCCTCCACCACGTCTACGGCAACGATGTTCTTTTTCTGTATGACCGCGCGGAACAGATCCAGCGCTTCATACCAGCCGAATCCGCCCGGCTGCGGCGTACCCGTGGCCGGAATGACGGAAGGGTCAAAGCCGTCCACGTCTATGGTAATATACACGGTGTCGGTCAGTTTTTTAAGCACCTGCGGAATCAGTTTGTTGACGTCGCGGTGTTCGTGCATAAAAAACGTGGTAACTTTGCCCGCGTTGCAATATTGTTTTTCTTCGCTGGCTACGCTGCGTATGCCTACCTGCACCACGGGCACCTGGCGCGAAGCCGGATACAGCGCGCAGGCGTGGCTGCGCGGCGTGCCTTCAAAGGTTTCGCGCAAATCCGCATGCGCGTCAAAATGCAGGATGCTCAAATTTTTATGGGCTTCAATATACGGCTGTGCCAAAGCCTGTGTAACGGTGTGCTCCCCGCCGATGTAAAAGGGAATGCACTGCTTGTGCTGCATCATGCCGCGCACGGTTTTGTCTATGGCTTTAAACACCTTGGCGGTGGAGCCGGTGCAGTTGACGGCGGGGCAGGTGTGAATGCCCTGCTCCCAGGTTTCCGTTTTTGTTTCTTCATCCCAAAGTTCTATTTGGGTGGAAGCCTCTATAATGGCCGCGGGGCCTTTGGCCGTACCGTGGCCGTAGCAAACCGTTTTTTCAAACGGCACGGGCACGACGGCGAATTTACAAAGGGCCAGAGAGCTGTTCTTGCTCTCTAGCCCCATAAACTTATCGGTTTGTACGTTATCGCTCACAACAATCCTGATTATTTCACGAACACGGCGGCGGCCACGACGGTCGTCCACATGCCTTCCACGCAAATGGCAGACTGCGTAATGTTGGTTGTGCGTACGATTTTGCCGCTCATTTTCCAGATTTCTTCTTTTTGGTCCCAGGTGGTGTTGTTGTCAAACTCAATACCCAGGGTGGTAGACAGCATCAGCGCGGCCAAATCTTCGGCATAGTCACCGGCCTGTTTGTCCGTTTCACCGAAGCTGTGGTGCTCGGAGATATATCCGTGTGTTTTTTTATTGTCTTTGGGAATAGCCAGACCGACGGAAGCGGAAATCAGGCGCCGGTATTCATTGCTGGTGTTGCGGCTGATGACGCAGTGCAGGATTTGGCCCGTGCGCAGCTGGCTCAGTCCTTTGGACACGGGGATGGTTTTGCATCCCGGAGGAAAAATACTAGATACAGGCACAATGTTAAACGGCGCGATTTTGGCGTCGCGCAGAGCTTCTTCAAAGCTCGCCAGTTTTTCTTTGTGTCTGCCGATTCCTTTGGTCAGGAATATCTCTTTGGGTACAAACGGTTCGTACATTTTGGGTTCTTAATTCCTCGTGAATTAATATAATATAAATTATAACAAATAAACTTGCATTGTTATATTTATATTCCGGTCGGCAAACCATCTGGCCGGTCTGTTAAGTGTAACATATTAAACGGATTAATTCCATATGAAAAAAGTATTGACCGGAGTTTTGATTTTAGCCACTGCGGCGGGAGCGAATGCTATGGAGAACATGTTCAGAGACGGCGTTTTGCATTTTGACTATAAAGCGGAGGAGCTGGCCCCGGCCGAAGCGGCTGCCCGCGCCCGTCTGGAAAAAGATTTGGACTCTCTGGTGGCTATTGCTGACAACCAGCGCACGTTTGACAACACGGTGCTGGGCTATGAGCGCGCTTTTGAACGCTACGGCGACGCGCTGGGCATGAGCGGTTTTCTTTCCTATGTGTCTACGGATAAAAATTTCCGCGACGCGGCCCTGGCCTTGCAAATGCAGATGAGCCAGCATATGGTGGATATCGCCACCCGGCGCGACGTGTACCGCGCCATTAAAGCCTATGCCGACACCAAACCGCAGCTGGAGCCGGACCAGGCGCTGCTGCTTAAGGACATGATGACTGGTTTTAAAAACAGCGGTATGGAATTAAATGATGAAGATTTGGAAACGTTTAAAAAGTTAAACAAAGAAAAAGCGCAGTACATTATCCAGTTTGACAAGAATATACAGGAATATAAAGATTATCTGGACGTAACCGAAGAACAGCTGGCCGGTTTGGGAGAAGATTACAAAAATAAGTTGGAAAAAACGCCCGAAGGCAAATACCGTGTGACCCTGGATTACCCCGACTATGTGCCTTTTATGCTCAACTCCGAAAGTGACGAAGCGCGCAAAGAACTGGAATATAAATACAACCGCCGCGGCGGAGCGGAAAATGTGGAGTTGCTGGAAAAAACCCTGACCCTGCGCCGCCAAATTGCACAGCTGCTGGGCTATAAAAACCATGCACAGCTAAAACTGGAAAACCGCATGGCTAAAAACCCCGAAACGGTGGAAAAGTTTTTAAAGGATTTGCAAAAGCGCCTCAAACCCATGTCCAAAGAAGAGGACAAAAACCTGATTGCGTATAAAAACGAAAAGAAGGGCAGCAAAAGCCGCACACTGTATCCGTACGAAAGCGGCTACTGGGCCAATAAATACAAAAAAGAAAACCTGGACGTGGACCCTGAACTGATTAAAGAATATTTCCCTTCGGACGTAGTCATAGACGGCATGCTGGATTTGTTCGGCAATTTGTTCGGCATCGCTTTTGAGCCGGCCGACATTCCCGTCTGGCATCCGGACGTAAAAGCCTTTAAAATCGTCAATAAGGACGACGGCGTGCTGGTGGCTTACTTTTATATGGACTTGTATCCGCGCGAAGGCAAATACAAACACGCGGCCTGCTTTGATTTGGTGGAAGGACACGAAAAAGAGGACGGTACCTGGCAAATCCCGTTTGTAGCCATTGTAGCCAATATGAACAAACCCGCCGCGGGTGCGCCGTCGCTGTTAAAACATGGCGAAGTCAGCACCCTGTTCCATGAATTTGGCCATGTGCTGCACAATGCGCTGACCAAAGCGCGCTACTCTTCCCAGTCCGGCACCAGCGTCAGCTGGGACTTTGTGGAAACCCCCAGCCAAATGCTGGAGCGTTGGGCCTGGAACCCGCAGGTGCTCAAAAAAATCAGCAAACATTACAAAACCGGCGAGCCGCTGCCCGATGAAATGATTGAAAAAATGATTGCGGCCAAAAATTTCGGCGCCGGCGGCACGTATTTGCGCCAGGACTTTTTTGCACAGTATGACATGAAGCTGCACACCGCTTCCAAAACCCCCGACACCACGAAAACCTATTTTACCCTGACCAAAAAAATCCGCGGCCTGCCGCTGACTAAAGGCACCTATCCGCAGGCGTCTTTCGGGCATATTATGGGCGGGTATGACGCGGGGTATTATGGGTATTTGTGGTCGGAAGTCATCGCGCAGGACTTTTTCGGCGAGTTTGAAAAGAACGGCGTATTTGATGTGCAGACGGGCCTGAAATTCCGCCGCGAAGTGTTGGAAAAAGGCGGCACCGTGGAAGAAGAACAAATGGTGCAGAACTTCCTGGGCCGCAAAGAAAGCATCACCCCGTTCCTCAAATCCATCGGGCTGGAGGATGACAAATGAACGTCATTATCGGTATAGACGTAGGTGGTTCCACCACCAAAATCGTAGGGTATTTTGAGGACGGCAAACTTATCGGCCGCCTGATGGTGGAAGCGGCCGACCCGCTGACCTCGGCCTACGGTGCATTAGGAAAATTTGTCAACGAAAATAAACTGTCCCTGTCCCAGGTCAAACAAATTTTGCTGACCGGCGTGGGATCTGCATTGTTTAAAGAAAATATTTACGGCATTTCCACGCATAAGGTGGACGAGTTTGAAGCCATCGGCCTGGGCGGCCTGGCGCTGTCTCATAAAAAAGAGGGCCTCATTATCAGCATGGGCACGGGCACGGCGTTTGTGCGCGCCGATAAAGACGGCATACGCCATATCGGCGGGTCCGGCGTGGGCGGCGGCACGGTGCTGGGTTTATGCGGCCGGCTGTGTAATGCCCGTTCTTTTGAAACCGTGGTGGAAATGGCCCACAAAGGTGATTTGAAAAAGGTGGATTTAAATATTTCCGATATCAGCGCGGGAGATATTTCCACGCTGACGCCGGACGCAACGGCGTCCAACTTCGGCAAAATGTCCGACGGAGTTACGCCGGAGGATTTGGCGCGCGGCGTGCTGAATATGGTGTTTCAGACCATCGGCATGCTGGCTGTGTTTGCCTGCCGCCAGGATGGGATAAAAGACGTTATCGTGACCGGCACGCTCAGCACGGTGCCCTGCGCCAATGTGCTATTTAAACAGGTGGAGCGGCTGTATAAAATCAAATTTATCATTCCGCAGCATTCCATTTATGCCACGGCCACCGGCGCGGCGCTGTCTTATATTTTTAAAAACGGGCAGAAAAATGAACGCGGATAAAAATTCTTATAAAAAATCCAGCTTCGGGCCGGCGTTTTTATTTTTATGTAAACGCCGCCGCGAAGCGTTGGCCGTCTATTATGCTTTTTGCCGCCTGATGGATGACATTGCCGATGAGCCGGACGTAAAAGATCGCTTGGCGGAGCTGGCCTTATGGAAAGAAGAAATCTTCCGGGCTTTTAACGGCAAAGCCCAAACCCCGCTGGGCCAAGACATAGCCCGTATGGCTCCGCAGTACGGCATGACGCAGGACCGTTTCTTGCTGTTAATAGAAGGAATGGAAGCGGACGTACAGGGACGGGCATATAAAGATTTTGAAGAACTTCAGTGGTACTTGTGGCGCGTGGCGGGCATTGTGGGACTGGCCACGCTGGATATTTTGGGTATTAAAGGCCCGCAGGCGCAGGAGTTGGCCCGCGCGCTGGGTTTTGCCGTACAGCTGACCAATATTGTGCGTGATGTGCATGAAGACGCCGCCCTGGGCCGCGTGTACCTGCCGGAAGATTTACTGGCTAAACACGGTCTGAGCCGCCAGGACGTATTGCAAAACCAAAATCCCGCGCGCCTGGCCGCTGTTTTGGCCGAGCTGGCGCAGAAAGACAAAGATTTCTACCGCCGTGCAGGCGAAATTTTGCGCAAGCTTCCCGCCCGTAAAACGCTGCCCTGCCGCGTGATGGGTTCCGTCTATCGTACAAATCTTGCTAAAATAGAAAAAACGGGTTTCGAATTCATCCGCCCCGTCAAGCTGTCCAAGGCGGAAAAAGCCCTGCAATGTATATATGCCTTATATAAAACCGATTTTGCTGCTTAGTCTTGCCTTTTGTTTTCTGGCTGTTTCTGCGCAGGGGGCGCAAGATTCACTGGCGTCCTGTCTGGAAAAAGGGAAACAAGAGTTTGTTTCGCAGCAACAAAAAACCTTCCCCCGGCGCGATTATGAGCCGGCCCGTAAAACTTTTGAACGCTGTCTAAAACTGGACCCGGATAATGTGGACACCCTGCTCAGTCTGGGAGGGGTGGCTATGGAGCAAAACCACTTATCCGCGGCGGAGGCCTATTTTTTGCGTGCTATAAAAAATATGCCGCGCACTTCGCCGTATTGGTCGTACACTTATTCCATGTTGGGGGATATTGCATTTAAGCAGAACCGAACCAATGACGCCATGAAGTATTATGAGAAGTCTTTGGAATATAATAAAGCATATGTCAATTCTTTGGTGGGTAAGGCCGTTATTTTGGAAAACCGGGGAAATATCCAGGAGGCGGCCCGGGCATATAAAGTAGCTTTGGCTGTGGAGCCGCTGAATGTGGTGGCCCGCCGGCATTTAACAGCTTTGGAGCCCGCTTATTTTACAGATGAGGAAATGTTGGACGCGTTAAAACAGCGTTACGCCGTATCGCCGGACAAACAAACTCTGTCTGAGGAGGACAGAAATTTGTTCCGGAAAATCCATTCCGCTGAACAGCGCGGCGGACTGGACTATTTAAAAGGCAAATACAAAACCCCTCCCACAGATTATATTGTAACTTTGTTTAAAGGGACGGACTTCGCCCGGGATGTTTTAACGCTTAATGGATACAATGCGCTTGAACAGCAGATCGGGCAGGATGCCGTGGCGGTTTTTCAAAAAATGAAAGTGCCGGCCAAAGACGTTTTTAAACTGCGCGATAAAAAAGGGGAAAAAATTTTCCTGCCGGACAACACACTCACAAACAGCGGCTTTTATGTGTACAACGAGGCGCTGCGTGGCCGCAAGGAGTTTTTGCTGCCGGATGAAAGCGTGCCTCCCACCCCGCAGGAGCTGGCCGGGCTGGCTGCCCGGGTGGAAGAGCTGTACAGGAACGGCTATACGGAAATATCTGAAGCCGAACTGGCTTTTGTTACAAAACAGAGTAATTGTTCGGAAAAGACGCTTCGCCAGGATATGGGCCTGTATGTTCTTAAGACAGGGAGCGATACGCGCTATTTTGTCCCCGCCGGGGAAACAGCTGATCCTACCAAAGGGGTCGCTTACTATTATGTGGCGCATTACCGCGCACGGCGCCAGCCGAATATCCGCCTGCCGCGCAACCGCATGGTGGAGGAATACCATTCCTATGGGTTTACGGTTTGCAGCGCCGTGGACGGGTCTTTATTGCTGACAGATTAAAACGCCGGACGGTATTTTACAATGCGGGGCGGGGTACCGGCCCCGCATTTTCATTTTATGAGGCCTTTGTTGAAAGGCTTTCGCCGCGGCAAGGCAACTTTCCTGTTTTTAAAAAAAGCAGCCCCGGAATCCCGGGGCTGCGTATGCATAGATGTTGCCGGGATTTAGCCCAGCTGCGGATACAGCGGAAAAGCCTGCAGGAAGGTTTCCACCTCTTTGGCTTTGCGGGCCAAATAGGCGTCATCGTCATGATGTGCAATCGCATCGTCAATAAACTGCGCCACCTGTTGCATATCCGCTTCTTTCATCCCGCGCGTGGTGACCGCCGGCGTGCCCAGGCGCAGCCCGCTGGTGACAAACGGTTTTTCGGGGTCAAACGGAATGGTGTTTTTGTTGGCGGTAATGCCGGCTTTGTCCAGGGCGGCTTCGGCGGCTTTGCCCGTCAGCCCTTTGGAGCGCAGGTCTATGCACATGACATGACAGTCCGTTCCTCCGGCCACTAGCCGGTAGCCTTTGTCTTTCAAAGCCTGCGCCAGCGCTTTGGCGTTTAACACCACCTGGTGCTGGTAGGCTTTAAATTCCGGCTTTAAGGCTTCGCCGAAGCATACGGCTTTGGCCGCAATGACGTGCATCAGCGGCCCGCCCTGTACGCCCGGGAACACGGCCGAATTAATGGCTTTGGCCAGATTTTCTTTGCACAAAATCAGCCCGCCGCGCGGCCCGCGCAGGGTTTTATGCGTGGTGGTGGTTACCACGTCGGCATACGGGACGGGGTTTGGGTATTCCCCGGCGGCAATCAGGCCCGCATAATGCGCCACGTCGCAGGCCAGATATGCCCCGCAGGAATCGGCTATTTCGCGCAGGCGTTTCCAGTCAAACACGCGCGAATAGTTGGAAGCTCCCGCCATAATCAGTTTGGGTTTGTGCTGCAGGGCCAAAGCGGCGGCTTCGTCATAATCAATTTCTTCGGTGTCGGGTCGCACATTCATGGCCACGATGTTAAAATATTTTCCCGAAAAATTCATGGGGTGCCCGTGCGTCAGGTGCCCGCCGTGCGACAGGTTCAGCCCCAGCACGGTGTCTCCGGGTTTAACCAATGCGACGTATACGGCCATGTTGGCCTGCGCGCCGGAATGCGGCTGCACATTGGCGTGCTCTGCGCCGAAGATTTTTTTGGCGCGTTCTATGGCCAGGGTTTCGGCCCGGTCCACAAATTCGCAGCCGCCGTAATAACGTTTGGCGGGGTAACCTTCGGCGTATTTATTGGTCAGCACCGAGCCCTGGGCCTGCATGACGGCCAGCGAGGTAAAATTTTCCGACGCAATCAGCTCTAGCTTGGTGCGCTGGCGGTGCAGCTCGGCCGCCACGGCGGCGAAAACTTCGGGGTCTTGTTTTTGCAGTTCGGGATACATAAAAACGCTCCTTTAAAACAATGGGAAAAAACGCTTGTTTTTCCGCATGCGCATTTTCTTATATTTTACTATGAAAAACCGCGAAATTTTCATATAATTTATTAAAAGAAAAAAAACAAAAAAACGCGCCGTTTTTGCGGCGCATATCTCCACATGCAGAGGTGTAACAAAAAATGGCAAAACTCACGCAAAAAGACTTCCTCAAAGGCACCATCAAACACATTGATATGAAAAAATACAATGTGGTTCCCATGGTGGAAGCGTTTGAAAACATGGCGTATTCCTCCCGCGATCTGGCCCGCGCCAGCAAAATCTACCACCAGATGTTGTCCGACAAAAACTGCTCCGTCATTTTGTGCATTGCCGGCTCTTTGATTTCCGCCGGTTTGAAAAAAATCATTGTGGATATGATTCAAAACAAAATGGTGGACGCCATTGTTTCCAACGGCGCCAACATTGTAGACCAGGACTTTTTTGAAGCCCTGGGCTATAAACACTATTTGGGCAGCCAGCACAACGCCGACGACAATTTATTGCGCGATTTGCACATTGACCGCATCTACGACACCTACATCAACGAAGACGAACTGAAAGAGTGCGACGAAACCGTGCACAAAATCTGCAACTCCCTGGAGCCCCGCCCGTACTCTTCCCGCGAATTTATCTGGGAAATGGGCAAATGGCTGGAGAAAAACAAAAAAGGCAAAGACAGCGTCGTGTACAATGCCTACAAATACGGCGTGCCCATATTCGTGCCGGCTTTTTCCGACTGCTCCGCGGGTTTCGGCTTTGTGGCGCACCAGACCGAACATCCGACGGCGCATGTGTCCATTGACAGCGCCAAAGATTTCCTGGAGCTGACCAAAATCAAAATCAAAGCCAAAGAAACCGGCCTGATGATGTTCTCCGGCGGCGTGCCGAAGAACTTTGCCCAGGACACGGTGGTGGCGGCCGAAATTTTGGGTGCGGAAATTCCGATGCACAAATACGCCGTGCAAATCACCGTGGCCGACGAGCGCGACGGCGCCCTGTCCGGCTCTACGCTCAAAGAGGCCTCCAGCTGGGGCAAAGTGTCCACCGCGCTGGAACAAATGGTATACGGCGAATGCACCACGCTGATCCCGCTGATTATCGGATATGGGTATCACAAGGGCGCGTGGAAAAAACGCAAAGCGACCAATTACGTCAAATTCCTGCAGGATGAGGATAAAAAAGTCGCCGCGTTAAAGGCCAAAGAGAATAAAGCCAAAAAATAATGCTTCGTTTGCGCTTCTTGTTAACGCTGGTTTTACTGGTCTGCCCGTGGGTGTATTCCTACGGGCAGCTCCATTTTGCCAGCGTACACGGGGAGCGCGGTTACGCCGCCATGCGCGGTGTGGGAAGGCTGGATTTGGACAACGGATTTATTCTGACGCCTTCCGGCGGCTATTACCGCATGAGCGACAGCGAAGAAGATGAAAACGGCGCCACAGCCAAAGCGGCCCTGCTGGCGGAATATGAACTGACGGACAATTTCCGTCTGGCCGCCGGTGCATCTTATATCCCCAAAAAACTGGGGTTTCAAAATGTGGGGTACGGTATCGGGGCGCAATACACGCTCTGCTACCGCTGCGGCATATTAAAAAAACCTTATATTGGCGTATATGCGGGACAGGTGCGTTACAGGGTGGATAACGATTGGCGCGGTATGCCGCTGGCCGGCCGTTTTAAAACCGTAGCTACGGGAGTTTCTGCCCTGGCGGGCAGTGAAATGGGGCGTTTTTGGCTGCAGGCCCGCTATGATAAAGTGATAAAATATAATAACAAGCCGCCCCATGATATTACCTCCAACTGGACGGAAATCCCGTTTATGACGGCGGTGGTGCAGGGGTTTGTCAGCGACGCGCTGGCCGCGCGCCTGGCGTACCGTACGCGTTGGATAACCCCCTATGCCGTATATGCGCGTTACCGTTATTTGGTCCGGGGGGATCATGCCGTTGCCGTGGCCGCGGGGTTGGCCCTGCATATAGGGCAGACTACGCTGACCGGCGGTGTGGAAATTTTTGAACCGAACAGGGACGAAACCCGCAAGACATATTTTTCCCTGTCGGCCAGTACGGAATTTTAATACGGAGAATTTATGAGCAAACAGGACACCGCTCCGGTTTTACACTGTAAAATTGACGAAAAGGCTTTTTCCAGGGCCATGTTTTTGTGCCGGGTTTTTACCGGGCTGGCCATGGTGTATTTTTCATTGGGATGTTTATTTTACTGGCGGGAATTTTTGGTCAATACGGCGGCTTTGGGTTTTCCTTTTGCCGTTCCTCTGGCATTTTTTGTGGGGGCGGCGGAGCTGTTTTTTGGTCTTTTCCTGCTGCTGGGCTGGCATACGCGGCTGAGCGCCTTGGTTGCGTTGCCGCTGACGCTGATTTGTGCTATTATATTTTTCGCGGGCGACTATAACAAGGCCTTTGTTGCTTTGTGCCTGCTTTTGTGCGCGCCGCTGGGCACGCTTTTGTTGTTGGGGCCCGGCATCATCAGCCTGGACTATAAACGCAGCCAGCGCGCCGCCCGCCGTTTTTTCAGAGGTTAACCCATGAGCGAAGAAAATACCACCCCCTACGTCAGTTTGGCCAATAAATACCGCCCGCAGAAATTTGAAGATTTGGTCGGGCAGGAAAGTATTTCCAAAACCCTGCAAAATGCGTTGAGGCTGGGCCGCATCGCCCATGCGTATTTGTTTTACGGCCCGCGCGGCTGCGGCAAAACCACCACGGCGCGCATTTTGGCCAAGGCGTTAAACTGCACGGGCCACGGCAATGACAAGCCAACGGCCGAGCCGTGCGGACAGTGCCCGCAGTGCCGCGAAATTGCACGCAGCGAAGATATGGACGTGCTGGAGCTGGACGCCGCGTCCAACACGCAGGTGGAAAAAGTGCGCGAGGCGATTATTGACACCGTGGCTTTGGCCGCGTCGCGCGACCGCTATAAAGTGTTTATTTTGGACGAAGTGCATATGCTTTCTGCCAGCTCTTTCAACGCTTTGCTCAAAACCATTGAAGAGCCGCCGCAGCATGTGGTGTTTATTTTGGCTACGACGGAAAAACACAAAGTGCCCGCCACCATCGTCAGCCGCTGCCAGACTTTCCGCTTCCGCCCGATGACTTCGGACGAAATCACCAATCACCTTATGGATTTGGCCGAAGCCGAAGGGCTGAATTTGACGGAAAAAGCCGCGCGCATCATCGCCAAAAACGCCGGCGGCGCCATGCGCGACGCGCTGACGCTGATGGACCGCGCGATTGCATATTCCGACGGAAAAATTGACGATAAACTGGTGGGCGAAATGCTGGGCCTGACCCCGCAGGATTTGCTAAGTCAAACCGTCGGCGCGCTGATAGACAAAGACAGCGCGACCCTGCACGGGGCTTTTGAAACCCTGCGTGCCGAAGGGTTTGACGCGAATGCGTTTTTGAAGGATTTAAAAAACGCGCTGGGGGATTTGTTTTATTTTTCGCTCGGCCAGGGCGCCGCTCCGTTTGACGGCGCGCAGGAAATTACGGCGCGCGCATCGGCAGGGCTTTTGGCGGCGCTGTCGCGCAAAGTCAACAAGCTGGCCGAAGAGGTCAAATTTTCCGACAATGCACTGGTCAGTGCGGAAGTCGGTTTGTTTACCGTCATGGACAGCTGTTTTGATGTAGACGGATTTATCCGCCGTTTGGAAGCCTTGGAGCGCGGGGAGGGCGGAAATTCCGTCCCGCCTGTTTCGGGTGCTTCACGTCCCGCGGCGGTCAGAAAGACGGCTTCTCCTCAGACCAATACCCCGCAAACGCATTTTTCCGCGTCTGCCGCGGCTGCGGCGGACGTACAGGAAAACACTGCACCTGAACGGAAAAATGGGGTTGCAACTGCGCAACGGGAAACTTTATCCGGCGGAACGCATGTCTACGCCGCGTCCGCGCAGGCTAAAGAGCCCGTGCCCTCAGTAAATGTTTCTGCTGTTGCACAGGCAGAGCCCGCCGCTGTTTCGCGTCCGTCGGCGCAGGCTTCGTCAGAAACCGGCGCATTGATTACGGACAACCGCCAGCTTTGGGACGCTTTGCTGAAGGCCTTTTCGGGCAGTCCGTTTGTCTATGATGTGATGACCAACTGTTCCGTCCATTTTGACGGGGACAGCTGGACCATTTCTTTTGGCAAAGGCAAAGAGTTTTACAAAGTGCCCGCGCAGAATAAACTGCCCGATTTGGAAAAAAAGGCTTTCAAGCTCAGCGGGCGGCATATTAAATTTCAAATTTCCGTTTCTGCGTCCGCTTCCGCCGCGCAGCGTCCGGCGGCGCAGGCTCCGTCCCGCACCGCTCCCGTTTCTGCGACAGAGGCAAACCGCATCAGCGATGAAGAGCCTTTTGTAAAGGCAGATTTTTCAGCCGATATTGAGCCGGCTTCATCTAAAGAAGTGCCGGAGGAACTCAAAGGCATTTTAGACGTTATCGGCGGGGAAGTGCTGGCATAATATGAAAAGTTTGGACCGGTTGGTGCGCGCATTACGCAGGCTGCCCGGGGTGGGCCCCAGGCAGGCGGAACGTTTTGCGGCGTATTTCCTGCGCGCGCCGCAGGGCGAAGTGGAGGAATTTGTCTCCGCCGCGCTGGCCGTCAAAGAAGACGTCAAACTCTGCCGTATTTGCCATAATTACAGCGAAAGCGACGTATGTGACATCTGTGCCGATCCGGACCGGGACCGCTCCGTTATTTGTGTGGTGGAGGATCCGCAGGATATAGAATCCATAGAAAAAACGGGCGCGTTTAAGGGCTTGTACCATGTTTTGCACGGGGCCATTTCCCCCATGGAAGGGCGCGGCGCCCAGCAGGTCAAGGTCAAAGAACTTTTGGAGCGCGTGCAAAGCGCCAATCCCCCCGTGCGCGAAGTGATTTTGGCTACCGACCCCGACGCGGAAGGCGAAACCACCGCCCTGTATTTGGCGGATTTATTGCACGGGCTGGTGGAGCGCGTCAGCCGTATCGGCTACGGTGTGCCGCTGGGCGGGGACATTGACTATATAGACGAAATGACGCTGGGCTATTCCCTCAAAGGCCGGACCAAAATGTAAATGCATACCAGCTATTACAAAAGACCGCTTTTGTTATTGCTTGTTTTGTATATCCTTCTGCTGGTTATTTTTTACAAACCGGCTCCGTCCGCAACGGACGTTTACCATAAAATCCCTTTAAAAACCGTCACGCTGACCGGCAAAGTGGTCGGGTTCCCCGTGGAAAAAACAAAAAGCCGCAACGCCGTCGTCAAAGTTTATGATGTAAACGGGGAGGAAACAGGCGGTTATGTCTATGCGCGTTTTAAAAATTATGCGCCCTTCTGGCATGAAACGGTGCGGCTGGAAGGACGGCTGAAAAAGCCGTATTCCATTGCGCTGATGGGTAATTTTGACTGGGGCGCGTATCTGGCCAGCCAACATATTTTTACCGAAATAGCGGTTTCTTCGGCGGAGCAAGTCCGTCCGCCGTCCTTTTTCTTCCGTGCCGTATCCGCCGTCCGGCGGGATATTTTGCAGACGTTTCAGCAAAGTTTCCCGCGCAACGCCGCCGCCATAGCCGGCGGGGTATTGTTGGGGGAGCGCGGCGAAATAGACGCCGGCCTGTATACGGACTTCCAGGACAGCGGCGCCGTTCACCTGCTGGTGGCTTCCGGCGGCAATGTGGGCTTTGTCACGCTGATGACGTTTGCGTTTTGTGCGCTGTTTGGGTTGAGCCGCCGCAAAACCGTGCTGGCGGCGCTGGCGGTGGCGGGAGTATATACGCTGATTGCCGGCGCGGACGCGCCGCTGGTACGCGCGTATTTTATGACGGTTTGCGCCGTGGCGGGATATTTTTTGCACCGCAACAGCGGGGTATTCCAGGGGTTGGTGCTTTCCTGTTTTGTGATTCTTCTTTTTCATCCGGCGGCGGTGTTTGAAACCGGCTTTCAGATGTCCTTTTTAGCTACGCTGGCCATTATTGTGTGTCTGAATAATTACGAGCTGCCGCACAGCTGGCCGCGCTGGGTAAAATTTTTTGTGCAGATTTTCCTGGCCACGCTCAGCACGCAGCTGGTGCTGCTGCCGGTGTTTACCAATGTGTTTTTTAAAGTGTCTTTTGTCGGTCTGCTGGCCAATATGCTGCTGGTGCCGTTGGCCTCTTTGCTCATGGCACTGAGTTTTGCGTATTATGTTTTTTCGCTTTTGCATATCGGTTTTATCCTGCATGCGGTCACGGCCGGCGTGCTGTGGCTGTTTGAACGGCTGGTACAGCTGTTTGCCTCTTTTCCGCTGGCTTCCGTGCCGGCGGCGGCGTGGCGTGCGGGCTGGATAGCGGCTTATTATGCGGGCGTGTTTTTGCTGTTTCATTTGCCGCAGAAGGATTTTTTACGCCGCGTGTATAAACCGCTTTTGGCGCTCATGTTGCTGGCACCCGCCGCACAGTATCTTTTCTTTAATCCGCCCACCGTGTGGCTGCTCAATGAATGGAACCAAAACGCCGCGTTCTATCGCGCCCCGGACGGCACGCGCTTTTTATTCGGTGCGGGCATAGACGGGGACAAATTGGCCCGTGCCGTATTAAAGTCCGGCACGCGCACGCTGGACGCGGTGTTTATCAGCGAGGATACGGAAAAGCAATTAAAAGAAGTGCGGAATTTACAGAAGCATATAACAGTCAAAAAAGTTGTTTTGCCTTTTACGGATATGTGGCCCGAAGATGAAATGCTCTTGGATGGACAGAACATTACCGCGCGCTGGGGCGTGCTGTTAAACCGCAAAGGCAAATTGTGGAGCAACCGCGGTTACAGCGGCGGGCGCGACAGCGTATCTTATGAAGTAGATGACGG
The DNA here is from genome assembly GCA_949296525.1 of uncultured bacterium. Taxonomy (GTDB): domain Bacteria; phylum Elusimicrobiota; class Elusimicrobia; order Elusimicrobiales; family Elusimicrobiaceae; genus Avelusimicrobium. The sequence continues at coordinate 18,869 of CASFOP010000002.1, read as the reverse complement.
GAAAATCAATTTTACCGTGGCAGCCAATGCGCGCTTTATCGTCCGCGGCGGGGCCGTGCTGGACAACCGGCGCAACGCCACGCGCAGGGTGCATTTGTAATATAATATAGTGCACGCCTGAAAAGGAGTTTGTTATGGATGAAAAAGAACTGCAAATGCATAAACAATTTCTGCAGGAAGCCGTAAACCTGGCGCGGGAGAATGTGGCCACGGGGCGCGGCGGTCCGTTTGGGGCGGTGATTGTCAGAGACGGGCAAATTATTGCGCGCGGCTGCAACCAGGTGCTGGGCAGCCAGGACCCGACCCTGCATGCGGAAGTGGACGCCATCCGCAATGCCTGCAAAAAATTAAACAGCTTTGACTTAAAGGACTGCGTAATTTATTCTTCCTGCGAGCCCTGCCCCATGTGCCTGGGTGCCATTTACTGGGCGCGCCCCAAAGCCCTGTTTTTTGCCGCCGACCGGTACACGGCAGCGCGGCACGGCTTTGACGACAAATTTATTTATGACGAAATCGCCCTGCCTGCAGAAAAACGGCATATTCCCACGATGTGCATCGCATTGGAAGATAATGAAGAGCCATTTGAGCGCTGGGATAAAAAAGACGATAAAAAGTTGTACTGATTGGAAAAATAAAAATGCCCCGGGGTTCCGGGGTATTTTTCAACCAGATGGCCTTTACATCATGCCGGCAGCCGCCCCCAGGCCGGCCAGTAGCGCTCCCCCGAAAAACAGGAAAAGCGCAGCGGGCAGCAGCGTCAGGATGACGGTAATCCAGCCGAATACCGCCGCCCAGTAAGCGGACTGGGCCGCTTCCACGGGGCGGTTTTGCTGCAACTGGTCCTTGGCGCGCAAAGACAGTATCAGCGCCGCCAAAGCCAACGCCACGGCAAAAAAGCCCGTAAAACAGGACAAACACACGGCCACCACCGCCAGCGTGAAATGCGTGTTAACATAAACGCCGTTTGCGGCGGGAGTTGTTTGATTTTGTTCGTTTTCGTTCATTTTTGCCTCCGTCCCGTCTGCTTAGGCGGGTTTATTTTTTCTTGTTAATGTCTTTGTCGTCTTTGTTCTGTCCGCATCCGCATCCCATAATTTACCCCCTTGCGGTGTAGTAAACCGCCCCATTATTATATAAAATGTATGTCAAAGGAGCCTTTGAAAATGATATTAGAAAAAGATAATGCCGCCCAATGCGCGCGTATGGCCAAAATACGCCTTACGCCGCAGGAAACGGCACAATATGAGCAGCAGATGCAGGAACTGTTTGGCTGGGTGCAGCAGCTTTCCGAGGTGGACACCGCCGGCGTGGATGTTTCCGCCGCGGCGGGCGCGGCTTATTTGCGCCCCGACGAACCGATAACCGACGCCCCGCTGGCGCAGACTTTGGTCGGTGCGTTTAATGAACAGCTGGACCACTGCGCCAAAGTGAAGAAGGTATTATAAGATGAAGAATGTTTTTGAAATCGCCAGTGCCGTGCAGAGCGGCAAAATGACCGCGCGGGAAGCGGTACTGCAATCTTTGCAAAAAATCAAAGAACTAAACCCGCAAATAAACGCATTTGTGGAAGTGTGGCCGGAAGAAGCGTTAAAACGCGCCGATGAAATAGACGCCCGCCGCGAAAAAGGGGAAAAACTCGGCCTGCTGGCCGGCGTGCCCGTGGGGATAAAAGACAATATTTTGTATAAGGGCCACAAAGCGACCTGCTGTTCCAAAATGCTGGAAAATTATGTGGCTCCGTATAATTCCACCGTGGTGGAAAAACTGCTGGCGGCGGACGCGGTGATTGTGGGGCGCACGAATATGGACGAATTTGCCATGGGCAGCAGCAACCAGACTTCCGTATACGGGCCGGTGCACAACCCCGTGGATTTTGACCGCGTGCCCGGCGGCAGTTCCGGCGGAAGTGCCGCAGCCGTGGCGGCGGGTATGGTGCCGGCCGCCTTGGGGACGGATACGGGCGGTTCGGTGCGCCAGCCGGCTTCTTTTTGCGGCGTGGTGGGCATCAAGCCCGGCTACGGGCGCATTTCCCGCTATGGTGTGGTGGCGTTTTCTTCCGGTGCGGACCAGGTGGGTGTGCTGGCGGCGGACGTGCAAAGTGCGGCCCTGATGTTGGAAGCCCTCTGCGGGCGCGACGTGAATGACTCTACGTCTTTGGACGAGCCGGTGCCCGCGTTTAGTCAGAGTTTTACGCCGGACATTAAAGGTTTGAAAGTCGGTATGCCCAAGGGATTTTTGGATAATTTGGGCGAAGAGGTCAAAGAAAAAATTTTGGCCGCGGCGGAAAAACTCAAAACTTTGGGCGCGCAGCTGGTGGAGGTGGACGTACCCCACGCCAAATATTCCGCGCCGTGTTATTATATTATTACCAGCGCCGAAGCCAGCTCCAACCTGGCGCGTTTTGACGGCATACGCTACGGCTATCAGGCCAAAGACGCCAAAGATTTAAACGACCAGTATGAGCTAGACCGCGCCCCGTTCGGGGCGGAAGTAAAAAAACGCATTATTATCGGCTCCACGGCGTTGCGCGCTTCCAATTACGAAGCCTGTTATTTGCAGGCCGTCAAAGTGCGCGAGTTGATTAAGCGCGACTTTGCCGAAGCGTTTAAAAATGTGGACGTTATTTTAACCCCCACTTCGCCCACGACGGCGTTTACGCTCGGTGCGCATAAAGACAATCCGCTGGCCGTCTATCTGGCCGATCTTTACACCTGCCAGGGCAATATCGGCGGGCTGGCCGGCATCAGCGTGCCGTGCGGCAACGATAAACTGGGCCTGCCGGTGGGGCTGCAGTTTTACGGGCCGATTTTGCAGGAAGAAAAAATATTAAACGCGGCGTATCATTTTGAGAAGGCATTATGATTGTTTCCGAATTTTCGTGCGGCGGTGTGATACTGGACGGGCGCAAAGTGTTGCTTGTCCAGGTCAAAAACATGAAAGGCAAAAAAATCTGGACGTTTCCCAAAGGCCATATTGAGGCCGGAGAAACGCCCCGCCAGGCCGCGCTGCGCGAAGTGCTGGAGGAAACGGGTTATAAAGCCGTTATCGTACGGCCGATGATACGCGTTAAATACGCTTTTACGTTTCAGGGCAATTACGTCAAAAAAATGGTGCAGTGGTATTTGATGAAAAAGCTGGGGCGCATTGGCAAACATGACGCATCGGAAATTATTTCCATACGCTGGGTGTCTTTGCAGAAAGCGCGCGAGCTGGTGCAGTACCCCAGTGACATACGCCTGGTGGATATGCTGATGTCCTCGCTGCATATAGAGCCGGCGGAAGCGCCGGAAACGGAAGAGAAAGAATAAAACATTTCGGCCGTTATGCTTTTCAAAACGGAGTGCAAAACAGTTGGTTTTGCACTCTGTTTTTTATTTTGCGGCTAACACTATGCTTTTGTCAAAGAAGGAAATTTGTCCGCTGGAGAAGCCTTTGTTTGGCTGGCGTTTTTAAAAGGGCTTGCATTGTTTTTTTTTTTTGATAAATTTTGCGTATGGGCAAAATTTATCAAAAAATGTATCCGGCTGCCAAAACCCCCACTAAAGGCATTTTAAGCGGATTTACGCTCATTGAGCTTTTGGTGGTAGTACTGATTATCGGCATATTGGCGGCTGTGGCCCTGCCGCAGTATACCAAAGCGGTGGAAAAATCCCGCGCAATGCAAGCCGTTACTTTAGTCAAAAGTGTACGGGAGGCAGCGGAAGTATATTATATGGCTAATGGAGCCTATCCAAATTCATTGGAAGTGCTGGATATTCAGATTCCGGAAGTGGAAGATTTCTATTGGGATCAAACATGGCAGTGGCCGTATGGGCGTTTTGCCCTAGCCCGACGGGGAGAACCTCAATATGTGATACTTGGCAGCGGCAGATACCGGAAAAATTGGGATTGGGACGTAGCGCAGACGCAAGGGCAGCTTTATTGTTGGTCCGAGACTGAAGCGGGGATAGAAGCTTGCCGTTCTATAGGGAGATATCAGGCGGACTGGGAATTCAGGGGAGAGTTTTGGATACTGTAATGTGTGATTTTAAGCGGGTTTGTTTAGTTTGACATACCACAAATATTCGGTGTTGCCGTGTGTGCCTTTAATGGGGCTTTCCGTCAGCGCGACGGACTGGCCGCCGTATTTTTCTTTTAAATTGTCTTCAAAAAACGTCTGCACCAGCCGTATGGCCTCCTGGCGGTTTTCTTCGGTTTTCACAATGCCGTGCGGAACCTGTTTGGGGGTCAGCTCAAACTGCGGCTTAATTAAAAAAACGATTTCGCTTTGCGCCGCCATTACTTTAAAAAGCGGCTCCATAATCATCTTTAAGGAAATAAAAGACACATCCACCGCGGCAAACTGCGGGGCCTGCTCAAACAAATCCGCCGTCATATAGCGGGCATTGGTTTCGGGCTTAAAATGAAAATTTTTGTAGCGCAGCATTTCGCTGGCCAGCTGGCCTTTGCCCACGTCCACGCCGTATACTTCTTTGGCTCCCGCCTGTATCATGCAGTCGCTAAATCCGCCCGTCGCCACGCCGATGTCCACGCAGGTTTTGTCTTTGACGGAAATATCCCACGTTTTCAGCGCATGCGCCAGCTTCAGCCCGCCGCGCGACACATACGGGCAGGATTTTTCTTTTAAGGAAATGAGGTCTTCCGGCAAAATGCTGCGGTCGGCGCGCGTATCCGCTTGGCCGTTGACCAGCACTTCGCCCGCCATAATGGAGGCCTGCGCGCGGGTGCGGCTTGGGAAAATCCCCCGCTCCACCAGCGCCATATCCAGACGCAGTTTTTTATTCGGCATGGTCGGCCTCATCGGCGTTTCCTTCCGTCGCGTCAAAGGGTTCGGTCAGCAGGGCCGCGCCTTTTTTCTTTAACGCGGTAACTTTAAATTTTACTTCCTGCAATTTCTGCGTCATTTCTTTAGACAACGCAATTCCTTCTTCAAACAGTTTTACCGACGCATCCAAATCCGTTTGCTCTTCTTCCAGCTTGGACACGATTTCTTCCAGGCGGTTTAATTTGCTTTCAAAATTGTTTTTCATTTGACCTCCGCATGTATCATGCCGTCTTTGACCTGTACATAAATCATTTCTTTTTCTTTCGTCTGCCCGACGCGGGAAATAATCTGCCCCTGCGCATTGCGCGTAATGCTGTAACCGCGCCCCAGCACCGCAAACGGGCTTAAGGCGGCCAGCTTTTGGCTCAGCAGTTCCAGCCGGCTTTCGGCGGCGGAAAGTTGTTTTTCCAGCGCGTCTTCCAGTTTCAGCGTCAGTTCGTCCACGCGCTGTTCCTTCTCCTGCGTGAGCAGCTCGGGATATTTAAAAATACGGCTGTTTACCGCCAGCTCCACGCGCGCTTTGGCGCGTTCATAAAATAAACTGACGGCCTGGAAAAGCCGCTTTTGCAGCTGGGCGATATGTGCGCTGACGCCTTCGGCGTTCTGCACCACCAGTTCAGCCGCGGCGGACGGCGTGGGGGCGCGCAGATCGGCTACGAAGTCGGCAATGGTAAAATCCACTTCATGTCCTACGCAGGAAATCACGGGGATTTTGCTGTCATAAATGGCACGTGCGACGGGCTCCTCATTAAACGCCCATAAATCTTCCATGCTGCCGCCGCCGCGCCCGACCAGCAGTACGTCCGGCGCGGGTTTGAGGCGGTTTAAATCGGCAATGGCCTGCGCGATTTGTCCGGCGGCTTCCTCTCCTTGTACCAAAGCGGGGGCCAGCACCACTTCCAGGTTGGGGCTGCGGCGGCGCAGGACGGACAGGATGTCCCGTATGGCCGCGCCGGTGGGGGATGTAACCACGCCGATGCGCTGCGGGAAGGAAGGGATCGGCCTTTTATGCTCCGGCGCGAACAGGCCTTCGGCTTCCAGTTTCTTTTTGAGTTTTTCAAATTCCAAAAACAAATTGCCTTTATGCAGGGCTTCCACATTTTTGACGACGATTTGGTATTTGCCCTGTTTGGCGTAGCAGGATAAATCGCCAAATACGCGCACCTGCATGCCTTCCTGCAGATCCAGGCCGTTTTTGCGCGCGTCCCATTTAAACATTACGGCGGCCAACAGGGCGTCGCGGTCCTTTAAATTAAAATACAGGTGCCCGCTGGCGGCCTCGCGCAGCTGGCCTACTTCCCCTTCCACAAATACCCCGCGGAACACCCCCTCCATCATCTGTTTAATAGCCAGCGTGATGGCGGTAACGGTAAACACCTGTCCTCTGAACGGGGCTTCCGGTTCCATAATTATTTGTCCGTTTTGGGTTTGGGGTCCTGCGGCGGGATTTCGCCGCGCAGCCTGCGCCAGCGTTCAATCAGCGGGCCTTCTTTGCCCTGGTTGGTCGGATGAAAGAACTGCACGGGGCTGGGCATATACTGCTGTTTGACGTAGTGATTGGGAAAATCGTGCGCGTACTTATAGCCTACGTTTTTCATGCCGGAGCGCAAATGGTCCGGCACGCGGCGCAGTTTGCCCTCGCGCACTTCTTTTAAGGCGGCGTCTATGGCCAGATAGGCCGAATTGCTTTTGGGCGCGCAGGCCACGTAAATGGCCGCATGGGCCAGCGGAATGCGCACCTCGGGCATACCCAGCACTTCGGCGGCTTTAAAAGCGGCCTGGGCGATCATCAGTGCGGCCGGCTCGGCCAGGCCCACATCTTCGCTAGCGCAGATGAGAATGCGCCGCGCAATAAAGCGCGGGTCTTCGCCGCTTTCCAGCATGCGCGCCAGCCAGTAAACCGCCGCGTCGGGGTCGGAGCCGCGCATGGATTTGATAAAGGCGGAAATAATATCGTAATGCTCGTCGCCTTTTTTATCGTAATTTAAATGGCGTTTTTGTATACACTCCTGCGCTATGGCCAAATCCACCTGTTTGATGCCGTCTTTGTCCGGCTCCGTGGTCAGCACGGCGATTTCCAGCGCGTTTAACAGCTTGCGTCCGTCGCCGTTGGCCTGGGTGATAAAATACTGGGCGGCGTCGTCAGAGAGTTTGACGTTTTCCTTTTGTGCCGCGCGCGCCAGGATTTTGCGCAGGTCCGCATCGGCCAGCGGTTTAAATTCAAAAACGGAAAAACGCGACAGCAGGGCGTTGTTGATGTAAAAATACGGATTTTCGGTGGTAATGCCGATTAAAATAATGTCCCCGCGTTCCACGCTGGGCAGCAGTACGTCCTGCTGGGTTTTGTTGAAGTGGTGGATTTCGTCCAAAATAACCAGCGTGCGCCGCTCCTCAAACGTGGGCGTGCGCATGCGTTCTTTGGCTTCCGCAAGCACTTTTTTTAAATCCGCCACGCCCGCCGCGGCGGCATTGAGCTCCACCACATGCGCCTGCGTGCGGCTGGCCACATAGCGTGCGGTGGCCGTTTTGCCGCAGCCCGGGGGGCCGAAGAAAACGGCGGATTTTAACGTATCCGTTTCCAGCAGGCGGCGCAGCATTTTGCCCGGCCCCAGCAAATGCGGCTGCCCGGCAAAATCTTCTATGGTTTTGGGTGCCTGGCGCGCGGCCAGCGGCATAAAGTTTTCGTCTGCCATATTATTTAAGCGGCGTATGGAGCGCGCCCTGCAGTTTGTTAATCAGCTGCTCCACGCGCGCCTGGTCCTCTTTTTGTTTGCCGCCTTCGGCCAGGCCTTTTAAATAGGCTTCGGCGGCAAATTCCAGCGCAACGGTCAGCGCCTGCTTTAAGGTGTCAATCAGGCCTTCTTCTTCCTGCAGGCGCATCATTTCGCGTTCCACTTTGGACGCCAGATCCACCACTTCCACATAGCCGAGGTCTTTGATTTCCACGTCTATGGGAATGCGCTTTATTTCCACGCTGACGGTATTTTTGGCCATAGGTTCCCTTTACGGCAAAGCGTTTCTTTTTTCCTGTGCGCGCGTAATTTCTTTCTCCACGCGCGTTTGCAGTTTTTTCAGGGTGCTGACGGTGCTTTTTTTCCACTCGCGCAGGGCTTTGAGTTCGCTTTCGCTCTCTTTCAGGCGCGCCACGGTTTCTTCCTGTTGGCGCAGTTTTTGGCGCAATGAGGCTGTTTCGCCTTCCAGCGTTTGAATACGCGCGGCGGCCTGCGACACCAAAAGCTCCAGCTGCTTGAGTTGCTCCTGCATATTATCTCAGCTCCGCCCCCGTTTTGGCTTTCAGGTTTTCCAGCAGCGCGTTAAAAGCCGCGTCCGTTTCCGCGTCCTTTAAGGTGCGGTCCGGTGCGGAGAAAGCCAGCGTAAACGTAACGCTTTTTTTGCCCTGCGGCAGGCGGTCCCCTTCGTACAAATCAATTAAATCAAAATGCAGGCTGACCGGCAGCGGGGTATTTTTCAGCACGTTCGCCACGGCGGCGTAAGGCACGGTTTTGTCCAGCATGACGGACAGGTCGCGCAGCGACGGCGGGAAGGCCGTCACGGCCGAGGCAGGTTTAAACTGCTGGGCGGAAAAACCTTTTTCCAGCGGTTTTAACGCCAGTTCAAACGCCCAGACTTCGTTTTCTTTTACGTCGCAGGATTTCAGGGCCAGCGGATGCACCGCGCCGAACACGCCGGCTTTTTTGCCGTTGACCAATATGTCCATGCAAATTCTGGGGTGCATATACACTGGTGCGGAAGCGGACGGCGCAAAAGACACGCCTTCAAATCCTTCCAGCAGGCTTTGCATGACGCCTTTTAAGAAATAGAAATCAGGCTTTTCCCCGTTGGCTTTAAAGAAGGGCCGGTGGGTCAGATGCCCGCACAATACGCCGGAAACGGTGTAAGTTTCGGCGGGGAAGTCTTTAATCAGGGTAAACGTGCGTGTGGCTTCAAACAGGGCCAGGTCGCGGTTGCCGCGGCTTTGGTTAAAGGCGATGTTTTTCAGCAGCGCAGGCAGCAGGGTGGGGCGCATATAGTCCCAGCCTTTAGCCATGGCATTTTTGATTTTGACGGCGTTTTTGGGATCAAAGCCAAAATCTTTGAGTTCTTTTTCACCCAAAAAATCAATATTTTTACATTCGTAAAAGCCCAGTCCGGCCAACTTTTCGCTGAACAGTTCCAGCAAGTCCACGCCTTTGGGATTGTCATTAAACTGTACAAACGCGCGGCTTTCCCCGGCCGGAATGCAGTCAAAGCCTGCAAAGCGTGCAGCTTCTTCGGCCAAATCCCAGCGGTGGTTCAGGTCGCGCCGGTGTGTGGGCGCTTGAAAAGTCCATTCTTTGCCGGAAACATCAAATTTCAGCGCCAGGCGCGAAAAAATGTCTTTGAGTTTGTCCTCGGGAATATCCGCCCCCAGGATGCCGTTAATCTGTGCGGGAGTAAAACGGACGACGGGGTTTTCATGCGGCTGTGGATATACGTCGCATATTTTGGACGGCGTGCCGCCGCAGGCGTCCACAAACAGCTCCGTGGCGCGTTTTAAAGCCAGCTCCGTCATGCCGATATCCGTGCCGCGTTCAAAGCGCTGGGACGAGTCGGAAGATACGGCGTAGGTTTTGGAAGTTTTGTTGGTGGTCGGTGCGTCAAAATAAGCCGACTCAATAAAAATGTCCGTGGTGTCGTCTTTAATGCCGGAATTTAACCCGCCCATGACGCCCGCCAGCGCGGTGGCTTTTTTATCATCGCCGATCATCAGCGCGTTTTCGTCCAGCGTCAGTTCGCGTCCGTCCAGGAGGGTAAATTTTTCGCCTTTTTCGGCCCAGCGCACCACAATGGTATCGCCGCCAATTTCGTTTCTGTCAAACGCGTGCAGCGGCTGGCCCAGCTCAAACATCACATAGTTGGTCACGTCCACCAGTGCGTTTTTGGGGTTTAAGCCCATGGCCGACAGACGTTCCTGTATCAGTTCGGGGGACGGCGCATTTTTTACGCCGCGTATGATGCGGCCCGTATAACGCTGGCAGCCCTGCGGGGCGCGAATGTCCACCTTTAGGCTTTCTCCTTCGCCGGCGTATTCTTTCGGCGCGGGCCATTTGACGGGTTTGTTCAGCAGGGCCGACAGTTCGCGCGCCACGCCCAAATGGGACATCAAATCGGGGCGGTTGGACGTAATTTCCAGGTCAAACAAAGCGTCCGATTTGCCGTAGAGCGTGCGTACGTCCATGCCCAGCGGGATGTTTTCGTCCAGCACCAAAATGCCGCGTGCGCGGGTGCTGGTCAGGCCCAGTTCGTCGGAAGAGCAAATCATGCCTTCGCTGATTACGCCGCGTATTTTGGCGGGGCCCAGTACGGTTTTGCCCAGCCGCGCGCCCACGCGGGCCAGAGGGACTTTCTGCCCCACGGCCACATTCGGCGCGCCGCATACCACGCGCTGGGTTTTGCCGCCGCCCAAATCCAAATCCACCAAATGCAGGTGGTCGGAATTGGGGTGGTCTTCAATATGGGTAATTTGCGCGACGTTTACGCCTTCAAAGTCCGCGCCTTTTTTTTCTATGGACGCCACTTCTATGCCCAGCGAGGTCAGTTTCTGCGCCAGCTCTTCGGGCGTATCGTCCAGGTCAATGAAATCTTTCAGCCAGCTGTACAATATCTTCATATTTCTTCCTTAAAATTGGTTTAACAGGCGCAAATCGTTTTCATAGAAAGCGCGGATGTCGTTGATGTTCATCATCATCATGGCCAGGCGTTCCACTCCCATGCCAAAAGCGTAACCGCTGTATTTTTCGGGGTCAATGCCGCAGTTTTTCAGCACATTGGGGTGCACCACGCCCGAGCCGAGCATTTCTATCCAGCCGCTGCCCTTGCAGATGTGGCAGCCCTTGCCGGCGCAGAATACGCATTTGACGTCCACTTCCGCGCTGGGTTCGGTAAACGGGAAAAAGGACGGGCGGAAGCGGATTTCCGTCTTATCTCCCAGCAGCCCTTTCATAAAGGCGGACAAATCGCGTTTTAAATCGGCCATGCTGACGTTTTTGTCCACATACAGCCCTTCAATCTGATGAAAAACAGGGCTGTGCGTGGCGTCCAGGCTGTCATTGCGGAACACGCGGCCCGGGGCCATAATGCGCAGCGGCGGCTGGTGTTTTTCCATAAAGCGGCTTTGTACGTTGGACGTATGTGTGCGCAGCACCATGGACAGCGGACTGCCGGTTTGGGCAAAAAAGGTATCCTGCGCGTCGCGCGCGGGGTGGTGTTTGGGGATATTGAGCATGTCAAAATTGTGCTTTTCGTCCTCCACCCACGGCCCTTCGGCCCAGGTAAAGCCGAGTTTGGACAAAATGTCCGTCATGCGCTTCTGCGCAATGGAAAGCGGGTGCTGCTTGCCGCAGGGAACGGGGCGCGCGGGCAGGGTTAAATCCAAATCCACGCGGTTTAACTGTTCGTTGAGTTCCTGCGCGGCCAGCGCGGCGGTTTTTTCTTCCAGGGCGCGGGCCAGTGTGGCTTTTAACGCATTGCCCAGCGGGCCGGCGGCCTTTTTGTCTTCTATGGAAAAATCTTTCAGATTTTTCAAAAGTTCGGTCAGCGCGCCTTTGCGCCCCAGGGCGGCTACACGCAGTTCTTCCACGGCCTCCAGGGCGGAGGCGGAAGCGATTTTGTCAGTATATTCGCGCTCAATTTGGGCGCAAAGTTCTTTAAATTCCTGTAAGGTCATACGTAGTTATATTTTACTTTATTATTGGGTATTGGCGGCAAAATTTAAGTCAGCGTGTCAGATTTTAAAAGCCCCGCCTACGGGCGGGGCTTTGGCAAAGCTGCGTGGCACGATTACAGCACGGAGAGGTATTTTTCCAGCTCATAGCTGGATACATGGCAGCGGTACTGCTCCCATTCAATGTCTTTATTGGCGATAAACTTTTCAAAGGTATGTTCGCCCAATATTTTGCGTACCAGCCCGGAGCGGCGGGTTTCATTGACCGCTTCGTACAAATACGCTGGCAGGGTACCGATGCCGCGTTTTTCGCGCTCTTGTGCCGTCATATGGAAAATATTTTCTTCCGTCATGGCCGGCACGGGCAGTTTCCGGGCAATGCCGTCCAGGCCCGCTCCCAGCATGACCGCAAAAGCCAGATAAGGATTGCAGGCCGGATCGGGGAAGCGGCACTCTATGCGCGTGGCGGCAGGCTTGCCAGCTTTGGCCTGCGGGATGCGCACCAGCGCGCTGCGGTTTTTGCGGCCCCAGGCGATATAAGACGGTGCTTCATACCCCGGCACGAGGCGTTTGTAAGAGTTGACCCATTGGTTGGTAACGGCACAAATTTCGTTTACATGCGTCAAAATACCTGCGATGTAATGTTTGGCTGTCTGGGACAGATACAGCGGGTCGTTGGCGTCAAAGAACTGGTTTTCCCCGTTGGCAAACAAAGACTGGTGAACATGCATGCCGTTGCCGTTGATACCGGCAATAGGTTTTGGCATAAAGGAAGCGTATACGCCGTTGGACGCGGCGATTTGCTTGACGACGGTTTTGTAGGTAATAACCTGGTCGGCCATTTTCATGGCTTCGTCATAACGCAGGTCTATTTCGTGCTGGGACGGCGCGACCTCATGGTGGGAATATTCCACATGAATGCCCAGTTTCTCCAGCATCAGCATGGTTTGCCGGCGGATGGCGTAAGAGGAATCCAGCGGGATGGTGTCAAAATATCCGCCGCAGTCCAGCGTTTCGGGGTGTTTGTTGTCTTTAAAATAAAAATATTCAAGTTCCGGGCCGACCATAAACGCGTCAAATCCGGCCCGGCGCATGGCGGCCAGGTTCTTTTTGAGGATGTAGCGCGGATCTCCTTCAAATTGCTTGCCGTCCGCGGTTTTGATGTCACAGAAAAAGCGTGCAATGGGCGCCCCGGTCAGCTCCGGGGGGAACATTTGGAACGTATCCAAATCCGGCAGGGCCACCAGGTCCGATTCATAAATGCGCGCAAACCCTTCCACCGAAGAACCGTCAAACCCCATGCCTTCGTTCATGGCGTATTCAAATTCGCGGTGGGACAGGGAGAGGGATTTTAGATTGCCCAAAATATCCACAAACCACAGTTTGATGATTTGAATATTGTTGCGTCTGGTTAAGTCTAAGATTTGTTTGATGGTTTCCTGTTCTTGGGCACTGCGCGGCTGCATACTGTCCTCCCGGTTTTCATTTAAACCGTTATTATATAAAAAACCGCCGTAACGGAGGCGGTTTTTATGTGTTTAAAACGGCTGGGGCAAGCAGGGCCCGGGCGTGCAAAACCCCGATACGTTTAAAGAGTCATGGCCTGTTTTACGTCTGCGCCCATAGAGGTGGGCATGCCGTTTTTGTCCACGCATACCAGCGTAGTTTTGCCTTTGGTGCATAGGCGGCCGTTTTGGTTGGTGATGACGTTTTCAAATACGATTTTAATGTCTGAAATTTCCAGCACTTTGGTACTGACGTCTATGACATCTGCATAGCGCACGGGGAATTTGTATTCCACTTCCTGGCGCGCCACCACGAAATACAGGCCTTTTTGCATCAAGGCCGGCACAGAGAAGCCTTTTTCGGCCATATACAGAGTGCGGGCCTCTTCAAAAAATTTTAAATAATTGGCGTAATAGACCACGTTGCCGCAGTCCGTGTCATGGTAAAAGATGGTTTTTTTCATAGTTATTCCCCGATAATTTTAATTAAAATGCGTTTGTTCCGCCGGCCGTCAAATTCCCCGTAGAATATGGTTTCCCACGGACCGAAATCCAGCCGCCCGTCCGTTACGGCCACCACCACTTCGCGGCCTAGCAGCGTGCGTTTTAAATGGGCGTCGCCGTTGTCCTCGCCTGTTAAATTGTGCTGATATTTATCCACGCCGTACGGGGCCAGCTTTTCCGTCCATTTCAAAAAATCGGCGTGCAGTCCGCGTTCGTTGTCATTGATAAAAACCGAAGAGGTAATATGCATGGAATTGACCAGGCACAGCCCCTCGCGTATGCCGCTTTTGTCCAGTGCGGCTTCCACCTGCGGGGTAATGTTGACGATGTCGTAACGTCTGTCCGTGCAAACGGTCAGATATTCGGTGTATGATTTCATATATTAAATATAGCAAATCCGGTCGCGGCGTGTTTGCCTGCGCTTGCGCGAATGCAGAGTTTATTTGTTACAATATCGATATGGATACGGAAAGGCTGATGTCTATTTTGCGCAATCCCAAGAAGTTCCGCAAGAATGCCGCGCAGAAAAAACAGGAACAGGCCCGGGCGGAAAACGCCCCGGCCCGGAACCAGGTGTTTATTGTGCTGGGCGCGGTGTTTGCCTTGCTGTTGGTGACGCTGTTGTTTATTTTTGTGGCGCGCAAACGGGCCGATAATGTGGCCGCGTCTTTAGACCCTGCCGTCCTGAAGGGCCTGGCCGTGGATGCGGATTTTAACCCTAATGCCGGCCTGCAGTATGTACAAATTTCAGAGGGGCAGGATCGCAACGTCAGCGTGCGGGAGCTGGGCACCACCCTGCCTGTGATCAGCCGTTTTAATTACCGCACCCTGCCGTCCCAGCGGTATAAAATTATCGGGGAGGCCCCGTACGCGCTGACCATTAATATCGCTTCCAACATCAGCGATCCGGATTTGCTGCGTTATTTGTTTAACCAGCAAAGCGTGACGGACGGTTTTTTAAACCGCCCGGATGTGGCTCCGCTTTTGGCCAACCCGGCTGCTTTGGCGTCCTTGGCGGCGAATCAAAACAAGCTAAACAAGTTTTTTTCCGATGAAACCATACAGCAGGTGTTGGCTTCCCCGGACCTAATCCATGCACTGGCGGGCAGCCGTTTGTTTGCCAATTTGCTTATCAGCAAATCCGTCAAATATTACCGGGATCGCCCTGCAGAAGCGGCCAAACTGATCAATGCCAGCCCCGCGCTGCGCGCGCTGAAGCAAAACGCCGCCGTACGCAAAGCCGTGACGGAAAATGTGTACCTGAAAGACATTGCGGCTACACTTTTAAAATAAAATTTGCTATAATTTTTATACGGCAAAGATTTATGCGGGCGTGGTTCAATGGTAGAACACGACCTTGCCAAGGTTGAGACGAGGGTTCGATTCCCTTCGCCCGCTCCATTTAAAAGGCTCCGTTTTTGAACGGAGCCTTTTTATTTCTGTGTCCAAACTTCAGATTTTCTGACTGCCGACGGACCAAACGTGTTTTTCTTTGGCGTTGGACGGTTTGTTCTGCGCCATGACGCCCGCCAGCGGGTGGGGGCGGTAGGGCTCTTCCAGATAAGCGTTCTCCTGCGGTGTCAGTTGTAAGTCCACCGCTTTTGCGGCGGTTTCTATATGTGACACTTTGGTGGCGCCCACCACCGGCGCGGTAATCTTGCCCAGCAGCCAGGCCAGCGCCACTTCCGTCATGCTGACCCCGCGCTTTTGGGCTGTTTCTTCCACGCGGCGGATAATCACTTCGTCCTGTTCTTTGGTGGCGTCATATTTGAATTTGGCATAACTGTCTTCTTCCAGCCGTTTGGAGGTTTCCCCGGGGTGGCGGCTGAGGCGGCCGCTGGCCAGCGCACTGTAAGGCGTCAGCGCAATATGGTCTTCCTGGCACAGGGGCACCATTTCCCGCTCTTCTTCACGGAAAATTAAATTGTAGTGTCCCTGTATGGATACAAATTTGGCAAGACCCTCTTTTTCGGCCAGCGCATTGGCCTTGGCCAGCTGCCAGGCAAAACAGTTGGAAATACCGATATAGCGCGCTTTGCCGGCCTGTACAACCTTGTTTAGGCCGTCCAAAATATCATAAATGGGGGTTTGCCAGTCCCACATGTGGTAAATATATAAATCCACATAATCCGTACC
Source organism: uncultured bacterium (assembly GCA_949296525.1). Taxonomy (GTDB): domain Bacteria; phylum Elusimicrobiota; class Elusimicrobia; order Elusimicrobiales; family Elusimicrobiaceae; genus Avelusimicrobium. The sequence continues at coordinate 3,196 of CASFOP010000002.1, read as the reverse complement.
GAGGTTTTGCAGGCTTTTGTTCAGCATTTTTTCTATATGCTGCTGTCCCGTTACGCCGGCTTCTATTTCCTCCTGCGTGCGCGGCAGGAATTTGGTAGCCAGCACGACGTCCCGGCGTTTGGCAAAGTCCCGCACGGCGCGGCCCACATACTGTTCGCTGGTGCCGCTTTGGTAGCCGATGGCGGTGTTAAAAAAGTTCACTCCCAGCTCCAGCCCGCGGCGGATAATTTCGCGGGAATGTTCTTCGTCCAGCGTTCAGGAATGCTGGCCCGTGGCGGCATTGCCAAAGCCCATGCACCCCATGCAAATACGCGATACATTTAAATCGGAGTTGCCCAGTTTGGTATATTTCATATCCTTCTCTTTGTTCCTACAGGTTTTTCCCCAGCTCATACGCCTGGTGTGCAAACGGCGTATGTTTGACTGCGCCTTCCGGCCAGACGCCGGACGCGACCACCGTGCCCGCGTCCGTCCAACCCAAATAATCCAGCAATGTATGATAATGGGACAAAATAGGCTGTGCTTCTTTGGAAGAAGTGTCGGCATAGGTCATCAGCAGCACGGCTTTTCGGGGGGAATGCAGGCTGCCGTTGATGGCGTAAAAGCGGTCTATGACCGCTTTCAGCTGTGCCGATATGCCAAAATAATACATCGGCGTGGCGAACACCACGGCGTCCGCCGGAATAATCTGTTTGCGTACCAGTTCAAAGTCATCTTTGAATACGCACGGCCCTTCCATGCCGCAGTGGTTGCAGGCACGGCAGGGGTGCACGTCATGCGCCGCCGCGTCAAAGCGGGTTACTTCGTGTCCCGCTTCCTGTGCGCCTTTGATAAATTGTTCGGCCAGTATGTTGGAATTGCTGTTTTTGCGGGGGCTGCCCGTCAATACAAAAATTTTCATAAGCAAATACCCTGTGTAGAGTTTGCGCCGCGTATGTCTTGGCGGCGTAAAATTATTATACAGGGTGGAGTTAGCTCCATGTCAAACGGAGCTTTTGCGTGCGGGTCAGCTGAAAAATTTGATGGAATTGGGCAGTATGACGTCTTCCATGACGCTTAACGCATAGGAATCGGTCATGCCTGCAATGTAATCGGTAATAATCACGTCGCGCAGGCTTGCGTCTTCATGGTAGGCTTTGGTCATGGAAGCCATGTAATTGGCAAAGCTGGTGGCCGTTTGTTTGCCTTCATGTTCATACGCGGCATAGTCAAATTTATACCGCTCAAAAATCGTGCGGAAATAATCAAACAAATCCGCAATACATTTATCTATGGTTTCTTTTCGCTGGCGCATTTGCTCGTTGTGGTAAATGCGTTCGTAGTTGAATTTGCGCAGTTCGGAAATGATATCCGTCTTTTCCGGGGAAAAACCGATGCTGTCTTTATCTTTGGAGTGGTCTATCAAATCCAGCGTCAGGGTGTTGATGATTTCCCCGTTAGAGGTGCCGATTTCCTTTTGCACGATAAGCGGTATGTCTTCGGGGGTAATCAGGCCTGCCTTGACGGCGTCCTCTATATCCCGCCCCAAATAAGCTATTTTGTCCGCAACGCGCACAATACAGCCTTCGTAGGTAGTGGGCAGGCAGCGGCGGCTTTGTATGGCTTCCAGGTCATTGGGGGTTTGCGCGGGGCGCAATTCTTTGGTGGTGAAATCTTCCCCGCAGTGGCACAAAATACCGTCTTTGACGGCATACGTCAGGTTCAGCCCTTCGCCGTAATTGGCCAAATGTTCCACCACGCGGTAGCTGTTTACTTCATGCAGAAACGGCCGCGGCGCAATGCAGGCCGCCAGGGCGCGTTCACCTTCGTGGCCGAACGGGGCGTGCCCGATGTCATGCCCCAGGCCGACGGCATAGGCCAGATCCTGGTCCAGCTGCCAGTTGCCGCTTTGGTTGAGCCCGCGGCAGATGGCCGCGGCAATGGTGGCTACATGCAGTACATGTTCTATGCGCGTACAGATATGGTCATTGTCCGGCGCGAAAAACACCTGTGTTTTATGTTTCAGCCGCCGGAACGGCAGCGAATGAATGATTTTGGTCTGGTCGCGGAAATATTCCCCGCGCACGTCCGGCGTCTGCGGGCGCGTGCGTTTGTAATAAATTTCATTGCCGAGCGGGTTTTTGTTCATTCAATTTATGATACCATAATATAAAGGCTTTCCTAAAACGGAGTTACACCATGAAACCGAAAACCGCCGTCTATCAGGGCACTTTTGACCCGTTTACCTGCGGACATCTGTCCGTATTAAAATCCGCCCGCAAACTGTTTGATGAGGTGGTGGTGGTGCTGCTGGTAAACCCCGCCAAAACCCCGTTGTTTTCCGTGCCCGAGCGGGTGGAAATGATTAACGCCTCTGTGGCGGAAGCCAACCTGGACGGTGTGCGCGTGGACAATTATGAAGGGCTGCTGGCCGATTATATGCAGGCGCAGGGCCTTACTTGCTGCGTGCGCGGGGTGCGCAACGGACGCGACGCGGAATTTGAATTGGAAAATCACCGCTTAAGCCGCGTGTTTTATCCGCAGTTACAAACCATATTGCTGCCCTGTGACCCTGCCTGGCAGGACGTCAGTTCTTCGGCTTTGAAAGCGGCCGGCGTCTGCGGCCGCGTACCGGCACAATGGGTGCCGCAGGCGGTGCAGCGCAAACTCAAAGAAAAATATCCTTCCGTGGTGTTTTTTTAAAAATCACGTCAGAACCTAGGACTTTTGGCCCATAAAAATGTGGGCCTTTTTTTATTTGCGGCATATGCTTCCCTTTTTCTATAATACTTATGGAGAAGGACAAAAGGAGCAGTGGTTATGGCCTACGCACAACTTGCAAGGAAGCGTTGGGGCCTGCCGGCGGAAAAGAGTAGTCCGTTGGTGGGGCGCAACGCCGTTTTTATAGCCAGGACTACTGTTTTTACTCATCCATCTGTTATTACTTTTCGCAGCAGTATATTTTCCAGCCAAAAAGAAGTTATATCCAAAACAACTGTTTTTAATGGGACATGGGGCCAAAAGTCAGGGAAAAATAGGACTTTTGGCCCTTTTGTATTTTATGGTAAAGGCGCAAAATATAAGGAAGGGGAAATCCATGCATAAAATAGTGAGCATAATATTATCAGGCGTAATGGTTTTAGGCAGCGTATTGCCCTCGTATGGGGAAGGTTTGGCGGGATTGCGTCGGGAGCGTGCGCGGGTAGGGGTATATGAA
>CASFOP010000001.1 GCA_949296525.1 uncultured bacterium | reverse complement strand
TTAGCTGTCCCAGCTGCTATACGGGGAGCACGGGAGCAAAGATGATGATGTATGCCGACACCAAGAAAGGACGGCAAGCCAAGCAGAATGCTGCCCAGGCAAACGATTCTACCAAAACGACAGAGGAACCCTCTTTTTGGGCCTTTTTCATCCGGACTTTTGCCCAAGGAGGGATGGCTACCAAATAACCGGTCTTTGCGCGCTGCTCCTAGGGGATGGTCTGCTGTAAGGCGCTAAAAGAGTTATTTTCCGGAAGTCTTTATTTACAAATCAATTTCCCAGATTCATGGGGAAAAGGAAAGGGTACAATGGATCGCGTTGGTTGCGCGATCCTTTTTTGCGTGATAAAATCCTCGTTTTCGGTGATGGGCAGGACTGTTTATGTGTGGCCGCACAGCCCGGGGCGGTTGTTTGCCGGGTGTTTTTAAAAGGGCTTGCATTGTTTTTTTTTTTTGATAAATTTTGCGTATGGGCAAAATTTATCAAAAAATGTATCCGGCAAATAAAAGCCGTGCTAAAGGCATTTTAGGCGGCTTTATCCGCAAAGCGTTTTGGGCTGCCCGTATGCAAAACCCGGGCGGCCGGAGGCAGCAGGCAGGCTTTACACTGATTGAACTTTTGGTCGTGGTGCTGATTATCGGCATATTGGCGGCCGTGGCCCTGCCGCAATACCGGGTGGCCGTGGCCAAATCCCGTTTCGTCCGGCTGCAGGTGTTGGGGGATGCCATTTACAAGGCAGAACAGCTGTATTATATGGCCAATGGCACCTATAGCAATGATTTTAATCAGCTGGTGACCAATATTCCCGGTACGGTCACTGCGGACGGCACGCAGGTGCACGATGGAAAGTATTATTGCAACCTGATTTTGTCGGGTACGCTGTCGGAGTATAACTGCGGATATAGTGCGGGCCGGGATGTCCCCACATATATTCGGCGTTTTTCTTCCGCAGCCGTTTATTGCCGCAGTTCTGACCTGGCGGATGACTCCATACCTCAGCGGGTGTGCCGGGCGCTTGGGGGCACGTCTAAAGGATGTACCGATCAGGAAGGGAACAGGTATTGCCAATATCGTTTGTGGTAAATAACAGGGCCCGGCATTTGGTTTGCCGGGCCCTGGTCTGTCGGGATAGCAATTTAAGCCGGTGTCAGCCGTTTAAAAAACTTTTCCCCGTCAGCAGTTTGGGCAGGCCCAGGTATTCTGCCGCCGTCTGTCCCAGGTCGGCATAGCTTTCGCGTCCGCCCACAAAGCCGGGTTTGACGTTTTTGCCGAACATCAACATGGGTACATGCTCGCGCGTGTGGTCGGTGCCTTTGTAAGTGGGGTCGCAGCCGTGGTCGGCGGTGATGAACACGATGTCTTTTTCTTTAAGCAGCGGCACCAGCTCCGGCAGGCGGGAATCAAAATATTCCAGCCCTTTGGCATATCCCTCCACGTCGCGGCGATGCCCCCAGGTCATGTCAAAATCCACAAAGTTGGTAAATACGATGCTGTTGTCGGGCGCGTTTTTCACTTCCTGCAGCGTCACGTCCCACAGCTCCTGCAGGCCCGAAGCTTTGACCGCGCGCGTAATGCCGCAGTGCGCGTAAATATCGGCAATTTTGCCCACGGAAATGACGTTTCCTCCCGCGTTTTTCATGACATCCAGCAAGGTTTCATGCGGCGGGGTAACGGAATAATCGTGGCGGTTTTTAGTGCGTTTAAATTCGCCTTTTTTCTCTCCTTCAAAAGGCCGCGCAATCACGCGCGCAATATTATAAGGCTTTAGATGTTTAAACGCAATTTCGCATACACGGTACAGCCGCTCCAGCCCGAAATGTTTTTCGTGGGCGGCGATTTGGAACACGCTGTCGGCGGAAGTGTAACAAATAGGCTTGCCGGTTTTAATATGTTCTTCGCCCAGTTCTTCTATAATGACCGTGCCGGAAGCGGCTTTGTTGCCCAAAATGCCGGGCAGGCCTGCCTCGGAACAGATTTTTTCTATCAGTTCAGGCGGAAAAGACGGATATCCCGGCTTAAAATATCCCCATTCAAACGTTACGGGCACGCCGGCCATTTCCCAGTGGCCGGAAGAAGTGTCTTTGCCGTGGCTGATTTCTTTCATAAAACCATATTTGGCGGGCAAATTTACCGCGGCGGGGGGTTGTTCCCCCGCGGGCACGGCTTTGCCGGTGGAAGCCTGCGCGGCTTTAAACAGCCCCAGCGCGGCCAGGTTGGGCAGTTTTATCCCGCCGCGTGCGGCGGCGATATGGCCCAGGGTGTCGGCGCCTTCGTCTCCGAATTTAGCGGCGTCTTCAGCCCCGCCGATACCGAAAGAATCCATCATTAAAATAATTACGCGTCCTTTTTCCTGCATATACGCTCCTTGCCATTTTGACGGCAGCTTTGCTTTACTCTAGCAAATTAAGCGCATGGGTGCTACCCTGCTGCCGGGGAAAAGCGGTTTTCCCGGATGTTTATTATCGGCAAAGGGCCTTTCCGTATGCGCGTGTTTCTTGCTAAACTATATACAAGCTGTAAAGGGGGAAATATGAACAAAGCTTATGGGGCCATGAGGGAGTTCTGGCTGGATGTGAAAAATCTGCAACACAAAAACGAAGTGCCGCTTTTGGGGGAGCGTAAAATTTGCGTGGCCGGCGTGGAAATAGCCGCCCGGGACCGGCAGGGAAATATTAAAAATTTTATGATTGTGGCTTCTCCGCTGGGCAATGCCAGCGTGTATTTTGAAAATAACAGCGCCAGCGGCCTGGGCGGGTTTACCGGAGGGGCTGCCGACGGGGCAGTGCGTGAAAAAGCCTTGCAGATGATGCAAAGCGCGGCACAGGCGGCAGATTTATCCCCGGTGGCGCATTTGGCCCCGCAGCAAAACACGGACAGCGTAACGCTTTTTGTGGTAGACGGGGAAGGGCATATTTATGCAAAAGAAATCAAAGAGGCCTCCGCCCGCGACCCCAAGAATAATTTATATGCCTTTTTTGCTTACAGCCAGCAATTGCTGGGGGCCTTTCGCACGGAGCAGGAAGCCCCTTCCGGCGCCGGGCCCGCCTCTTCCGCAAAAGAACAAACCCCGCCGGCAGCTTCGGGAAAGTAACCGTCTTTGACGGAGGGAGTATGTATAAAATAACCGGCTTTAAAAGAGCGTTTATCTTAATTGTCGCCGCTGCTGTTCTGGTGGCGGCGGGGTCGGTGTTGTATTGGCGGCAGGTAACGGAGAGGCTGTCGGAAGATGCCAGGGCTGTGATTGTCAGTGCCAGCCGGGAGCTGGCCGATAATTTCAGCCGTCTTTTGGGGGCTGAATTTCGGCTGCTGTCCACGGTGGCGGTATCTTTGAAGGAACCGGATATGCTGACTAACCGCGAAACTTTGGTCAGCTATTTGGATAAGCAGAACAAAAACAATGCTTTTACCTTGATGGGGTATCAGGGCCCGGACGGGCAGGCCGTATTTTCCAACGGCGGCGTGCTGCCGGATTTTATTTCTCCCGAAAATGTAGAATACGCCTATAAAAACGGCCATTATATTTCCGGCCGGCGCAAAGGCCCGTTTACCGGCAAAGATATTTTGGTGTTTGCCGTACCCATGCCGGCTGAACCGGGAGAGAAAGCCGGTGTGGTGTTTGCCACACAGACGATTGAATTTTATGCCAATATTCTTTCGGCAAATTCTACCCACGGACAGGGATTGGCATTTATTATCAACCGGGCCGGGGATATTATTATTGCATATCCGCGTGCGGCGTATCCCAATGTGTTTGAGGCCGGCCGCCATTCCGTATATGACCGCGGCAAATCCGCCCTGCGCACACAGCAGGAAATCAGCCGGGGGGAAAGCAGCTGGACGGGATATACGTTAAATGAAGAGCACCGTTTTGCCTCCTATTATCCCCTGCGCTATAATGACTGGTACGCCATGTCCGTGCTGCCCACCAAATCCGTGGCCGAACAGGCACAGCGGCTGGTGCTGATGTCTTTACTGTTGTGTCTGTCCATTATTGTGGTGTTGGGGGTACTTTTGGTATTTATCCTGCGTATGCAAAGCCAAAGCAGCCGCGCATTGTTTAGAATGGGTTTTGTTGATCCGCTGACAGATGCGGATAATTTAAATGCTTTTCGTTTTAAATTCCCGCGTGCCGCCGCCGCTTTTAAAGAAAAAGGCGTACCTTATGCGCTGGTCATGGTAAACGTCAACCGGTTCAAGGCTGTCAATGATATTTACGGCTTTGAGCAGGGGGATCAAGTCCTTAAACAGGTGGCCCAGGCGCTGCGGGGGGCATTGCAGGAAGGGGAGTTGTTCTGCCGTTCTTCTTCGGATATATTCCTGCTGCTGCTGGCCTGCCCCGACCGTACGGAGCTGGGCCGGCGCGTAGATGTCCTGGCCGCACGTGCAGGGCGATATTGCCCGGGCGAAGGGGAAGCCTGCCTCCCGCTGTCTTTAACCTGCGGTATTTATTTAGTGGATGAAAATGTGCCGTTTTATATTATGATGGACCGCGCCAATTTGGCCTGGGCTTCTGCCAAGCAGCACGCCGGCCAGGTATGTGCTTTTTATGATGAAGAGTCCCGCCGGAAGATTGTAACCGAAAAACGCATTGAAAGCAGCATGGATCAGGCATTGCGGGACGGGGAATTCAAAATTTACCTGCAGCCTAAATGCGATTTTAAAACCGGCTTAACCTGCAGTGCCGAAGCGCTGGTGCGCTGGCAGCATCCCACGCAGGGACTGGTGCCTCCGGATCAGTTTATCCCCGTGTTTGAGAAAAACGGCTTTGTGCTGAAGTTGGATAAATTTATGCTGGAGGAAACCTTGCGTCTGCTCAAAACATGGAAAGAACAGGGCAAGCCCGTGGTGCCTATCGGGGTGAATTTTTCCCGCCTGCATCTGGAAGACCCGCATTTTATTGACGTACTGGCCCAGACGGCCGATGATTACGGGGTGGAACACCGCTTGCTGGAGGTGGAACTGACCGAAAGCGTGGTGTTTGGCAATGTGAGCCTGATGAAAGAAGTCATTGACGGCCTGCACGCCAAAGGCTTTTCCGTGGCGATGGACGATTTTGGTTCAGGGTATTCCTCTCTGAACGTGCTGAAAAATCTGGACTTTGATTGTGTGAAACTGGACAAAGAATTCTTGGTGCGCGGGGAGGGCAACCCTCGTATGCGCCAGATTATTTCCGGCCTGGTGCGCATGATTAAAAGCCTGGGTAGCGGCGTGGTGGCCGAAGGCGTGGAAACGGCGGAACAGGCCGAGTTTTTAAGCGGTATCGGCTGTGATTTGGCGCAGGGGTATTTATTCTCCCGCCCGCTGCCGCCGCAGGAATTCGAAAAACGTTTGTTGGAAGAAAGAGACAAAAAATAGAAATTGCTTCAAAAAAAAGGCCGCGTAAAGCGGCCTTTTTCATTGAGACTTTACAAAATATTCCGCGTGTAAAACAGGGAATGAAAATCCTGCCGCAGCAAAACGGTGTTTTTTTGTCTGGCGGAGGGCAAAATTAAGAGAAGTCTGTCTTTGAAAACAAAACACCCCGGGAATAAGCCCGGGGTGTTTTTTGCGTGCAAAGGAGGCTAAATTTCTTCCCAGCCTTCCACGGCGGAGCTTTGGTTGTAGGAGGAGACATTGGCCTCAAAGAAATTGCCTTTTACGCTGCCGTCCCCGTTAGTGTCGGCTATTTTTTCCAAATGCGGATACGGCGTTTTGTCAAAGCCCCCATAAATGGGGTTTAAGCCGATTTCGCGCAGCCGCTGGTTGGTGATAAACTTGGTGTACTGTTCGGTGGTGTCTTTGTTGATGCCCACCACGCCTTCGCCGATGATGTGGTTGCTCCAGGCCATTTCCTGCTCGGCAGCGGTTTCAAACATTTTATACACTTCGTCTTTGTCAAAAAAGTCAGGGTTCTCGTTCCAGATTTCTTTAATCATGCGCGAGAAAATCACGCAGTGCACCAGCTCGTCGCGGTTGATGTATTTAATCTCGTCGGCGGTGCCGATCATCAGGCTGCGCGAAGCAAGGTTGTAAAAGAAATTAAATCCGTTGTAAAAATAAATGCCTTCCAGCAGGAAGTTGGCTATCAGCACGCGCGCAAAATTCTTTTCGGTTTTGTCATCCAGAAATTTTTGGTAAATGTTGGCGATGTACTGGTTGCGCTCCAGCAGGATGGGGTCTTCGCGCCATTTGTCGTAAATTTCATTGCGCTTTTCCGTGGGGATAATGCTTTCAATAATGTAGGCGTAGCTTTGCGAATGTACGGCCTCCTGATAGGTTTGCAGGGCCAAAATCAGGTTGATTTCCGGCGCGGTGATGTAATTGCTGATATGCGGCAGGTTATTGGTCTGTATGCTGTCCAAAAACACCAGGAAAGACAAAATGCCGTCATAGGCTTTGCGTTCGGCTTCCGTCAGTTCGCCGTAGGCGCGCTTGTCGTCAAACAGGGACACTTTTTCCGGAATCCAAAAGTTTTCCATCATCACGCGGTAGAGCTTGTTGGCCCAGGTGTATTTGACGTTGTTTAGGTTGAACAGGTTGGTTACGTTGCCGCCCACCACCTGCCGGTGCTGCAGGGAGTCGTCCCCGAAAATATTAAACAGTCTTTTTTCTTTCATAATTTATCCTGCGCAGCTGACGCATTCTTCCTTCGTGGCGGAGCTGCCGTCCTTTTGTATGGTGCGCGTGTAGTATAGGGTTTTGATGTCCTTCTGCCACGCGGAAACAATCGTGTCGTAAATGTCTTTGGCGCGTATGTCCAAATTTAAGTTGTACACCAGCTCTATGGATACTCCCGTGTCTATCCATTTGCTCACCCGCGCCAGCACGTCTATGACTTTGGTTTGCGGGATATTGCGGTTTTCCTGGTAAGTCCAAAATTTTTCTTTGATAAACGGCGGGCAGTTGGGTACGCTGCCTTTGCCGTGCGTTTCCACAAAGAACTTGCTGTACACCGGCAGCACAGAGGCCGTGCAGCCCTGTAGCAGCGAAGAGCTGGTGTTGGGCGCCACGGCGGTAATCTGGCTGTTGCGTATGCCGTGTTTTTGCAGGAGGTCAAAAATTTCCGCCCACTCCTGCTTTAGTGCGGCGTTCTGCTCAAACCAGGCGCGGTCATGGCCCAAGATAATGCCTTTGCTCCAGTCGGAGCCTTCATAGGCTTCAAAAGTACCTTTTTCGGCGGCCAAATCTATGGATGCACGCGTGCAGTAGGCGGCAAACTTTTCAAACAGTCCGTCCACCGCGTCGGCCGATTTCATATAGGTAATGTCGCGCTTGGCCAGCCAGTCCGCCAGCCCCATGGCGCCTACGCCGATGGTGCGGTAGCGGCGGTTGTGCAGGGCCCCTTCCAGCACGGGCACGTCCGTCTGGTCAATGGCATTGTCCAGGAAGCGTACGGAGGCGCGGCAGGCGCGGCGCAGTTCTTCGTCGCTGTCCATATTGGCCAAATTGACGGAAATTAAATTGCATACGTGGATCAGGCCGTCCTGCGCCTCGGACACGATTTTTCCGTTTTCCAGCCGTTTGGGCAGCAGGTGCGTGGGGCGTACGTTGCTGTGCGACTCCGTGCACAGGTTCGTACCCACAATCAGCCCGTCGTGCTTGTTGGGGTTGTAGCGGTTTAGGGTGTCCTTAAAGGCCAGATACGGCATGCCGGTTTCTATCTGGCTTCTCATGATTTTTTTCATGAGTTCTTTGGCGGGGACGAATTTAAAAAGTTCCAGTTTCCCGGCCTTGGCGTCGGCGTAGATTTGGCGGTACAGGGTGTCAAATTCTTCGCCCCACAAATTACCGGCCTCTTTGCCGTACACGCGGCGCACTTCGCTGGGGTCAAACAGCAGCCAGTCCTCTCCGGCCAGCATTCGTTTCATAAAAATATCGGGGATCACCACCTGCGGGAACACGTCATAGGCTTTCATGCGCTGGTCGCCGTTTTCGGTGCGCAGTTCCAAAAAGTCTTCTATGTCCAGGTGCCAAATGTCCAAAGACACGGTGACCGCGCCTTTGCGTTTGCCCTGCTGGTTGACGGCTACGGCGGTGTCGTTGATAATACGTATCCACGGAATGACGCCTCCGGAGGCGTTTTTAACCCCCTGGATGCGCGCGCCTTTGCAGCGCACGCGGGAGAGATTGCACCCCACGCCGCCGCCGAATTTGGATATGGCGGAAATTTGGTCAATGACGTAAAAGATGCTGTCGCGGCTGTCGTCCATAACGGTAATAAAGCAGGAGCTTAAATTGCCGTGCGGGCGGCGCAGGTTCATCAAAAGCGGTGTCCCCAGGGAAATTTTGCGCCGGGCCAGCAGTTCGTAGGTGTCTTTGGCCCAGGCCATGCGTTTGTCTTTCGGCGCGTCCTGGTGAATCAGCAGCGCAATGGTTAAAAATACGTCCTGCGGCAGCTCGGCCAGGCGGTCATGGTATTCGCAGAGGTAGCGTTTGGAAAGCAGGTTGGCGCCGGCATAGTCATAATCCATGTCCCAGGCCGGATTTTGCCACGCGGCCGCCTGCGCAATTTCTTCGGCGGAATATTTGCGCACAATGGCGTCTGTATATACCCCGTGTGCCACATTGTCGGCCAACGTCTGCGGGTAGTTGTACAGCGGCTCGCGGCCGCTCTGGCGGTAAATTTCCAGCATTTTCAGCCGTCCTGCGGCGTATTTCCAGTCCGGCGTTTGGGCCGAAGTCATGCTGACGGAAAGGGAAATGAGGTGTTTTAAGGCCTCTTCCGGCGTGGTGTCCGCCTTTAAAAGCGGCAGTATTTTTTCACGCAGCTGGGCGGGATTGGTGTCCAGCCCCGCGGTGGCTTTTTCAATAAAATCTTCCAGCATTGAACCGGTAACGGGCCGCGCGGAAGAAACGGAAACAGTGGAAGCAGTAGTCATATGGAGTCCAATAAATAAGAAAAATTCTTAAGTGGTCCTTTTATTATACTTATTAACCTGTGGGTGCCGCAAACGTTTTTCCGGGCATAAAAAAGGGCGGCTTTTGGGCCGCCCTTTTTATACTGAGCCGGGTTTTAAAAAGATACATCTTCTATTTCTTCCGGTGTTTTGTCCAACGGCAAAGCCTGATAGGCCACCTTGGAAAAATCTATGCTGCCCAGATCCACTTTGCGTATGCGGCTGTTGTACATGGTGCGGTAGTACAAAGCGGGGCGGGTCATATCCGTAACAGTGGTCCACTGGGTGGCGCTGGGCATATCGGGAATTTGGCTTTTGTCGGCAAATTCCACTCCGATAGGAATATCAAAGTTGTTTAAAATGTGAAACGCCTGCAACACCCCCGCCTGTGCGTCTTTGGGCACGGGTGCCGTGCGGTTGTAGAAAAATGCCCGTACAAAGCGCGAAGGCGGTGTAATGTCCCCGGGCAGGCCCCACATGCCCGAGCCAGCGCCAAAGGCTTTTAGAGCGGTGCCGCCCAAGTTCTGCGGGTGCACTTCACCTGTTTGCATATGCATATAATTGTTTAAATTCGTGGTCTGCCACGGGAAAGCCGGAGAATTGGTCAGCACACCGACGGTATTTTCGTAAATGTGGCGTACGCCGCCGTTTTCAATTTCCAGCACGACGCTGCGGCCCGTGGCGTCTGCAATGCGCCAGTGGCCCGTGGGGGCGGAAGTCTGCCCTTTTTCCGGCGGATAGATGGGCACGATTTCCACTTTTTTCAGTCCTTTTAACGCTTCTTCCACCGTGGCAAAATTGGTCAGCAGCCAGCCCACCAGCTCCATGTCCCCTACGGATTTGGAGGCCTTTTTGGGGTTATACGCCCCCAGGCTGCCGTAACCGACAAAATAAAATACGCCCGCGGCCAGGCCTTTTTCATTGACACCTTCGCCGATAAACTCGTCTTTGACCACGCTGATGCCAGCCGCACCGTATTTATTGGTCCAGCTCAGGCCGTTTTGGCCGCCCAGCGTCAGCGAGGTGTGTTTTTGTCCGCGCGGCAGGATAATCAGCTTGCTGCCCAGCGGATAGCCCGCCCATTCAATCGTGCGCGCCTGCAGCTGCGTGCCGTCCTGCGCCGAAAAAGCAATGCCCGTGCAGGCCTGCGCGTAAGGGCTTTGGCCCAACAGCAGGGCCACCGCCAACAACATAAGTCCGGTTTTTTTCATAATCCCTCCGTTGTCTTTATTATAAAAAAGAGAAAGCGCGCTGTCTGCCGGAAAATGGATTAGGAGGAAAAGAAAAACCCGAAAGAATATCTTTCGGGTTCAGGGAGGCGGCCGGTGCCGGCCGCTGGTTTCGTCGGGAAGAACGGTTCAGCGGATAAAGTTGGTCATAATTTGTTCTTCACGCTGCGGGTACTGCGGGCCGTCTTTGTGAATTTTTTTGAGCAGCCAGGCCATATTGCGCCCCAGGGTGCGCATGGTCTGCATGCCTTCGGCGTCCTGCGCCGCTTCGCCCTGCGCCCTGCCGTGCACGCTGTTCCAGTATTGGGAGGACACGACGGGCATGTTCAAAATGGTGAAGTATTTGTTCAGACGGTCAAAGCTGGCGCTGGCCCCTCCGCGCCGGCACACGGCCACGGCGGCGGCAGGTTTATACGCCAGGTCCGCCCCGCGCGAGAAGAATAGCCGGTCCAGCAAAGCGCACAAGGCACCGTTGGGGCCGGCGAAATATACAGGGGAGCCGATAATAATGCCGTCGCATTCGGCCGCCGCCTGGCACAGCGTATTATATACATCGTCTGCAAACACGCATTTGCCCGTTTCCCGGCATTTGCCGCAGGCGATACAGCCGGCCAGCGGCTTGACGCCGATGTGTACAATTTGCGTTTCCACGCCTTCTTCATGTAATATTTTGGCCGCTTCGGACAAAGCCAAAAAGGTGTTGCCCTCTTTATGAGGGCTTCCGTTGATTAACAAAACTTTCATATTTCCTCCGAAATGCCGTCGCTTTCGGTTGCGGCGACGCTTATATATAGTGTACATCCTAAAGTGCACTCCAGGTCAAGCTTCGTCATGGTGGCGGGGCTTGAAAAAGGAATTATTTTTCCTGTTTTAAGGCGCGTATGGCTTGCAGGAAGCGCTGTACCTGCGGGGAGGGAGAAGGGGCATACATCAGGCCGAAGGGGATGGTATAGTCCCACGCTACGGGAAGGGTTTTGAGCAGCGGGTGTACATTGTCCCAATTTTCAATGGTCATGAGCAAAAAATCCCCGCTTTGGCATTGGTTAAAGACATTGATGTCGTAAAACGGGAAATCCATAATTTGGATTTGCGGATATTTGCGCTCTAGCGTTTGGCGCAGTTTGTCTATGCGTTTAAAGCCGCGACGTTTAAGCAGCAGGAATTTCTGCCCGAACAAATCCTGTGGATGCAAAATGTCTTTGGCGGCCAGCGGATGATGGCGCGATACCGCCACGCGCACCGGCGCGCGGAAAAGCTCCAGCATGGCGCAGCCGTAGGTCTCCTTGAAGCCTTCGTCTATGGGGCCGGCCACCACGTCTATATGCTGGCCGAGGCGACTTAAAATTCCTTTGGCGTTTTCGGGCGTATTGTCAAAAGGAACCAGACGGATATTGAGGTCGGGATCCTTTTTTTGAATATCGGGCCACAGCCCCAGCAGGAACTGGCTCGGTGTCATCAGCGATGTGCCCAGGCGCACGGGCGGCACATCCTCCCGCGCGGCCTGCTGCGCGCGGGCGACGGCGTCTTGCATATACTGCAATATATACTTGGCGTCTTTATAAAAAGAGCGGCCCGCTTCCGTCAGCGTCAGGCCTTGGTGCGAACGCAGGAAGAGCTTTATTTTCAGGCGTTTTTCCAAAAGGTTGATTTGCTGGATCAGCGCAGTGGGGGAGACATAGGCCTTGCGGGCGGCTTTGGAAAAGCTGCCTTCTTCCGCGGTTTGGATGAAAGTTTGCAGTTGCCTGTTTTCTAGCACGATATTCCCTCCGGCAGACGGATAAAAATATTATAAAAAATTATATCCCCCGCAGGGAGTTTGCCGCGGCTTATATTTTGTGTTTCAGCCCCTTTCGCACATGCTGTCCAAAATGGGGATTAAGGAGCGGCCGCACGGTGCGAGAGGCAAAGAACAAAGAAATGGTGTTGCTGAACGGCAATACCTCTGCTCCTGAAGGAAGCCTTTGCCAAAGGGGCACGGGAAGCCGGACAACGACTGTTTAAGTGATATATACGCAATCTGAACACTTCCTTAAAGCAGCTCTCTTGCAAACCCTTGTCCGTGAATAAAAATAGTACAATAAATCCAATGAATCTAATGGGAAAGTTGGAAAAATTATATCCATATCTATTGCTTTTTATAGCGGTGTTAGCAGCGGTGGCCGGCAATGAGCCTTTTTTTCTTCTTACAGTAACCTTCTCTGGACTGCTGTGTGTGATATTGGCTGCCCGAGGGAATATTTGGACATATCCTGTGGGGATATATAATACCGTTGCCTATGCTTATATTTCCTATATTAATGGTTTATACGGGGAAATGGGCCTTAATTTGCTGTTCTTTTTGCCTACTTCTGTTGCGGGGTGGTTTTTGTGGCGGGATAAAATGAAAGATCATGTGGTATTGATGCGGCGTCTGTCAGGGAAGAACCGGATGTGGCTGCTGGTTGCCTGCGTAGCGTGTACCGGCCTATTGGGGCTGGCTCTTTCGTTTATTGCTACACAGAAAACTCCCTATATAGATGCGTTGACCAATGTGTTATCCGTTGCGGCCACCTTTTTGATGATGTACCGTTTTCAAGAACAATGGTTTTTATATATTTCACTTAATATTTTTACAGTAACTATGTGGAGCATCCGTTGGTTCCATGGCAGCCCGGAAGGGCGAATGATGGTATTGATGTGGTCTCTATACCTGATTAATAGCTTTTACGGCGCAATCCAATGGCATCAAGGTGTGAAGAGGAACCGGGAGTTATTATGAATAAAATAGGGCTTACTTTAGGCAAATATGCGCCTCTTCACAAAGGGCATCAATATGTGATTGAAACGGCATTAAAAGAAATGGATGAGCTCTTTGTGATTATTTATGACACGCCGCTGATTTCCATTCCGCTATCTGTGCGTGCCGGATGGATAAAAACACTTTATCCGAAGGTAAAAGTAATTGAAGCGCGTAATTCTCCATCAGAAAATATGCCTTTGGCGGAATATGAAAAGGCGGAAGAAGAATTTATTAAGAAATTACTCAACGGACAGCCAATAACACATTTTTATTGCAGTGAATATTACGGCGGCCATATCAGCCGTGCATTAAATGCCGTAGACAGGCGGGTGGATGAAAACCGTGAAACAGTCCCGATAGCAGCCACTAAAATCAGAGAAAACCTTTTTGGAAACCGGCAGTTTATTTCGGAAGTGGTGTATAGAGACTTAATCCAAAAAATCGTGTTTATGGGAGCCCCTTCTACCGGTAAAACCACGCTGGCATCTGCATTGGCTAAAGATTTAAATACGGTATGGATGCCGGAGTACGGAAGGGAATATTGGACTGAACACCAAGTAAACCGGCGGATTGGGTTGGAGGAATTCATCACTATCGCCAAAACGCATATGGAACGGGAAGACTCTCTTATTATGGAGGCGAACAAATATTTTTTTGTGGATACGAACGCGATTACTACTTATATGTTTTCTCTGGATTATCACGGCAAGGCCTTGCCGGAGATGAGCCAGCTGGCCCGTCAGTGCCAAAGCCGCTATGATTTGTTTTTTCTGTGTGAAGATGATATTCCTTATGATGATACTTGGGATAGAAGCGGAGAGCAGAAAAGAGGCGTGTTCCACCGGCAGATTATTGCTGATTTAGAAAAACGGCAAATCCCCTTTATCCGATTAAGAGGTTCGTTAAAGCAGCGTATGGATGCGGTAAAAAGCTATTTAAGGACAGAGCCTTTATTCCATAAGGAATGAGGGTTTTCGGATTATATTAATGCAGAAAATAAAGCATTATCAGTATATGCCGAGTCTCTTTTCCTCTCAAACAAAAAATCCCCGACGGGGAACGGGGAGAAATGCGCTAAAATACAATTAAAAATTCCCGCCGAAGGTTCGGCGGGAAAATAAATGGGGTTCGCTTTTAGAATATTTTTACAACTTTTTCTCCACCAATGTCATTTATTGGCATATTTTGCTTTCCCGACGAGAACGAACCCTTAAAAACGGTCAAAAAGGCCCTTCTTATAACTTTTTGTAAGGCGTCTTGAGGTCTTAAATTGGGCCTAAAAATTGTATTTTTTCCAGTCCGCTACAACTTTTAGTGTTTATGGCTGTTTATAATATTTAGGACGCTTGAGGTATCTAACCCCAGGCGCCCTATGTTATGTAAGAATAAGTAAGAGAATAGTGTAAGATGTATAGCAACTATTTGAATAAGTTTAAGAAGTCTTTCCTTAATTTCTTTTGGTAATCATTTATAAAGAAACGATCCTTTATAAACGGAAGCACTAATTTAGGGTAATGCTCTGTAACTTTTGTGAAATTTGCTTCCGTACCGATAGTATTCTTATGGTCTTTGAAAATATTAGTCAGGTCTTCCAAAATACAATCAAAGAAACCAAATAAAATAGTTTCATAGTCCATTATTTCTTTATTTAAAAAACGGCCTTGTATATTATCTTCTTGTAATTTCTTTTCTCCTTCTGGAGAGGAAAAACAATCTTTTGCAGTGATGTCAAACAGGTCTCTCTTTACTTTTACAATTAAGCCCGCTATGGAAAAAATAAAGAAATGGATATATTCAATCATTGTTTCGGATTCTTCGATAGAGAAATTACCATCCTTAAGTTTTTTATCTTTGTAGTCCATAAAACTTTTATATAAGTCCCATAAATCTACAATGGTTTCTTTGTCAAAGTTTTTTCTCTTAAATATGGCACTATAAAGGCTGGGAGAATCAAACATAGTGCGGCTACTATTCCGTGCTTTAGCAGGTTGTTGTAACATAAAAGACAAAACAAGCTGCCCATAGAGGTCGTTTTTTAGTTTTTCAGCATTGCGAGGAGCTTTTTCTCCTCGGCGAATTTCTAAAAATATAGAAGGGGCTGGTATCTCTTTTTTTAAATCCATTTGCAGCTTTCGCATGGCTTTATCTGTCGATTTTAAATCCCTAGGTTTGATAGCTTTTTGCCTATTAGAGGCTTCTGCTATTTTGCTGACGAACGCATCTTGCTCTTCTGGGGAGGGGGCTTTTACTACTTTGCAGGTTAAATAAAAGTCGTTAGAAAAGTTATGTTCTCCGATAAGAGACGTGGTCTGGCATCCATTGATAATAGAAAAATCTTCCAGCCGGAGTTTGTCTCCGTCTAAACGAAAATCTTTACAGGCAATAATAATCCCATTATTTAAAAACCAAAAAAGATTGCTGTTTTTTTGTATGCTTTCTACAATTTTAGGATCCACTTTTTTATCTTTAATAAAATATCTAAAATTTTGCTGGAAAAGTTTGATGTTGTAAATATCATAGATTCGTTTCAGACTAGTAGCAGTTATATTTACAATTACCCCATTATCATTATCGGGACATAAACATTTATTATTTTTGTCTATATCCAACGTTGCCGATTGCACCCAAGGAGAAGAATTTTCCGAATTATCAATAAAGAATTCTAGATCATCTTTAGTGTAAATGGTCGCTTGGAACGGCATTTCTTCTTGGTCTAGTTTGTTTTTGATTGTAGTTATGAGCTCTTTTGTTATGTTGGCTGAGGTCAAAAATACGACTTCTATGGACTTGTCTTCATCATAGAGATTGCTCCAAGCACTTCTTAACTTTTTATTATAGTTAGCGGTTTGAAGATTTTTCAAGTCTTTTAAAGTAGCGTTTATTTTGCGAAAAGCATTGAGAATCGTGTCTTTGGCGGAAATATCCTGGGAATAATTTTTTGATTGAAGAAGTATTAATCGATCGTCTTCTGGATGATTGAAGATTGCATCAATTCCTCCATCGTTAGGTCCATCGACTATTATTTTTTTAAAATCACTATATCTGAGGTCTTCTGGATCTTGAATGTAAATATATTTATATGCGAGTAAGGGAAGTAAAGTATTGTCAGACACTTCTTCTAATTTTTTATGTAATTTTCTTAAAATTTTTATTTCTTCTTGTATATTTGCCATTTGGTAACCCCTTATAATTAGTTAATTTTATTCTATCACTTTTATTGTTTATGGAGTATTAATCTATTAAAAACTATTAATATAAAGAAGGCATTATAATCAGGAAATAATAAATGGGGAAATATTA
Organism: uncultured bacterium; assembly: GCA_949296525.1. Classification (GTDB taxonomy): domain Bacteria; phylum Elusimicrobiota; class Elusimicrobia; order Elusimicrobiales; family Elusimicrobiaceae; genus Avelusimicrobium. Next base: position 181,149 of record CASFOP010000001.1, on the reverse strand, counting down.
AAAGTCTGATTGTAAGAAAATATTAGTCGTATAAAAATCCATGGTCTTCACAAATTTAGGATATGGGGTGCTACAAAGTTACAAAATGAGGGATCTAGTCCCCTCAGAGTTTTAATACAGATAGCCTGTTCAATAAATTTTTATAAAACATTTATACTCCTAAGACCTTCAATTCCAATTCGGTCTTAAGGGCTTGGTAATTAGGACATTTTTGAGCCAATAACTCAAAAAAGTCTTTATTATGGCATTTGTATCGATGATGGCAAAGTTCGTGAAAAATGACATAATCAATACATCTTTTAGGGGCCTTAATTAACTCCGGGTTTAGAAAAATAAGTCCATTTTTTTGGAAACTGCCCCAACGCTTTGCCATTTTCCGAATACTAAAACGTACTTGTAAGGAACCCAACTCCGGAAAGAATTTTAAGCAAAAATTCAAACGTTCCTTAAATACCACTTCTGCCCGCTTATATAAGAATCGTTCCAGCAGCCCTTGAACCGGTTTGACGGAATAAACAACAATTTTATTCGCGGCAAAAGCCACCCGTTCCGGTGTTTTACGTGCAACAATTAACTGATAGTGCCTGCCCAAATACAAGATATCACTCCTGGAAGTATAACTTTGCTGTTTAGCGTGGAATTGGCTAAAATAGGCTTGCTGTTTTTTAATCCACTCCTTCTTTTTTAACAAAAATGTTTTGCGTTCATCTGGGGATGCTTTATTTGGCGTCTTAAAAATGACCTTGCCAGAAGGGAATACGGTAACAGAAAAACTCTTGCGGAGTTCTTCTATTTCTTCGTATATCAAATTTTCTTTTCCCAAAGGTAAGGTTTTAGTCATTTTTAGTAGCCAAATTCCACACATTATTAATAAAATTTTCAATAAATTCCACTGAAAGAGGGATTTCCATCTCTTTTTTCACCACATCAAACAGGAAGTCTTCCAGTTGGTCTCTCACGGCTCTTTTTACTTCAATGCTCGTCTTCCAGTCCACAATTCTTTCTTTTTGCAGAACTTCTCCGATATATTGAACAATCTGCAACATTTGTTCCGGGGAAGCCTTTTCTTTCAGATCTTGGCGTACTAACCGGTAATACGGATGCAAGGCTTTTGTAGCCCGTATAGCAGTTGGAATGTCATTATCTTCGTAATTTTCTACTTCCTCTTGCAGGCGCTTGGTTTTGTCTAACAGCGCGTTCAAATCTTCTTTTTTAGCGGTTTTTAAGGTTTCTATGAGCGCTTTTACTTGATCGCTGAATTTTTTGTAAAAAATAGGGTCTTGGTCCCAACGCTCGTGGATTGTTTTTTGCGTTTGTGCTGCAATAGCCTCTGCCTTGGAACGGTCCGAAAGGCCATTTTGGGCATCTTCCACAAAGCGGTTAAATTCCAATACATCGCTCAAATTAATAGGTTTAGAAAGGACTTCCACCCCTTCTGCAGTAACGTATTTATCCAATATCTTACGTATCTGATCTTCGTATTTGGAAAAGTCCACCCGTTCCGCCATCACGGTTTGGGCTATTTTTTTAATTTCTATAAACCGTTTTAAGTCTTTGGATAAAAGGTCCAATTTCGCTTGCGGAATTTTTTCATAAAAATCGGGCAAACTGCGACATACATTCAGTTCCTGAATCATTTTACTTACATCAGCATAGAACTTTTTGCGTCGTTCCTCGTCTTCTTTCAAGAAAACAATATAGTCTTCATAGCTCTCTTTATTGGGTACTGTTCTAAAAGTGTCTAGTAAAGTCTGGTGGATTTTATCCAAATCAGCTATTTTTTCGCTAGTATTCAACAGTGCCTTTTCAATATCCTTTGCATCAAAGTTAGAGAAGAGTTCCAAAGCATTTTTCAGGTTTTTAGCATTTTTAGAATAGTCAAAAATGAAGCCATTCACTTTCATCTGTTTGCCGGGTTTACCTTCATACACACGGTTCACACGGGCAATAGCTTGCAGTAAATTATGGTCTTTTAACTGTTTGGCTAAATACAAGGCGGTATTTACGGGGGCATCAAACCCGGTTAGCAGTTTATCCACTACAATCAATATTTCACATCCGTCCGGGTCATCCTTAAAGGAGCGGATTTGCTGTCTTTCGTAATTATCCAGCGAGCCTTGCTGGCGTTTCTGCTCTGCTAAAAAGCGGTTAATTTCTTTTTTATGCTCAGGCAGTTGGTCATCGGCTTCCTCTTCTGAACTGGACGAATCGGAAATAATAACCGCACTGTTGATCCCACCTAATAAATCCAGGGCTTTTTTAAAACAAATTGCCGCATATTTAGACGGTAACACCGCTTGCGCCTTTAAGCCCGTTCCCTGGAAGTTTTCCTTAAAATGCTCATGTATATCCAGGGCAATCATATCCACCCGCTGAGTGGTTTCTTCTATTAACTTAGAATTAAGGAATTTTTTGGAAAGTTCCGCTTTTTGTTCCTTGCTCAAATCATCGGCTATCTGGTCAAAGAACTTATCCATCGCGCTGTTGGCGTCTTGCTGGACAAAACGCCCCTGATAAATCAGCGGCAAAATAGCCCCGTCTTCCTGCGCTTCCGAAATGGTATAAGCGTCTATTAACCCACCAAATTGCTCAATAGACGTGGCTTTATCCTTTTTAAGCAGTGGCGTACCCGTAAAGCCCAAAACACAGGCATTTGGCAGCATTTGAAGCATTTTTTCCCGTCCAATGCCCCCTTGTGTGCGATGGGCCTCATCCACAAGCACAAAAATATTGGGGTCGGGGTCCACATACAGGGGTTTCTTCATTTCCGCAAATTTATGAATAAGCGTGGTCACCACGCCGGCACTTTTTTGCTCTATCAATTCTCTTAGGTGTTCGGCGGATTTTGCCTGCACTACTTCTTTTTTGATATTACAAGCCGCAAAGGTATCGCGGATTTGGTCGTCCAACTGGGTGCGGTCGGTTACTACAATTACACGCGGGTTGCCCACCAGTTCTATCAGGTTCTTTACCAACATTACCATTGTTAAACTTTTGCCAGATCCCTGCGTATGCCAAATAAGCCCGCCGTGGCGCTTGCCATTTTCCAAGGGTTTTACGCGTTCCAACGTGCGCTTAATGGCGTAATATTGCTGGTAACGGGCTATTTTTTTAACATTATTGTCATACACTACAAAGTCGCGGATTAAATCCAATAGGTGTGCCGGGTGAAGCAGGCAAAAAATTCCCAAACTTTGGGCATTGAAAGCAATATCGTGCTGATGGTACGCCGAGCGCAACAGGTCCTGCCCGATAGTTTGCAACACATTTGCGGCCACAGGTGCATTTTGATACGCCAAGGCCTGCTGGTGGATTTTTGCCACAAAGTCATCTTCTCCGCGCACTTTCCATTCGGAATAAAATGCCGCCGGCGTGAGCATAGTGCCGTATTTGAACTCTTCCCGGTTGGTAGCCACTAAAATTTGCGGGTATAGGAAGAACTTGGGTATCTGCGTGCCTTGCTGATTGCGCAGCATTTGCACGATAGCGTCTTTAACGGATACGGACGGCTTCTTGTTTTCAATTACCGCCAAAGGGATACCGTTTACAAACAGCACAATATCGGGGCGACGGTTGGCTGTTTCGCTAATTTCAAATTCAGCCGTTACGTGGAACTGGTTTTTGGTGATGTCATCAAAATCAATAAAGCGCATCTGCGGGGATTGTTTTTTACCGTTGATAAACTCCTGCACGCTCTGCCCGGCCATAAGGGTGGAATAAACATATTCGGACGCTTTCACCACGCCGTTATCCAAGCGGGGCTTTTCCAAATCTGCCAAGGCTTCGTAAATGCTCTGGTCGGACACTTCGGGCGAGTTTATTTTCCGCAACGCCTGGAAGGCAATATCGGTTAGGATATAATGGCGGTTGTCGTTCTGGCGCAATTCGCGCACTTGCTGGCGGGATAAGTAGGTATAGCCCATATTTACCAGTTGAATAAGGGCGGGAATTTGGCTGGAGTTGGCCTCATCTAAATCGGGCAGTTGGTAAAGTTCTGTCATAGCAATCATCTCTCTATAAAAGGAACTAATTTTTGCTGATCATATATATTGTCGATGCATTGCCCATTCGGAAATGGGCAGGACTTGAAAAAAGCACCAGAATAGGATCGGCTACCTTCAAATACTGGGATATATATATCAGTTGTATTTTCTATTCTGAAATCTAAAGAACTTCTAACAAGGTTAGAACAGACATCATTTTCGTTATATAACATAGTGGGTGAAAAACGAATAGCAAACATTACTATATTAGCAGCAATAGCATTTATACAGTTTTCTAAAGTGGCCAGATGAAAAGCAGAATCTTTGTTATGTTTTACTTGGTTATAGGCGTCATACCAAGGAATAGACTTGCTGGGTTCATCCGCATTCCAGTTTTCAAAAGGACAACATTTATAAGGATTGGCATAACCCACTAACGAAAGTTTATGTTTGGCTAAATCTACTGCTTCAAGAATTTTTACATAGTCACTCATTCTTTGGTTCTTACCTAAGGAATAAGACTTAAACGTACATTCCAGTTCTGTACAAGCCAAAATAAGTAGTTCCCTTATTTTATGGCTATATGTTTTTAAACCATTTTTATCAGGCTCTACATATAGTAGGATATCTTGTAACTTTTGAATTAATATTCCCAAATCTCTTTTAGCTCTGCATAAAGAAGCGGTAGTAAAGTCCAATTCCTTTTCCAAGTTCGCCAATAAAGGTTTCCAAATATGTCTTTTCTTAACCCCTATTTCCATAGCGGATTTCTTAAATTTTTTAAATTCGAAACAATTTGATATTACCTTATGAATATCATTAGAAGCGTCACAAATTAAAACACCTGCCAGCTGAGGGGCATAGGTAGCCTGTAATACTTGTAAAAAGACATTTTGATTTTTCGTATTTTGATAGGCTATTAAAAGCCTATTTTTCTGTTGGGCTGTATAAACATCTGTAATCATTTTCCCACCTGCAAACGCACCTTGCCGGTTAAAAGCACCTGCATAAGGCCCTTTTTTTGTTCTTCCAGTTTTGCTAAATATTTTTGGGCGAACTCAATACCTATATCTACCCCTATCAATAAACGGCCTATTTGGCTTTGTTCTTCCTTGCTTTCCGGGATAGAAAGAGATAAATTTTCTAAAGAACTCCTTTGAATATTCGGAAGTCCCGACCCAACACGTAGGTTCATTATATGTTTTTCTTTGTTTTTTAATAGAAAGTAAAGAAACTCTGAGTTTGCTTTTATGTCTGATAATGTATAACAATGCCCCCCGGCCCAAAATCTTTTAGGATTCCAATTTACATAGCCACAAGAATTTCCACCCTCACTAATAGAAATAGTATTTTTTTCAGTATTCCAATTATCTGTGTACCCAGAAGGAGCAATTCCACCGTTTAAACAAGGATATTCACCTTGGTCTTTTAATTCGGTAGCGTTTAATTGTTCCCCTTTACGAATTGCACATATTTCTTTTAGTTTGCAAGGTATCCATTTTCCAGTAAAACCTTTTAAGCGGGTGCGGCCGGAAAGAAGCTGCTGCATAAGGTATTTCTTTTGCAGTTCTTTTTGTTCAATCAGTTTCCGCGTTAATTGTATGGCCTTATCCCACGTTTCCAGCACCTCCACAATCTTTTGTTGTTCTGGCAACTCTGGCAATAAGAAGGGGGTAGAAGATACTAAATTCCAATCGGCTCTAGGCATTCTTGAACCGCAAGATAAATTAGCAGTATAAATAAACTTATTACTTTGAATAAGCAAAAAGAGAAACTCGGGAGAACAAAAACCTTCTTTAGGGTGTAAGACCCAAATTTCTGTGGAGCAAACCCCATCACACTGTGGCAGAGCGTATTTACGGAGATACGGACGTAATTTTCCAAATAAAACATCTCCTTTAGAAAAATGGTTTTTAATACTAGAAAGAGTTACCGAAGAAATAGTATGAGTAATTTCTCCGCTGTTTTTTGTAATACACTCCAACTCTACACAAGGTATACTTTGCCCTGGTGTTGGCTGGTATTTATCTTTTCTTAAATTTACAAACTGCCCGAATTCTTTTTGTTTCCAGTTTTTCATCTTAAAAACCATTCTTTCGTGCAAGTTTATACCACCCTGAAAAACGTTCGGGTAGTTCCCAAGTTAGTACATAACTAAATACTAAAGCTACTATCAGGAGTAAGGGAAAGATAAAAAGCCAATGAAGCCACCCAGACTTCTCGCACATTACAAGTCCTATCGCTAAAAGGAAAGCATAACAAAAAATTTGTAAGGGAAGTAATAACAATAATTCTCCGATATTTTTCCCTATGATCATTGTTTTTCTCGTTTTTGTAATCCCTGTAGCATTACACTCACAGGTTAATTCTTTCCCGGACTGACCCGTATGAAAAATTTGAAACAGCCAAGCATTTCCTGGATTTATATGATGGAATTTAATATAAGCAATCTTCCCATTATTATCAATGTCTGTCTGATAAATATTGGAATCATCCGTACTTTCCAGGAAATCTACTCGTAAAATTTTTCCTTTTCCAGTAGCTTTTATTTGTAAACCACCCCTATATAAATCGTTTTTCGTTAACTCTTTTTGACTGCTATTTATAATAAGCATTTTAGCAACAGATAGCGTTTCAATAGGCTGTTTTTTATACAAAATCTCTACATCTTGAACGCCCGATCCTTTGGGCGTGATCAGACGTTCATTTCGGCATAAGTATTGAACTTCGCCTCTATACCTTCCGGTTAATTCGTTTCCTATGCAACCAAGTAGTCCAGACAAAATAAACCATATAAAGTTTTGCATTTTTATATCCTCTTATAACGATGTTACTCCATCAGGAAGGTTGACTGAAATTTCTCTTTTTGCAGAGGGAGTATTATCATTAAACCAGGGACATAAATAGTTAAACAAAAAGAGTTCCATCCCGCTTCTAAAATCTTCATCTTCTTCGATAGCATAATATAAGCGGGCTGGTTGGGTGCGCAAAAAATTTAACAACTCCTTATTCGGTTCATTATCTGATAAGTGTTCCTGAAAGCGTTTTTCCAAATCCTCTGCTCGCCCAACATACAGGGGCTTTCTGTCCGTGGTGGTGTATAAATAAATACCAGGTTTGTGTATGGAGTATAAAGCTAATAATCCATCTCGTTTGGCTTCCGTTTCTTGCCAGCATACACAAAGGCCGTTTATAGGTGTTTCTCTGAACATAATATTTTCTCCTTTGGCGTTGTGCCGTTTTAATTTACCCCCAATGGTGCCGGATAAGTGTAAAATCTATTTCAAAATCTCCTTCAAATAGGCCTGCATTTGCGCTTCCACCTCTTTCAGTTGGGCATCCAGGGAGGTAATTTCGGCCTGTACAGCTTTAATGTCAACCGGGGCTTCCTCTTCAAAGGTGTCCACATAGCGCGGGATGTTTAGGTTAAAATCGTTTTCCGCTATTTCTTGCGGGGTAGCCATGTGGGAGTATTTGGCAATCTCCTTGCGGTGGGTGTACGTATCCACTATTTTGGCTATGTTTTCGTCCGTCAGTTCGTTTTGAGCTTTGGCGGGCTTGAACTCTTTGCTGGCGTCTATAAACAGCACATCTTTGCGGTTTTCGTTCGGGCCGCCTTGCTCGCGGGAGCGGTCAAAAATCAAAATGGCTACGGGAATTGTGGTAGTGGTAAATAAGTTAGCCGGCAGGCCAATTACGGCATCCAACAAGTTTTCTTTAATCAGGGCCGTACGAATCACGCCTTCCTTCCCACCGCGAAACAGCACGCCGTGCGGCACAATCACAGCCACGCGGCCGGACTTGGCTTTGGCCGTTTCCACCATGTGGCTGATAAAGGCATAATCCCCTTTGCTGGCGGGCGGCATACCCCGGTGGAAGCGGTTGTATTTGTCGCTTTCCAGGTGTTTATCGCCCCATTTGTCCAAACTAAAGGGCGGGTTGGCTACCACCACATCAAATTTCATCAGTTGGTCATTTTCCAACAAAAGCGGGTTGTTAAGGGTGTCACCCCATTCCAAGCGGGCGGAATCCTTGCCGTGCAGGAACATATTCATACGGGCTAAGTTGTAGGTGGAGCCGGTTTTTTCCTGCCCGTAGAGGGCGTAGTCTTTAGAGCCTTGGGCTTCCACCTCTTCTCCGGCCCATAACAAAAGAGATCCCGACCCCATGGCCGGATCGCAAATACGGTCCCCCGGTTTGGGCTGGGCCAACTTGGCCAGCAAGCGGGCTACTTGGCGCACGGTAAAAAATTCCCCGGCTTTTTTGCCTGCGTCACTACCAAAGCGTTGGATAAGGTACATATAGGAGTTACCCAAAATGTCGTCATCCACGTCCGTCAGGTCCAGGGTGTAAAAATCGTGAATGAGGTGGCGCAGCATTTTGTTTTTTTGCATAGTATCGCCCAGCGCCTGGGAATTGAAATCCGCTAAAAATAAATTTTCCAAACTGTTGGGGTTGGCTTCTTCAATGGCGTGGAGGGCTTTATTGATAATTTCGCCGATGTTGTCTTTATTTTGCTGGGCATAAATATCGTAAAAACTGGCCCCTTCCGGGATGCGGAAACGCGCATTGTTCATTTTAAGCGCTATGCGTTCTTTATCGTCCCCGTAGCGTTCCTGCCATTTGACCTTCTCTTTCTTGTGGAGGTCACTAATGTATTTATAAAACAGGAAGGTTAAAATATAATCCTTAAAAACGCCGCCGTCCACCGTCGTGCGGGAAGAATCCGCCGCGGCCCAAAGTTTATTGTTAATTTCGTCTTGAGTGTATTTCATAAATCTCCTATATGTTGGCCACGAGGGCGTTTAATAATTTTTGCTGTAAGTTAAAGCGTTGTTCCAAAAGGTTTTTTTGCTTGGTTAAGCAGGCGTATAAAGAGCCAATTTGGTATTGCTCCTGTAAAGAAGGGAGCGGAATGCGCAAATTGCCCAGGTCTTCTTTACGAATAAATTTATTCGTAGTAAAATCATTTTCCAAGCCGTGCAAGGCTTTTTGCCCTTGGGCGGAATTGAGCCAGCAAGCCAAAAAACTGCTATCCACCAGTTGAGGGTTAGGGCGGATAATCCAGGCTGCGGCAGAAGCCAAAGTGGGGCGCGTGTCTTCTGCGGTAAATAACGCCGCCTTGAACTGCACGCGGTTGGTAAGCAGGACATCGCCCGGCTTTAAGACCGTAATATTTTTGACCAGTTTTACTTCGATTCCTGGTAATTGGCTAAAATTTTGTGCTATGATGTGGCTAGGCGTAATCCAGCCCACATTGGGCCGTTGGAACTCTGCATATGGGTTACGCAAAGAATAACCACTGTGGATAGATGCTAATTCGTTTAACAAGGGCATACTAAACTCCGGTATTTTATAATGTAGGATAGCTTATATTTAGTATTTTGTCAAGTCCATTGTAAAATAATGTAATGTTTGTCTTCTCTGGTCACCCTCGGAGTTTTCGGAGCAAGGCGTTTTAAAAACCAGGAAACCTTGCCTATCCAATACAAACGGCTAGCTAGCGCCGAATCAAGCCTTTTATAGCGGTTTTGATCCGCTATTTTTCGCTTGCCAAAAATAAGGACGGCGGACGGAAACGACTAAGAGCGGAAGATAACATCACAAAAATAAATTTTGGGATTTTAGAATAAAAAGTCCGGTCAAAAATTTTTCTAGAAAATTTTAGGAGCTTTCCTGGTACTAATATATTGCCCCCCTTATATGGTGTGCTTAATGAGCGGACAAAGTTAAATTTTTTTTGGTGCTCTAAAATCTAAATAAGAGTTTGTGCAAGACGTATAGGGATTTTAAGAATAAATATATACATATCCTTGTGGTATAGTTCAAATAAGACAGCTGGGGCTGTTTGGTTGCAAAAAGGGTAGATTAACGCTGAGGCCATAAATTTATATTATTTCTTATTAATTTTGGGGAAAACAGGTATAATAAACTTATGAAGTACTTAGCTGAATACAAATTTCACTCTTATTTGACGGATTTGGAATGGCTCCTTATATATGTCTGTCTATACAAGCCACACGGAAATAAATACTTTTTTTGCTTTGAACCAATGGAAGAAATAGCCTCAGCATTAAGGACCCTATCTTCTACACAGCTGCTAGATATTAAGATTTACCCGATAGATCGAGCATCCAGGGTGCGTAGGTGGAAAGAATTACTCGTACATGCCCAACCTAGCAAATTGCCTTCAGGCATCACAGTATCTTGCCCCAATGCTGATAAATTATTAAACTGGGTTACTGATTATTTGTCTTGTTACCAAAAGGGAGAAGTTATTGCTCCTGGATTAAGCTATGAAAAGAGTATGTTTGAGACTTTAAACATACTGGAACAATATGAAGCCATGAACCCTAAAATAGCGTGCGTTCAAAAAGAGACTATTTTTAGCCCCGATTTAGTAGTATCCGCAGCCAAGTATAGCCATTTATTTGAGGACTTATATATTTTAGCTAGACAAGGTTACATCGGTTTTTTTAATATTTCATATGAGCATGGAAAATTGACGAAGCCGATTCCTGGAACTATTTGGGAAGAAATTCAATTGGCCAAGCGTCAGCTGCTCGTCTCTGTATCGTTATTTTTTTACTCTCCAGTGTCTGTCATACGGGAAAAGGTGTTAGGCCAGGCACAAAAAACTAAAGAATCTGTTTTGCCTGTTCCATACAATAGGTTTCAAATCAAACAAACAAATCCCTTATGTATTGAAACGGAAACAATTTGGTACGAAAACAAGCCTTTGCCTCTAGTATATAAAACCAAGGAATATCAATTGTTACGGACTTTAATACAATATGCTAGGCCCGTATCATACACGGAAATTTTTAAAAGTATTCCATTTTCCTCATATAAACGATTCCATGAGGATGGAGAGCCCCTATCGGGCTTTGAATTGGAGGCCCGTTTCCGAAAAAACATTAAAAATTATTGCTCTAAACTGCGAAAACTCTTACCAGGAGTTTTGGTAATTAATGAAAAAGAGCATATATTGTTAAGGTAAGAAACGTTTAGCTTTTCAGAACCACCTGCCAGACATAGCAGGTGGTTTTTTATTTGCCTGTTTTAATACCCAATTATACCTATTTCTCCGTCGAATAATATGCCGTAGATTATACCTGGGTATAATTCCAAAACTTCTCCTGCAGCTCCAAAACCAAGCATGTGTAAAAGGTTATGGCTGCAAGGAGAGTAGAGATGTCATATATTGATAGAGTAAAAATTGTAGTTCCCTTAAAGGATGTCAAAGAATTAAAATACGGAGCGTTTACACACATAAACGACGGGCGCAAACATCCGACCCATGTTCCTGTAATGATTGTAAATAAAAAATGGGATGTTTTGATCATAGACATAAGTATCCCTAGATCTTTGTTTAACAATACACTGGAAGAATCTAGTCCGAAAGAGTTCCCCAAAATTGTTGGTATTATTCAGAAATATGCCAAGTCGTACGGTATTTATATTCCGTCATATTGCATAACTGGGGCGGCTGTATGGTATGCAGAGTTTGGCAAAAATATGCCTTTGTCCTGTAAATACAACATGGCTAATCTGCTGTCCAGGTTGGGGAAGAGCTTAGCCTTGAGAAAAAACTGGTTGGGGAAAGTCTGGTATTTTAACAATCAAGGCAGTACCGGGCTGAAGGTATGTGTGCGAAATCAAGAACGAGAAATTTGTTTTTATGATAAAACCACAAAAGAACTAGTATCGAGTGGTGAGTATAACCGTTCGAATCAACAAGTGTTTCAAAAGTTATTGGAACAGGGATATCAGGTTTTACGTTATGAAGTAAAGTTTTTTAATCATGGCGTAATGAAGCGCGTATGCGCTAAATATGGGCAGATGGCAAGGTTTGACTCCATTTGGGAGTCTGGCTTTGTGGAACAGTTGTTAGCCGATAATTGGAAAGAAATCGAAGGAGGGATACCGCCTATTCGCTCTCGTAAGCAAGGGTTGATTAAATCTATCCAAGCGGCCGTTTTTAATGGTGTTAAACTTAAAGACATTATTGTTAAGTTTGGCCTGGACTATTTGGAGAGAGAACTGGGGAGTACGCTCTTAAAACAAGTACTTCTTCCTATTGAAATTCGCAAACAGAGCAAGAGTCAAGAGGCATCTTATAGTGATTTACAAAAACGAAGGAGAGCCGTAAACGGGAAATTTAAAACGAAGAAAGGATATGTTTTGCAAAAAATTAGCCAATATATAGGGGATATGATGCCTATTCGGCTTAAGCCCGAAACGGACTATATAGAGGGGGTTAAATAATGGTTAATCATACCCTCTACGGAACATTTTCCCGGGCCTATCTGGAAGAAAGTAGGCCCGTATTGGAGCAATATTTTCAGCGTCCTTTAAGTTTAGAGGAAGTGGAAGGTATTATTAATTCTTTCCTGGAATTGGAAGAAGTAGTTAGAAAGGTACAGAATGCCCCTCAAAATGAGGGCTTTACATCTTTCTCATAGGATGATAAGCTTAGCTGCTATAAAGTTTTATAAAGGGATATATAGATATATGGATAATATAATCATTCAACTAGAAGAATACAGATTGAAACATCGCATTACACAGCAGGATTTAGCCCGTAAATTGGGCGTATCCTTTGTATCGGTCAACAGGTGGTTAAATGGCCACGCCAGACCCCAAAAATTACAGGTATATCAGATTAAACAACTTTTACAAAATAAGGAAGTGCAGTATGGTAAATAAAGAAAATCAATTTCAAGAAAAAGCCGTCATCTTTTTGCGTGTTTCCAGCATTAAGCAGGAAGATGGATACTCCCTGGACGCACAGGAGAAGTTGGCCCGTTCGTATGCCCAGCGCAATAATTTGCAGATAGTCAAAATGTGGAAAGTACAGGAATCTGCCTGGGGTAAGAAAGAACGCAAGGAGTTTAGCGCTATGCTGGACTTTGTAAAGCGTAATGACAGCGTAAAACACGTGATATTTGACGTGGTAGACCGTATGACCCGTAACGATGCCGACAAAATACGGGTAATCCGTTTAATCCGTGAATACCACAAAAGTATTCATTTTTCCCGAACCAACCAGTTGTTAAATGACCAGACGCTGGATTCCAATAAGGAATTTATGATGGATGTGGAAGTAGCGGCTTCCAAAAAGTTATCTAACGACATTGCCTATAAAACCCGTATGGGTATGGTGGAAAAAGCCGAACAGGGCATTTATCCGGGCAATGCGCCGCTGGGGTATATAAACGTAACTACGAAAGAGAAAGAGTCCATTATTGAAGCGGACCCGGTTAATGCCCCGTTGGTGACGGAACTGTTTGAATATGCCTCTACGGGGAAGTATTCTTTGGAAGAGTTGGAAGAAATCTTTTACGGTAAAGGGCTTAGAACCAAGAGCAGGGGGAACCGAGTCTCGTTAAAAAGTATCTCCAAAATGCTTCATTCTCCCTTTTATTACGGTGTATTTAAGTGGGGTAAAAAGCTTTACCAAGGGACGCATACGCCGCTTGTTAGCAAATCCGTATGGGATAAAACCCAAGAAGCCCTGTCCGCCAAGGCTCACCGCTATGATACACGGCACAATTATCCCTTTAACCGCTTAATCACGTGCGAACATTGCGGGCATTATATATTGGGGGCCAAAGCCAAGCATAAGTATTTGTATTATCGGTGTGCACATTACAATAAAGACCATAAAAAGAGCGGGTATTTGACGGAAGCCCGCTTGGCCGAAGAATTGGCAGATACCATACAAGACATTGAACTGCCCAAAGAAGTGGTAGAGGTGCTTTGTAAGGGGCTTAAACAGAAAGGTTTACGGGCAAACCAAATTAATGCAGGTACTAAGCAGATATTGCAAAAGGAACTGGAGCGCGTAAATGGCCGTATAGAGGCCTTGCTGGATATGTATTTGGACCGTAAAATAACCGATGCGGCCTATCAGACCAAAAACCGCCAATTACAGGAAGAACGGGAGCGTATTGAGGGGGAACTCGCCCGCTGTACGGGCAGTGCCGAAGGAGCCCAGAGGGCTGTGCAGGGGCTGGCTATGTTGTCCGGGCTTAAAAAGTGCTACCGGGAAGCGGATAATTACGGCAAGGCGGACTTATTGCGTGCGGTAGGGGCCAAGTTCCTGCTTACGCGAGACAATCAAATTGTGGTGGAGTATAAAGAGCCGTTTAAGGCCATTTATGAAGCCGATCATCTGGCTCAAACAGAGGCCAAAGAGACGGAAAGGGATAAAAAAACAGCCCTCTTAAACAAGGGCTGTTTGGAAATCTACGACGATAAAAGCGCTCAACGCGCATCTAAAAGTTGTAGCAGAAATTATTGGGGTGGATGACGAGACTTGAACCCGCGACCTCCGGTTCCACAGACCGGCGCTCTAACCAACTGAGCTACATCCACCATAAAACGGTACTGCGTACAAACTATTTCTTTTATTTTACTATTTTTGCTTTTTATTAGGCAAATATGGGTAAACAGGCCGTCGTCAGCGTTGGTGCCGGTGGGGACAAATTCTCCACAGCGGTACTTTTACAGGCGTCCGGGGTTGCTTTTATATAACTTATTGTTCGTTTGAGATCTCGGCTCTGCCGTGAAACAGGGCATCCGGTGTTTGGGCTTCCCCGGCGTACGGACCCGTCCACCAGCGTGCCCCCAGCTCGCGCAGCAGTTCCAGCTGCCGGCCGTTTTCCACCCCGTCAAAAATCAGCTGTAAGTGCAACTCCTCCGCCATGCGGATAAAAGAGGATATAATAGGGGCCGTTTTGGCATTATTCCCCAAATCCCGGCTAAACTCCCCTTCCATTTTTGCCATATCCAAGGGTAATGTTTGTATTAAATCCAGGGATACCGTCCCTCTGCCAAAGTGGTTCAGAGCCAGCTTGAATCCCTCGCCATGCAGGCGTTCAGCCAACTGGCGCAGGAGAGGTAAATCGGACAGGGCTGTTTGCGAAGGCAGCTGTAAAATCAACTGGGATGGATCCGCCTCATACTGGCGTGTCAGTTGCAGCAAAGCAGAAGAAAAATATGGGCTGCGCAGGCTGGCGGCGGAAACATTGAGCGCGATCGGCACCAGGGGCTGCTTCTCTTCCCGCCAGCGCTTCAGGATGCGGCAGGCCTCCTCGGCCATATACGTGTCTAGGCGGGCGATAAATCCGTTCCGCATAAAGACGGGCAGGAAAAGCCCCGGCTCCACGGGCGGTTTGCCGGCGGGATTCCAGACGGGACGGCTTTCCGCAGACACGGGGTATTTATCCATGTCCCGTACGGGGGAGAGGAGCATGGAAAATTCTTTTTTGGACAAAGCCTTTTCCATATTATTTTCAATCGTTTGCTCCTGTGTGATCCGGCGGTGGAAGTGCTCATCGTAAAAAGCAATAATGTCATGGTAATTGCCTTTTACCCGGTCATGGGCCATGACCGCCCGCAGCAACAAATCCTCCACTGACAGCGCCGGCTCCGTGACGGGGCATACGCCAAAAGATAAAATCAGTTGGAAGCGTCCCTTGCCCAGCGGAAGGGAATTGACGATTTTTTCGTTTAAAATTTCCAGCCGGTTTTTCAATTCTTCCGGGGATTGCATGTACAGCAACAGGGCGAATAAATCCGCCTCCACCCGGCAAAACAGTTCCCCGGGTTTCGTTTCCTCCGCCAGCACGGAAGCAATAAAAGCCAGCAAGTCGTTGGCCTTCGGATAGCCCAGCCGGTCTTGAATGAATTTGAACTTATTGATATCAAAGACCACCAGCGCATATGCTGGCGTTTGGGTATTTGTCAGCAAATCCGCGATGTCCTGGCTGGTTTTAGCCCAGTTGGGGGTGCGGGTTATGGGGTCGGTATACGCTGCCTGGTATAGGGCAGTATGCGTGCGCCGGCTCTGTCTGCCGAGAAAAATCAGCAGTGCGGTAAATACGACAAACACCGTGCCGGCCAAAATCAGGGACAGGGTAAATAAGTTTTTAGTTTTTTGCAGGGCGACCCGTTCCGGCACAATGGACAAAAAATACCAATCGTTAATACCTACCGGCACATAGCTGATGTACAGCCAGCCTTCTTCCGGCCGGAAAAAACGCTGCATGCCGCTGCGTCCGGCTTGCATATCCCGGCGCATTTTGCCGTCCGGATCCAGGTTTTTGTTGATGGGGGACTGGAAAATGTTGGAAGCGGAATGATCCGTGCGGGACGCGGGGGAAACGGCCACTTTGTCCCCGTCTGCCCGGACAATTAAGGAATAGCCCTCCCCGTTAAAGCTGTCCGCCGCAATCAGCCTTCCGTACATATCCGTAGGCTGTGCAGCGATTAATACCCCGCGGGTGTTTCCGTCTTGTGACGGTACCGGAACGGAGAGAATAACGGCCGTCCCCTGATCCACGGCATCGGTCAGCGGGCCGGAAACTACGCTTTGCCCTTTCAAGCCCCGTTGAAAATAGTCCCGGTGGGAAAGGTCTATTAAAAACCCGTCGCTTAAGTAGGCCACTCCGTCCGGCAGGATAAAGGCCATGCGTTTAAAGGAGTTATGGCGGGTTTCTTCCTGCAGCAGCTCCGTCCAGGGTTTGTTTTCCAGGTTGCGGTAGGTGGAAATGGCGGCCGCGGCCGATTTTAGTGAATTGAGATCCCCCTGTATTTGGTTGTTTAAGGTCTTTACCCCCTGTTGGGCCACTTCGTCTAAATAGGCAGCCAGCTCGGCGTTTAGCGCCGAACGCAAGTGATGGATATACAAGAACGTCCCTGCGCCCAAAACGAGCACGCAAACAGTAAAAATCCACAAGGCGCGGAATACGGATTTGGATAGTTTCATGTTGTGTCCCCCCGTCTTTTTAAACTTATCATAAACGAGGGGGGAAGTAAAGGGAAGAAATGGAGTAATTGACCGTGAGGCGATATGCTACATAAAGCGTAAAAAACCCGCGTTTCAAGAAAACGCGGGTTTTTTTACGGCGGTCAAATTACCACTTCTCGTAATGCACTTTAGCCGGATCAAAGCGGTCCACCTCTTCCTTTTTCTCGTCAGGCAGCCCCAGGGCAATGATATTAAACGGTTTGACATGCGCCGGCAGAGCGATGACTTGGCCCACCGCGTCCATGCGTTCCTGCGTGGGATATACGCCCAGCCAGACCGAGCCGATGCCCATGTCCGTGGCGGCCAGCAAGATATTTTGGGTGGCCGCGCCGCAGTCGCCGGGCCAGTACCCGGGTGCGTGTTCGCGCTGGGTGTTGCCGCAGACGATAATGGCACAGTCGGCGGTGGAAAGCATATGCGCGTACGGGTGTACGGCCATCAGCTTATCCAGCGTGGCTCGGTCGCGCACGACGACAAAGTCCCACTCCTGCGCATTGCGCGCCGTGGGCGCCAGCATGGCCGCGCGCAGCAAAGTTTCAATTTGCTGCTGGGTCAGCGCTTTGCCCGTAAATTTACGGATAGAACGTCTTTTGTTTATGGCTTCCAGTGTGTTCATTTTATTTGTCCCCCTTGGCCAAATGGAAAAAGCGTGCCAGGCCGCCCTGGGCTGTTTCGCGGTAGGCCTGGTTCATGTCTTTGCCGGTTTGCATCATGGTGGCCAGCACATCGTCATAAGATACGCGGTTATGCCCGTCGGACATCAACGCATAGGTGGCGCAGTCCAGCGCGCGAGAAGCCGCCAGTGCATTGCGCTCTATGCACGGGATTTGCACCAGCCCGTCCACCGGGTCGCAGGTAAGCCCCAGATGATGTTCCAGCCCCATTTCGGCGGAATATTCAATGCGTTTATTGTCGCCGCCTTCCAGCTGGCAGGTGGCGGCGGCCGCCATGGCGCAGGCTACGCCCACTTCCCCCTGGCAGCCCACTTCCGCGCCGGAAATGGAGGCATTGGCCTTGGCCATGTTGCCGAACAGGCTGGCCGTAGCCAATGCGCGGATGATGGTATTGTCTTCAAATTCACAGATTTCCTGCACCAGCCGGCATACGGCGGGCACGACGCCGCAGGAGCCGCAGGTTGGGGCGGTGACCACGATGCCGCCGGAAGCGTTTTCCTCCGAACAGGCCAGCGCATAGGCAAACAAATTGTTCATGCGGCGCAGGTATTGGGGGGAACTCTCCGCTTTATATAAATACCGCTGGGCTTTACGCTCCAAATTGAGGGAGCCGGGCAGGACGCCGCGCTTGGACAGGCCGCGGTTCATGGTGTCCTTCATGGTGGTCCAGACTTCGGTTAAATAGTTCCAAATATCCGCCCCTTCGCATTCTTCCACATATTCCCACAACAGCATGCGTTTGTCGGAGGTATACTGCAAAATTTCATTCATGGATTTATGCGGATAAATATTGTTTACCTGTTTGCCGAAATTTTCATCGTCGCGTATGGCGCCGCCGCCGATGCTGTATACCATGTAACTGTCCATGATGTGGCCCGCCTGGTCCAGTGCCTGGAGCTTGAGTGCGTTGGGATGTTTTTTAATGCGGGTCTGCCTGTCAAAAATCACGTCCACCGGTTTGGGGTAAAAGGCCTCGCGCAGGGTAAAATCGGTCAGGTGGCCTTTGCCGGTGGCGGCCAGGGATCCGTAAAGCGTAACGCGGAAAGCCGACGCCTGCGGCCAGCGGCGGTTGAACTGTTCGGCGGCCATATGCGGTCCCATGGTGTGGCTGCTGGACGGCCCGCATCCAATTTTATAGAGTTCTCTTAAGGATTCCATATATTAAAAATGTTATCATAATTTATATGAACATTCTATCGTCTTTTGTGGTGGCTTTGGGGTTATCCATGGATAATTTTGCCGTAACCATTGCTTCCGGCTGCGCGGATAAAGGGGCGCTGAAACATACGCGTGTGCTGGCCGTCAGTCTGAGCTTTTCCCTGGCGCATGTTATTATGTTCTGCGCCGGCTGGTGGGGCGGGCGTGAGCTGGGACGAGTCATAGACCGTTTTGACCATTGGATAGCGTTTTTTGTGTTGGCTTTTATCGGACTGAAAATGATAAAAGAGGCGTTTGAGCATAAAGAGAATCCGGAGTTGTGCCGCCGGCTCTCTGTTAAAACGGTGGCCGCTTTGGCCGTAGCTACCAGTTTAGATGCGTTGTTGGTGGGTATGGCTCTGTCGCTTTCTGCTGCGCCATTTGGGCTGACGCTGGGATTTTTGGCATTATGTGTTTTGGCCACCAGTTACAGCGGGTTTTTCCTGGGCAGCTTTCTGGGCCGCCGGTTTGGCACGGTTATGGAGGTGTTGGGCGGTGCGGCGCTGTTGGCGGTGTCGGTAAAAGTACTGCTCAGCGGTCTTGGAATTTGGTAATATAAAAACAACCCCGGCAGTAAAGGAGAACCTATGGGACTGATAGCGGTAATTATTATTTGTATTTGCCTGTGTACAGACAATATGGTGACGGCCAATATGTCCGCCATGAATATGGATTTAAAGACCAAAAGCGTATTTTCCATAAAGGCCGGTTTTTACTTTGCGGGATTTAATTTGCTGTTTTTTACCGTGGGATATTTGTTCAGCATCATTTTTTTCCGCAATTACTTTGTATATGCCAACAATTGGATCGCTTTTGCTTTTTTGCTGCTGCTGGGCATTAAATATATGCTGGAAACCATTGAAAAATCCCCTAGTTTTAAAGCCAATGAAACAGATGATACAAAGAAAATGATACGGGTGGCGGCGCTGAGCGGGTCGCAGTTTTTCCTGGTGGGCTATCCGCTGGAGCTGATGGGCAAAAGCTGGTTCCCCCAAGTGCTGTTTTTAATCGTGATTACGTTTGGCATGACGGTGCTGGGCTTTCACCTGGGGGGCAAAAACTCCAAGAGCATTATCAGCAAAAGGGCCGAATTTGTGGCCGGCCTGATATTGACGCTGATGGCCATCCGGCTGATTATTATATAAATGCATTTTTTTGAAAAAAGCGGGGTGCATATCACTCCGCTTTTTTTATGTGCCTGCCCGGGATGCCATTGCTGTTTTGTTTACATGTGCCCAAAGGGTAATGGATATTTATAAAATACGCATCCGGTTCCCGCGCTTTTTGTTACAATGAGGAGGATGATATATTTTGCACACCGCGGCGCCAGCGCGCACGCTCCGGCCAATTCCCTGCCCGCTTTTGCCCTGGCGCGCGAGCAGGGCTGTACGCATTATGAACTGGATGTCCATCTGAGTAAAGACGGGTGCCTGGTGGTACACCATGATTATTACCTGGGGACGGATACCACCTGCCAGCTGGCCATAAAAGACGCCACTTTATTTGATTTGGAACATTGCCGAATCATCCACCCTTTTAATCCGGATATCATTGTCCGCCCGCCTTTATTGCGGGAGATTTTGCCGGTGGTTACAGAAGAATTGGCGTTGCTAAACATTGAAATCAAAAATGATGACAATATTTATCCGGGCATTGAGCAGGTATTGTGGGAAAGGCTGAGTGTTTACGGTCCCGAAGCGTTGCAAAAGATATTATTTTCCAGCTTTGATTACCCGACTCTCCAGCGGCTGCGCCGGATTGCCCCTGCTGCCCGGATAGGGCTTTTGACCCGCGCGTTTGAACCGCAGAAGGCGCATAATATCGGGGCGTACAGCGTACACATGAGCAAAACCCGCATTACCCGGGGGATTGTGGAGCAGTGCCACGGTGAAGGGCGCAAAGTGTTTGTATATACGGTCAATGACCAATATACGGCCCACTCTTTGGAGAGGATTGGAGTGGACGGTATTTTTACCGATGACCCGGAGAGTTTTTTGGGCTCCAAAGTCCTGTCTCCCCAAATTTGTGAAAAATATACTTCGTTAAAACTTTCCAAAAAGACAAAACCGTTTTCTTAATGTATTTTCCCGTTAACGGTCAAAAAAGCGGGGCCGCTGACGGTCCCGCTTTTTTTATGGTTAAGCTAATTTAATAGTTGTATTCATATTCGGAGTAAGAACTGGTGTCGGCGGATGTGTCGGCCGGCTGGTTGCCGTAGTATTGTTCCGGCGAATATCGGC
Organism: uncultured bacterium; assembly: GCA_949296525.1. Classification (GTDB taxonomy): domain Bacteria; phylum Elusimicrobiota; class Elusimicrobia; order Elusimicrobiales; family Elusimicrobiaceae; genus Avelusimicrobium. Next base: position 160,238 of record CASFOP010000001.1, on the reverse strand, counting down.
GCGGCTTTTCCCACAGGCGTTTGGTGGTGCGGTATTCCCGTTCGCCGGGGACGCCGGGCACCATGGGGCGCTGGCGGTCGTCAAAAAAATAAACATTTTTTTCGGTTTCCGGCAATAATTCAAAAATGTATTCCGATTCCACATCCGGCTTGGCTTCCCGCCGTTCGGCATAGGCCTGGCGGTCCAAATCTTCCAGATAGTCTTCTTCCGTCAAATAGATTTTGCGTTGGTATTGGGGCTCCTGCTCTTTTTGGTTGCCCGAACAGCCCGTCAGCGACAGGCAAAAAACGGACAACACGGCCAAATAGGTAAAGGTTTTCATGCGTTCTCCTTTAAATTCTTCTTTCCCCTGATAATATAATGTTTTCCAGCAGGCACGCAAGCGTTACGGGGCCTACGCCGCCCGGGACCGGGGAAATGCGGCAGCCTTTGTCCAGCAGTTCCGCCGTCAGGGCGTCCCCGCACAGGTGGCCATCTTTATCCAAATTGGTGGCGATGTCTATGATGGTGGCTCCGGCGGGTACATTTTGTGCCGTGAGCAGCCCCGCCCGGCCGGCAGCAGAGCAAATTAAGTCTGTGTTTTGCAAAGAAGCGGCCAAGTCTCGGGTAAAAGTATGACAAATTTTTACCGTAGCGTTGCGGCAAGTCAGCAGGTGGGCCAGCGGCCGCCCGACAGTGGGGGAGCGGCCAATGACAGCTGTCTCCAGACCCTGCGGGTCTATGTGGTATGCGTCCAGCAGGCGGATAACCGCCATGGCCGTGCATGGTACAAAAGTGGGCAGGGCCTGTATGTCTGCCCAGGTTTTACACAGGAACAAATTCCCCAGAGCCGTGTTGGACATGCCGTCAATGTCTTTTTCCGGGGCGATAAAACGCGTGAAACCGCTTTGCGCCAAAGCCGGCGGCAGGGGGCGCGGGATTAAAATAGCGTCAATTTCCGGGTCAGCGGACACTGTTTGCAACAATTTCAAAAAATCGTCCGCCCGGGTGGCGTTGTTTACTTCATGCACCTGCGTGCGCACGCCCAGTTTTTCGGCGGCCTGTACCTCTTTTTTCAAATACACATACGCACCGTAATCCTCCGTGGATCCGGCGGCAAAAAGAGATATCGGTCTGCCCAGTTTGCGCCGCACTTCTTCTGCACGCTGTGCCAGCGGGGCCCGCAAAGAGGCGGCCAGGGTTTTTCCCTCTAAAATCATCATATATATCATATCAAATTCCGCCGCCGCCCGGGAAAAGCGCCCCGCGGGGCTTCCTCCTGACAAATACGCCGCGGAATGATAAAATATACATATACTTTATATTTTCGCCGGACGGGCCTCCGGGCCGGCTTTACGGAGGGCATATGCCTATTTGGATTTTCCGTTTTTCTACCCTGATTGCTTTTCCTTTCCTGACGTATGACTTTATTGATAAAGACGCCGTGTCCCTGGCGGCGGGGCTTTTGTGTGCGCTGATTGTCATCATTGCGGAAGCCGTGTTTAAACGCCTGCGCCTGATTAAGATTATGATTGCCTGCTCCGGGTTCCTGCTGGGGTATTTGTTGTTTGTGTTTACCGATTATGCCGTACAGAATTTTTCCGGCCCCAATCCCCTGGAGTGGTGGGTCAACAATGGCCGCTATGTGGAAATCGGGCTGATTATTTTCGGCGTATTGGCCAGCCTGTTTAAATCGCGCGATTTGGAAGGGCTGTCTTACAAAGGCCGCCACTTGAAAGTGGCCGACGTCACTGCATTGATGGACGGGCGCATTGTGGATTTGTGCGAAATCAATTTCCTTTCCGGCATTATCGTTATCCCGGTGTTTGTGCTGGAAGCGCTCAATAAGATGGCCGCTTCCAAAGACCCGCTGGAACGCGCCAAAGGCCGCCGCGGGCTGGATGTGGCTTCCCGCCTGCAGGAACTCAAGGAAATTGCCGTGCGCATTACTTCCAAAACGCCCAAAGCCGAAAACGACACAGAACGCGTGGTCAAGTTGGCTAAAAGTTTTGACGCGGAAGTAGTTACGCTGGATTTTAACGTTAATAAAATAGGCGCGCTGTATGATGTTGTGGTGTTAAACATCGCCGATTTGGCCACCGCTTTAAAACCCGTAGTGTTGCCGGGGGAAACGATGTCTCTGTTCATTATGAAAGACGGGAAAGAAAAAGAACAGGGCATCGGATATCTGGATGACGGCACCATGGTGGTGGTGGAAGACGGGCGCAAATTTATCGGCAAACGCACCGAAGTATCCGTCTATTCCATTTTACAGACGTCTTCGGGGCGTATGATTTTCGCCAAAATAAAGTAGGACAGAAATGCAGGACGAACTGACTTTTGCCGGAGCCGTAATTGTGGCCGGCGGCCTGGGCAAACGCATGGGCCGCCCCAAACAAATGTTGCCCCTGGCGGGCAGACCGGTGCTCCTGCGTGCGGTGCAGGCGATGGCCAAAGTGCCGTGTATTAAGCAAATCGTGGTGGTAACCGCGTCCGAAAACCGCGAAATCCTCAAGCAATATTTTCCTCATCTCACTTTTGCCTTGCCGGGGTCTACCCGCTTGGCCTCCGTCATCAGCGGCGTGTCCGCGCTGGACGCGCGCGTACAGGCTGTGGCCGTGCATGACGGGGCCCGCCCGCTGGTGGACCCGCAGGCCGTGGCACGCTGTTTAAGACGAGGTTTTGAGGATGGGGCCGCCGTATTGGCCGTGCCGGTAAAGGATACGGTCAAACAGGTGCGCGCGGGCGCGGTGGAGCGCACGCTGGAGCGCAACAGCCTGTGGGCGGCGCAGACGCCGCAGTGTTACCGTGCGGATATTTTGCGCCACGCGCTGGATAAATTTGGACATTTGCAGGATGCGACGGATGAATCCCAGCTGGTTGAGCGTTTGGGAGTGAGTGTAAAAATAGAGCCGTCGGATTACAAAAATTTAAAAATTACTACGCCGGAGGATTTGGTCATGGCGGAAGCGTTTTTAACCGCGGGCGCGTGCCAGCGCACGGGATTTGGCTTTGACCTGCACCGTTTGGTGCAGGGCCGCAAATTGATGGTGGGCGGGGTGGAAATCCCGCACAAAAAAGGCTTTGCCGGCCATAGCGACGGCGATGTGGTGCTGCATGCCGTGTGCGATGCGGCTTTGGGGGCGGCGTGTTTGGGGGAAATAGGACTGCTTTTTCCTCCGACCGATCCGACTATTGAAGGCATAGACAGTAAAAAAATAGCCAAGAGCGTATTGGCGCTGCTGCGTGAGCATCATGCCCATATCGTGCATATAGACGCGACGCTTGTTACGCAGGAGCCTAAAATCAGCCCGCATTATGCGGCGGTGCGCGCCAGTCTGGCCGATATTTTTGAAATAGATGAGAAAGACGTAAGTTTTAAATCCAAAAGCCACGAACATGTGGGAGAAATCGGCCGCGGGGAAGCGGCCATGTGCCACGCTGTGGTAACTTTGTTTATCGGAGAAGAAAAATGAAAAAAACTGTTTTGTTTTGCACCTTTTGCGCCGTTTTATGCGCCGCTTGCAGCAGCGTGGACTATACCTCCCGCCGCAAATTAAAAGGCATTGATTATTCCGCCTATGAAAATCCGTCTGCTTTTACAACCATCAGCGACAACAACAATTACTACGGACAGCTGCCCGACCCCAGCGTGTTGGGAGAAGGAGGTCTGCCCCAGGAAGAACAGCCCATGGACGAAAGCGCGGATTTTACTTCCGAAGAAATTGCCGCTTCTTATGGCCGCTATACCGATGTAACCGTGGTGGCGGCGGCCAAACGCGTCAAGCTCGGCGCGTCGGCCAATTCCCAAAATATGGCTTTGTTTCAAAAAGCGTTGGACGCGGCCTATAAAAAAGCCCTGCGTACTTACCGTCCTTCCGGTTTTACCTATTCCATTTCCAGCGTAGGAGCTGTCAACCCGCTTTCCGATATTGAAGTCAGCTGCATTTTGGGTGAGCAGGCCGCCAATGAAGTGGGCCAGACTACCTGTGATTTGTTTTTTGATGAGTTAGTGCAGCAATATAATACCCTGCTTAAAGAGGCGCAGCACAATGCAGCTTTATAATACCGAAACCCGCCGTAAAGAAGAATTTACGCCGCTGAATCCCAAAGAAGCCACCATGTACTGCTGTGGGCCGACCGTGTATAATTATGCGCACATCGGCAATATGCGCACCTATATTTTTGAAGATTTGCTGGTGCGCACGCTGCGTTTAAGCATACCGCTCAAACATGTGATGAATGTGACCGATGTGGGGCACCTGGTGTCCGACGCCGATGAAGGCGAAGACAAAATGGAAGTCGCCACGGCGCGCGAAGGCAAAAGCGCGTGGGATATCGCCAAATTTTACGAACAGAAATTTTTTGAAGATTTTGACGCTTTGCACTGCACCCGCCCTACGGTCATCAGCCGCGCCACGGCGCATATACCGGAAATGATTGCGCTGGTCAAAACGCTGGAAGAAAAGGGTTACACCTACCACACTTCCGACGGGATTTATTATGATACGTCCAAATTCCCGCGTTATGACGCACTGGTGGGCCGCAGCCGTCTGGAAGGGCTAAAAGGCGGCGCCCGCGTGGAAATGAGTGAGGAAAAACGTAACCCGACCGATTTTGCCCTGTGGAAATTTTCTCCCAAAGACAAAAAACGCCAAATGGAGTGGGACAGCCCCTGGGGCGTAGGCTTCCCGGGCTGGCATGTGGAATGCTCGGCCATGGCGATGAAATATTTGGGGCCGACGGTGGACATACATTGCGGCGGCATAGACCATGTGTCGGTGCACCACACCAATGAAATTGCCCAGAGCGAGGCTGCCACGGGCCAAAAATATGTGCGCTACTGGGTGCACGGGGAGTTTTTGGTGCTGCGTGCGGGCAAAATGTCTAAATCCGGAGGCACTTTTGTCACCCTGCAAACCCTGCGCGACAAAGGCTATGACCCGCTGGATTACCGCTATCTGTGTCTGACGGCACATTACCGCACCCAGCTGGAATTTACCTATGAATCTTTGGACGCGGCGCGCAAAAGCCTGCAAACTTTGCGCCGGGAGGCCGCCAAGGACGTGCAGACCGCCGCGCGCCAGCCGCTGCCGCTGACGGCACGCTTGGAAGAAATAAAAAACAAGTTCCGCGCCGCCATGGAGGACGACTTAAACGCGCCCAAAGCCTTGGCCGTGGTGTGGGAAACGCTGCGCGGGGCGGAGCTGAATGCGGCGGAAAAAGTGGAATTTTTAAAATTTGCAGACGGCATCTTGGCGTTGGATATATTCCGCGCCCCGCAGGAAGAAAATAATGAGGAACTGCCGCAGGAAGTGAAAGACCTGCTGGCCCGCCGCGCCGAAGCCCGCGCGGCCAAGGACTATAAAAAATCCGACGAACTGCGCGCCGCGCTGGCCGCCGCCGGTTATGCGGTCAAAGATACGCCGCAGGGGCAGCAAACGGAGAAAATCAAATGAAAAAAATAAACGCCGAATTTATACGCCTTATTCCCAAAGCGGACCTGCATGTACACCTGGACGGTTCCCTGCGTCTGTCCACGCTGATTGAGTTGGCGCAGAAAGACGGCGTGGAGCTGCCCGCATATACCGAAAAGGGCCTGCGCGAAAAAGTATTTAAAAAACAATATAACTCCCTGACGGAATATTTAAAGGGGTTTGATTACACCACCGCCGTTATGCGTTCAGCGGAAAACATAGAGCGTATCGCCTATGAGCTGGGGCAGGACGCCGCCGCCGAAGGCGTGCGTTACATAGAGGTTCGTTTTGCCCCGCAGCTGCACGCGGGGGATAAGCTGACCGTGGCTGACGCCGTGCGCGCCGTGGTGGCCGGCCTGCGCCGCGCGCAAAAAGAACACAATGCCCTGCCCGCCGTCCAAAAAGGGGAAGATTTGCCGTTTTATTTCGGTGTAATAACCTGTGCCATGCGCAGTTTTAACGCCAACATGTCCCCGTACTATAAAAAGCTGTTCAGCGTGCTGTCGCAGTATTCCAAGTTTGAAGTGTTCGGCGCGGCGTCGCTGGAGCTGGCGCGCCTGGTGGTCAAGCTGGTGCGGGAAGAAAAATTGCCCATAGTGGGCTTTGATTTGGCGGGGGAAGAAGCCGGCTATCCGGCCTCCGACCATGTGGAAGCGTATAAATACGTGCATAAACATTTTATGCGCAAAACCGTACACTCCGGCGAAGCGTACGGGCCCGAATCTATTTTTCAGGCCATTACGGACTGCTATGCCAACCGCATCGGCCACGGCACGCATTTGTTTGACGCGGCAATGATTAAAGACCGCAAAGTCAAAGACAAAAATGCTTATGTGGAGGCGCTGGCCAATTACATTGCCAGCGAACGCATCGGCGTGGAAGTGTGTCTGACCAGCAATTTGCAGACCTTGCCGCAGATTACTTCCGTGGCCAAACACCCCGTGCGGGAAATGATTGCGCGCGGGCTTTCGGTCAGCATTGCCACGGACAACCGGTTGGTGTCCAACACCAACGTCAGCAAAGAGCTGGAGCTGCTGGTAAAAAATATTCCGCTGACGCGCAAAGAATTTAAAAACATCATTATTGCCGGTTTTAAAGGGGCGTTCTTCCCGGGAACTTATATAGAAAAACGCCATTTTGTGCGCCAGGTCATCAACCGTTACGACGAGCTGGCCAAGAAGTATTTGGATTGATGTTTGACGGTTTTGCACGGCGTGTTAAAAGGCGGGGAATGCCCCCGCCTTTTTTATTGTTTTCTTGGTGTTGCCTGCCTGGGAATTTTATGGGTAATATGTTCGTGTAAAAATGTGCTTTGTTTGTGTTTTTTCGGTGTGTTTGCGGCGGACAGTTTAAAAGGCCTTGCATTGTTTTTTTTTGATAAATTTTGCGTATGAGCAAAATTTATCAAAAAATGACCCGCCAAGGGAAAAATCGCTTTAAAAGCGTTGTAGGCGGATTTATCCATAATATCATTCTGAGAAGTTTTTACTCAGAATCTCATCCACTTTTCTTCAAATGGGCGGGCTTTACCCTTATTGAACTTTTGGTGGTAGTGGTGATTATCGGCATATTGGCCGCGGTAGCCCTACCACAGTATGAAACAGCGGTGTTGAAAAGTCGTATCATGTCCCAGGTGCCGGTGGCGCGCAGCATTAAAGATGCGCAGGAAGTGTATTGGCTTGCCAACGGAAAATATGCTTATTCCTTGCCGGATGCCGGCGTGGATATTCCGGGCTGTACGTTAACCTCCCGGCGCAATCAACTGATGTGCGCGGATAAATGGTATTTTGACAATGGTGCCAACGGAGATGAAGCCAACGGAACATTGAGGCTGATGTATTGCAGCCGTCCCCGCAGCTGGGGCGAATGTAATAGCACGCGTTTGGCTCCGGCCATTGTATTTTATTATGACCATCATGCAGATGCTTCCAAAAGAGGACACATAGAGTGTGAGGCCTCCGGTGAAAAAGAACAGCGGCTGTGCAACGCTCTGTCAGGGATATTTGATTAATTTGATTAATAGAAAAACACCCGCCTTATAAGGCGGGTGTTTTTATTCTTCGTCAATTTTCAGCATGGCCACAAACGCTTCCTGCGGAATGTTTAAACTGCCGATAGACTTCATGCGTTTTTTGCCTTCTTTCTGTTTTTCCAACAGTTTGCGTTTGCGCGTAATGTCGCCGCCGTAACATTTGGCGATGACGTCTTTGCGGTAGGCGGGAATGGTTTCACGCGCGATGACTTTGCCGTTGACGGCGGCCTGCACGGCCACTTCAAACTGCTGCCGCCCGATAAGTTCCTTTAGTTTTGCGCACAGCGCGCGGCCCTGGCTTTGGGCGCGGTCTTTGTGCACCACCACGCTTAAGGCGTCCACCGGCGTGCCGTGCAGCAGGATTTCCATCAGCACCACGTCGGCACTGCGGAAGCCCGCCACTTCATAATCAAAGGACGCGTATCCCTTGGACACGGATTTGAGTTTGTTGTAAAAATCAATAACCATTTCGCCCATGGGCATTTCATACTTAATAATCACGCGCTGGTTGGACAAATGGTCCATGTTCATAAATGTGCCGCGTTTTTCTTTCAGCAGCGTCATCACCCCGTCCATAAATTCCACGGGGGTAACCACCGTGATGTGTATGACGGGCTCTTTAATGTCTATAATGTCGCCGTGCGGCGGGAAGTTGGCCGGATTGTCTATGATTTTATAGCCCGGGTCGTCCGGCGCGTCCGGCAGGGCGGCCAGCTCCTGCGGGTGATTTTTGCGCGGCGTAAATTTGACGTGGTACACCACGTTGGGTGCGGTGGCGATCAGCGAGAGGTTAAATTCGCGCTCCAGGCGTTCTTTAACGATTTCTATGTGCAAAATGCCCATAAAACCCAGGCGGAAGCCAAAGCCCAGCGCTTTGGAGGTTTCGCTCTGGTAGTGGAAAGAAGAATCGGACAAATTCAGCTTTTCCAGCGCGGTGCGCAGCAGCGGAAAATCGGTGGTTTCCACCGGAAAAATGCTGGCAAACACCACGGGTTTGGCGTCGGCGTAACCGGGCAGCGGGGTTTGGGCGGGGCGGTCGGCCAATGTAACGGTATCTCCCACTTTGACCTGATGAATATCTTTAATGCCCGCCACCAGATAGCCCACTTCGCCGGCGCTCAGTGACGCGGCTTTGTGCAGCAGTTTGGGGGTCATAAAGCCCACTTCTTCCACTTTATAACCGGCTCCCGTGGCCATAAAACGGATCTGCTGGCCTGCCTTTACCGCGCCGTCCACGATGCGCACATACATAATTACCCCGCGGAACGGGTCATAAAAAGAGTCAAAAATCAGGGCGCGCAACGGCGCATTCGGGTCACCCTGCGGGGCGGGAATATCGGCAATAATGCGGTCCAGCAAATGTTCTATACCCATACCGGTTTTGGCGCTGACGCGTTCGGCTTCAATGGGCTCGCGCAAAATATCCCAAAGCTGTTCTTCGGCGGCGTCCGCGTCCGACTGGGACAAATCCACCTTGTTCATCACGGGAATAATCTTCAGCCCCAGGCTTTGCGCCAGGTGCGCATGCGCCACGGTCTGCGCTTCCACGCCCTGGGACGCATCCACCAGCAGCAGCACGCCTTCACAGGCGCGCAGGGAGCGGGCCACTTCATAGGAAAAGTCCACATGTCCCGGGGTGTCAATCAGGTTTAAAATATAATCTTTGTACTGAATGCGCACGGCTTTGGCTTTAATGGTAATGCCGCGTTCGCGCTCCAGGTCCATGCCGTCCAGCAGCTGGGCCTGCATTTTGCGCTTGGGCACGGTGCCCGTGTCTTCCAGTATTCTGTCTGATAGGGTGGTTTTGCCGTGGTCAATATGCGCCACGATGGAAAAATTACGAATCTTCATCTTGATTTTGTTGGTCTATTAAACTGCGTATGTCTTCCGAGGATGAGGCCAGCAAGGCGGCCTGGGCCGTATCGGAGCACGCTTCAAAATTTAAATTACGTATGCGGTTTTTAATGCGCAAAAACATCCGCGGCGGCACGGACAGCGTATCTACTTCCAGCCCCAGCAACATGGGGACCATCTTTACATCCGAGGCAATTTCCCCGCAGATGCTGACCTGCTTACCGCGCTGATGAGCCGTCTGTATAATCTGGCGTATGGTGCGCACCACCGCAGGGTGGCACGGGTCGTACATATGCGCCACTTCAGGGTTTACGCGGTCTACCGCAATTAAATATTGTATCAAGTCATTGGTGCCTATGGAAAGGAAATCCATTTCCCCGATCATGCCGTCCAGTGCAATGGCGGCTGCCGGCACCTCCACCATGGCCCCGAGGGCAATTTTATTAACGGGTTTTTTGCCCTGTTTTTCAAATTCGGCCAGTACTTCATTCAGTGCCGCGCGCACATGGCGCAGCTCCTCCAGGGAGGACAACATGGGCACCATAATTTTAATTTGCGCCGGCACCTCGCACGCCGTGCGCACGATGGCGCGCAGCTGGGTGTGCATCAGTTCGGGATTTTTTAAAAACAGCCGTATGCCGCGGCAGCCCATAAAGGGGTTATTGTCTTTATCAAATTCGTCCAGCGGGAAATCCGGCAGTTTGTCTGCCCCTAAATCGGCCAAACGGATGGTAACGGGACGCATGTCAAATTTTTTGGCCGTAGCCAGATAAATTTGATATTGTTCCAGCTCGGTAGGCGGCTGGGGGATATTCATGTATAAAAATTCCGTACGCAACAGGCCCAGCCCGTCGGTAATGAGTTTTTTGTTTTCTTTGGTGTCCGTCCGCGGGTCAAAATTGACCATCAGTTTAAAAGGGCGTCCGTCCGCCGTTACGGTGGGCAGGTGGTTGATGGTTTGCAGCAGGGATTCGGCCTTTTTAATTTCACGCTGGGTTTTTTTGTAGCGGGCCAGCGTGTATTTGTCCGGGCTGATAATCAGCAGGCCGTTTTCCCCGTCCACAATGACGGTGTCTCCGTCTTTTACCTGGCGCGCGGCATTGGAAAGCCCTACCACGGCCGGCAATTTTAAGCTTTGCGCCAAAATGGCCGTGTGGCTGGTTTTGCCGCCTAAATCCGTGCAGAAGCCGATGATTTGGTTTTCCTGCAGGTTAATGGTGTCCGACGGGAACAAATCATGCGCAATCAGTACCGAAGGACGGCGTATGGAGTGCCAGAACTGGCCTTTATCGCCCTGCAAATTGCCGACCATGCGTTTACCCACGTCAAAGATGTCGTTGCGGCGTTCTTTAAAAAATTTGTCTTCTATTTTGTCAAAAGAGGCCGCCAGTTCCTGCAAGGTATGGAAAATGGCCGCCTGCGCGGACATATGTTCGTTTTTAATTTTGGAGATGGCCGCGTCTTTGAGCATAGGGTCCTGCAAAATCATCTTGTGCATGGACATCAGGCTGGCGTATTCCCCGCCCAGCGTCTGGCGCAGTTTCTTTTCGCTTTCATCCAGATCGGAAAGGGTTTTTTCCAGCGCGCGGTTAAATTTGGCTATTTCCGCCTTCACTTCCGTGACGTCCACATATTGGTTGGCCACGGCAAAATCCGCCGTGGGCAGTAAAACGGCGGGACCTATGGACACCCCGGGGCTGGCGGCAACGCCTTTGATAACGAACATTTAATACTCCTCGTTAAAATTGTCGGTAAACAGGCGCGTAATGGCCGAGCAGGCTTCTTTTTCGTCTTTCCCGTCAAAACAGAGTTTGAGTGTGGAGCCGTATTCGGCGGCCAGCATCATAACGCCCATGATGCTTTTGGCGTTGATTTCCACCCGGTCTTTGGCGATTTTGATGTCGCAGTCAAAATTCGCGGCCGTCTGCGCGACCATGGCGGCCGGGCGGGCGTGCAGCCCCAGGCGGTTGGTAATTTTGATTTCTTGCGTAATCACGTTAAAAGTCCCCTTTTAAAATAAACACACAATATTAAAAATTATTACGGCCGCTATGTACAAATATACGTTGGGGAGGCGTAAACGGCGCGTAATAAAGGAAAACATCACAAAAGACAGTACCAGCACGGCGCGCGCAATGAAATGAATATCCACCCGTACGCCGTCAAAGAAACGGTACACGCCAAAAAGGATAATTCCCACCGCAAAGAAAATGCCGATGCGCTTGGCGTTATAAATGGTGCGGTTCCAGTCAAAACGGGTCAGGCCAAAACAGGAGGCATCATCCGATTCGTACCCTATTTTCAAACCTTCCCACCTGACAAACAAAGCAATGGCGTTATATACAAAGAAAGCGGCCAAACAGGCAGTAAAAGCATATAAAGGAGGAATAGGAATTTCCGCGCCGGCGCTTTCCAGGAAATTGACCCCCAGAAGCATCCAGACAAATATGGCCAGCAGCAAAGTGAGCGGTTTTAGCGTCCCCCAGAACAGGCGGTCCCCTATGGAAGCGGCGGTAATGGAAAGCCCCCTGCGCGCCCCGATCCATTCGGCCACCTGATCCTTATATTCGGCCACATTATGGGTTTCGGCGATGGTCTCTTCTTTTTTTGCCATAGCGCCGAAGCAAAAAGAGGCCATCACGGGATGTGTGTTGAAAGTTTCTAAATAACGGGCCAACACGGTGGGCAAAACCTCCGGGTCTTTGCGGTAAAGGCGGCGCAAAAAAGGCATCATCACCAGGGCAAATCCGAAGTTTTGGTATTTGACATAATTCCACCCGGCCTGTAAGAAAAAAGAACGAAAAAACATGTTTATGCGCAACCAAAACGGCATAATCACCTCGTTTTTAACCGGAAAACCGGAATTAGCGCCGCCAAGCCGATCCACGGGACAGCCACATAAGCCAAATCAAACGCAAAGTGGGCTTTGGGCGGGATATAGGGATATAAGGCAAATATCAGCCGGGAGCTGACCCATACAGCTGCGGAGATAAATAAGAAGCTCATTAAAAAAGACAAAAGCAACGTTGCCGCTACAATGCGGGTAATGTCTTCGGGTTTACGTCCAATTCTTTTCTCCAGAAATACCAGCCACTGAAAGCGTGTCTTGCGCAGCAGCATATCAAAGAAAGAGTATAAAACCGCACTGACAACCCCTGCAAAGAAACCAAAGTACAGTTCTATTCCCAAAGAATATAGCGCCAGAGGAACTGCTGTGGCCACCACGCCGCTGGGGGGGACGATGCCTCCCAAAGGGGAGATATCCGAAAACAGGAGCTCCGCAAAAATCCCCACTTGTACACCGGCCGCCACATCCCCGGTCAGCCATCCCATCAGCGGGCCGGCAATAATGGGACGCGAAATAAGCGTCTGGAATGCATACGTTGTATCCAGCTCCAGCAGCGCGGCAAAAACGCACAGCAGAACAAGTGACAGAGTCATGTTTATAATGTTTCTTTTACGGAAATGGATTTGGAACTGGGCACAGCCCGCGTTTCAATATCTATTCCCAAATCAGTTAAAATACGCAGCGTCCTTTTATCCGTTGCATCTAAGAATACGTTTTCCGCCAGTTTTTGCGCCCCTTCCTTAAAATGCATTCCGCCGATGTTTAAAGATTTGATTTGCAGGCCGTCTTCCAACAGCGGGTTTAAATCCTGCAAAGAGCCCAAAAGCAGGAAAATACGCTTTTTGGACACGGTCATATATCCCACACAGCGTGCAGGTTCCATTACCGTCAGTTCATACTCAAACGGCAACGACAGGCGCAGCAAATTTTTATTGACGCGGCTTTCCCGCTCGCGCGGACACGGGATGACCACTTCGTCAATATTCAGTTCGGGCAGCCAAGCCTGTACGATTTGCCCGTGTATCAGGCGGTCGTCTACCCGCGCAAAAATAATAGGCATATTACAGCCCCTTAATCAGCAGCTCCGTTGCGTTAATAACACCGCGTTTGCCATCGGATTCTATCTTTTCCGCCAGTTCTTTGGCTGTCAGTTTCTTGCGGCTGTTCAAAGCCGTAAGCAGCATGCTTAGGTTCAGCCCGGTGATTACATGGCATTGGGCGCAGTCTTTGGTGGCCGTTAGGGCGATATTAGTGGCACTGCCTCCGAAAATATCGGTCAGCACCACGGCACCGTTCTCAGCCGCAGCGAGGAGTTTGCTCAATTCTTTCGCGCCCTGCTCCACCGAGCTGGACGTGGTAACCGAAAGCGTTTTAACGCCTTCGGCGGGCTTGCCCAGGATCTGGGCTGCCGTGGCCAACATTTCCGCGGCCAGGTTGCCGTGGGTTACTAAAATGAGTTCTACCATATTATAATCCTATATCCCTGTGAAATTCTGACGCGCTGAGCCCCTGCTTGCGCAGGGTTTCGGCCAGCTGGTGCGCCATAAACACGCTGCGGTGTTTGCCGCCGGTGCAGCCGATGGCAATGGTCAGATAACTTTTTCCTTCTTTAATATACTTTGGTATTAGGTATTTAATCAAATCGGCAAAGCGGTCGGCAAATTCGCGCGACTCTTTAAAAGACAGAATATAGTCCTGCACGGGTTTGTCCAGGCCGGTTTTGTTTTTTAGGCCTTTTACATAGTAAGGATTGGGTAAAAAGCGCACATCCATGACGATATCTGCTTCTTTGGCAATACCGTTTTTAAACCCGAAAGATACCACGGAAATCTGCATTTCGCCTTCTTTTTTCAGCTCCAGCAGGGCGGAAAGTTTTTCTTTCAGTTCCCCCAGTTTTAAATCGGTGGTGTCTATCACTTTGTCCGCCGCTACTTTGATAGGGGTCAGCAGGTCATGCTCATGCGCAATGGCCGCGGCGAGCTTTTTGTGAATGGGGTGTTTGTGTTTGGTTTCGGAGAAACGCCGTATCAGGCATTCTTCCGAAGCGTCCAAAAAGATGACTTTGGGGCTGAAATCGCTTTTGGTCAGGTTTTTAAGCAGGGCTGGCAGCTCTTTGAGGCGTTCGCCCTCGCGCACGTCCACGCCTAAGGCCACATTTTTAAGTTCCGGCCGCTGCTTAACGTAATCGGCAAATTGCTCAAACAGCGCCAGCGGCAGATTGTCCACACAATAAAAGCCAAAATCGCCGAAAATCTTCAGCGCCTGGCTTTTGCCCGCGCCGCTCATACCGGTAATAATAAAAAGTTTACGCTTGGTTTGCATGGTTTTTGGCCGTCCGTTTCATGCGGTCCAGCATTTTGCGGCTGAATTCTTTGGCCGAGAAAATGCCTTGTGCTTTTAACCGCTGGTTCAACGCGGCTACTTCAATCAGTGCCGCCAGATTGCGCCCCGGGGTAACCGGCAGACGCAGGGAGGGGACTTCCACCCCCAAAATCGCGGAAGTATTTTGTTCCACACCCAGGCGGTCAATGTTTTTGGCCGGCGGTGTAAGCACCACTTCCAGATCAATGCTCATTTCGTCCAGGGTGGAACCCACTCCGAACAAGAGCTCCACATCTAAAATCCCCAAACCCCGCACTTCCATGTAGTGTTTGAGCATTTCAGGGCAAGAGCCCATCAGAAAACGTCCCCAGCGTTTTTGTACTTCCACCACGTCATCAGCCACCAGAATGTGCCCGCGCTTAATCAGTTCCAGCGCGCATTCGCTTTTGCCGATGCCCGCTTCCCCGCGAATCAGTACGCCGATTCCGCTGACGTTTAACAATACGCCGTGCAAATGCGTAACAGGGGAGAGCTGTTCGTCTAAAAAGCGGGAAAATTCCGCCACAAATTCAGCAGATTCCATGTCCGTTTTTAAAACGGGTACGTCCGCTCCCAGGCAGGCCTTTTTGATAGCCGGCAGCGGATCCAAATCCGCCGCCATAATAACACACGGCACACTGCCTTTGCCCAGCATTTTGGCCACATTGGCTTTTAAAACAGACGGTTTTTCCTTTACGCAAAAACCATATTCGCCGCGGCCAAACACTTGTATGGCATTGGCGCGGAAATAATCCAAATGCCCGCACAGGGCAAGACCTGGGCGGTTGATGCTCGGGGTGGTGATTTGGCGGTGCACATACCGTTTGCCGCAAACCAGCTCCAGGTGAAGGCGTTTCACCTGGAGCAGTTCGCTGACTGTCACGGATTTTGTAAATTCCTGCACCACAGCACCCGTATTATTTTTTCTTAACCGGTTTAATCAGCCCGTACGTGCCGTCCAGGCGTTTAAAAATCAGGTTAATTTGTTTGGAGTCTTCGTCCAGGAACATCCAAAACGAATACCCCAGGCGTTCCATTTCATAGGCCGCATCCTCGGGGTTCATCGGGGTAACTTCCACCTGTTTGATGACCGAGAATTTTACGTCGTTGGGCGGCAGTAAAATATGATCGGTAAACGTAACCAGTTCTTCCGCTGCGGCAGCTTTTTTGGCCGTGCGTTTGGATTTGGTTTTTTCTTTAGCTTTTTTCAGCTGCGCTTCAGCTTTAACGGCGGCAGCGTCTATGGCTTTGTACAAATCGGTTTCCACCGCGGTGGCGCTTACCGGGTTTTTACCCCCCGTGTGAATAATAATTTCAGCGCGCTGGTTGATTTTTTTCTCCACCGACAGCAACACCTGGGCCCATACGATATGGTCCACATAGTTTTCAATTTTGCTGACGCGGGTTTGCACAAACTGTTTGATGGCGGGCGTCAGTTTGATGTTTTTGGCGGTAACTTTAATTTCCATAACTTCCTCCGTGTAGTCTTGACGGGAAACCCGTACTCACATTTAATCATTAATTTCTCGTCAGTGTCAACGGCGGACGCAGAGGGCGGGGCCTGAAGGAAAAGGCCGCGGGCCGGTGGCGGCGCGTCGCGGACAGGATACTGCCGGCGCGGCAGCCCGCGCCGATACTTAAGTATAACCACAACGCGGTAAAAAACAAGGCATGAATTTTATTGCTATATTGCGTGCTTTAAAATTTAATATTTTGCAGCTTACGGGGCAGGCTTTTTGGGGTTTTAAGCGAATTAGACGCTTGGCAGAAAAATAAAATGGAGGGAGATGTTCTCTATCAAGATTTTGCACATTTGTATTTTTTGTAACAAAAGTTTTGTTTGAAACAAAACGCCCCGCTTGATGCGGGGCGTTTAAATTATTTGGCGTTGACCATTTTGGCTCTGGAGATATCGCCTTTTTTGTCCAGGAAGTACAGATATCCTTTTTCTTTCTTGATACCGGTTTTTTCCACTTTTTTGGGTTTGCCGCCTTTTTTGCCGCCGCGGGCCATCTGCACGCGCGCGACGTCGCCGTCTTTGTCAATGTAGTACAGGAAGCCGTCTTCGCGTTCTACGCCGATTTTGAGTACTTTTTCTGCCATGGTGATTGTTCCTCCTTTCAGGAAACATTTTTCAGGGTTCGGATTATTTTTAAAAACGTCTGAAATGTTTGCCGTACGCCTGGCGTTTTTTCCGCCCGCGCCGGGGTGTCCGGCACCCTTACCGAAAAAGTCTAATAAATATTCTTTCCTTTTGCAAGCGTTTTTTTCCTCGGGAAAATCTTTTTTTGCCTTCGGAGCGGTTTTTTACCGTTTTTCCGTACGCGTAGAAGGACTTTCTTTGCTCCGTACAGGTCCGTACGCGCGGGATAATGTATAATACAATATATATCCTTTTTTCCAAAGGGCGGTAATTTCATGTATTTAAAAGCCATAGAAATCGTCGGTTTCAAATCTTTTGCCGATAAGGTTCGCCTGGATTTTGAGCCCGGCATTACCTGCGTGGTGGGCCCCAACGGCTGCGGTAAGTCCAACGTCATAGATTCCGTACGCTGGACCATCGGCGAAATGAGCTGGAAGGCGCTGCGCTCTGCCTCTATGGTGGATATTATTTTTAACGGTACGGCCAAACGCGCCCCGCTGAATATGGCGCAGGTCAGCATGGTGTTTGACAATTCCACGCGTAACCTGCCGCTGGATTTTAATGAAATTACCGTCAGCCGCAAAATTTTCCGCTCCGGCGAAAGCGAATACTATTTAAATAAAGTGCAGTGCCGCCTGCGCGACATACGCGATTTGTTCCTGGACACCGGCATCGGCGGCGAAGGTTATGCCATTATTGACCAGGGCGGCGTGGAAAGCGTGCTTTCCGCCACGCCGGAGCAGCGCCGTGAAATGTTTGAGGAAGTGGCCGGCGTATCCAAATACAAAGCCAAACGCGAGGAATGTATCCGCCGCCTGGAGCGCGTGGATATGGACCTGGCGCGTTTGTCGGACACGGTCACGCTGATTGCCGAACAAATTAAAAAGCTGGACGGTGAGGCGCGCAAAGCCCGCCTGTACCAGAAATACCGCGAGGAACTCAAAGAAAGCGAAATTGCCATTTCGCTCTGTTCCATTAAAGAAGCCGACGGCCTGATTGCCAAGCACGGCGCGGAGCTGGAGCCGGTGCTTTCGCGCGCCAAAGATTTGGAAAATCAAATTTCCGCACAGGAAGGCCAGACCGCGGCCATGGATTTGAATTTGACCCACAAACAAAAGGAAGTGGCGGAGTTTAACGAAAAAATCGCCGCCAGCAAATACCAGGTGGGACTGTTGGAAGGGGCTATTAAAAACTGCGACAATTTAACCGCCGAGTTTACGGCACAGCTGGCCGCATCGGGCAGCGAATCCGAACGCGGGCAGAACCGCATTAAGGAAATTGAGCCCGCCATTGCCAAACTTAAAGCCCAACAGGCGGAGTTGGAAAGCAAACTGGCTCCGCTGCAGAAACAATACAACGAAGAATTTGCCCTGTCGCAAAAACAGGAGCAGGATTTGCGCAATGCAGACGGCCAAATACAGCGCGCCAGCACGGACTTAATGCGTATGGTGCAAAGTCAGATGGAGTGCCAAAATAAAATTTCGCTGGAGCAGGCCAATGTACAGCGCGAAAGCGAAGATTTAATCACCCTGGAAAAGAGTAGCCAGGCGTCCTCCGGCGTAGAGGGCGTGCGCCAGGCATTGGAAGAAATCCGCACGCGGCTGGCTGAAAAGCAAAATGCCGCGCAGGCGGCGCGCGCGCAAATTGTGCAGGGCGAGACGAATTTGAAAGAATTACAGCAAAAACGCACCGCCTTAAACGAACAGCTTTCCGCTTTAAAATCAGAAAAGGCCGCTCTGAACGCCAAACTGGAAATGATACGCACCCAGGGGGAAAATGACCCGTACTGGGTGGGCGTCAAAACGGCGTGCGAGGCCGGTATTGCCGGTATAAAAGGCACGCTGCGCAAAGCATTAAAATATTCGCCCGAAAACGCCACCGCGGTAGAAGAGGCTTTCGGCAAGTATTTGGACGCGGTGTTGTGTGAGCATGAAGCCGCCGCCCGCGCCGCCGTGGACAAACTTAAAGCGCACGGCAAAGCGCGCTGCAAATTTATTTTGCTGGACAAAGTGCCCGCCGCGCCCGCCGCGTCCGGCACGCTCAAAGCGCAGCTGCAATACGGACCGGAACTGGAAAATTTGGTTTCTTTGCTGGTCGGCGGTTACAGCGCGGAAAATGACGGCGCTCTGTCGGGCGGGTTTTTCTTAAGTGCCGGTGCCGCCGGCGTTACCGCGCCGGAAGCGTACTGGGGCGAAGAAGAAACCGTCAAACAAGCCCTGGCGGAAAAGACCGCCCGGGAAGATGAAATTTCCAAAGAAATTATTGCCAATTATGACGCCTTGCAAAAAGCCGATGAGGCCTTGCGCGCCCTGCGCGTAAGTGCGCAGGAAGCCGCTGTGGCGGCCGGCGCGGTGCAGGGGGAATTGTCCTCCAAAGAGCGCGAGCTTAAACAGGCCGAGGAAGCCCTGGCCAAAGCCTCTGCGCAAAAGCAGGAATTAATGCTGCGCGTGGACAGACGCAAACAAAACGTACAAAAACTGCAGGCCGATTTACAGAACATTTTAAAACAGCAGGAAGAAAATAAAGCGCAGACCGAAAACCTGAAAACGCAAAAGGCGGAACTGCAAAAACAGTCGGAGCAGAGCAAAAGCCGCTTAAACGCGCTGAACGGCGAATTGTACGAATTGAAAATCCGCAAGAACAATGTGGAAGTGGATTTGAAATCCACGGAATTTGAATACAATACCCTGCTGGCCAATGAAGGCAAACGCGCCGAAGCGGCCAAATCGGCCAGTGCGCGCCTGCAGGCCCTGGCGCAGGAAAAGCTTTCCACCCAGGCCAAACTCTCCACGGAGCGCGACACGCTGGCCCAGCTGGAAACCGACGAATACAAACTGCGCGAATCGGTGGAAGCGCTGAAAAAAGAATACAATGACAAAATGTCGGCTTTAAATGCCAACAAGAAACAGCTTTCCGATTTACACATTAAACAAAATGATTTGGAAAACGCCCTGGCCAATGCGCGCCGCCAGCGTACCACGGTAGTGAACAATCTGTTTGAAAGCTGGAACATCACGCCGGAAGAAGCACAGCTGAACTTTGGCGATAAACAAGTGGATTATGAACGCGTGAAGATGATGCGCAAACGCATTGAAAATATGGGTGCGGTAAACATGACCGCGCCGGAAGAATACGACGCGCTGACGGAGCGGCATAATTTCCTCAAAACCCAAATCAATGACCTGGAGGACGCCAAGAAAGATTTGCGTTCCGCCATACATAAAATCAATATCACCACGCGCGATAATTTCAAATATACCTTTGAGCAGGTCAAAATGCACTTTAAAAACATTTACCAGACGCTTTTCCGCGGCGGCGAATGTGATTTGGTGCTGACCGACCCCGAAAACCTGCTGGAAACGGGCATTGAAATTTACGCCCAGCCCCCGGGCAAAAAACTGCTGAATATTTCATCCATGTCCGGCGGTGAAAAGACGCTGACGGCGCTGTCTTTGCTGTTTGCGTTCTTTACGCATAATCCGGCCCCGTTCTGCATTATGGACGAAGCCGACGCCGCACTGGACGAGGCCAATGTGGAACGTTTCGTCAACCTGATCAAAGAATTTTCCAACACCACGCAGTTTATCGTGGTGACCCACAATAAACGCACCATGGAATCGGCCCGCCGCCTCTACGGTATTACCATGGAGGAAAGCGGCGTGTCCAAAGTTATGTCGGTCAACTTGGCCGACCGCGCCGACCAGGCCAAAAAAGAAGAGCTGGAAGCCCTGGCGGTAAGCTGATGATATACGGTGTATTTTCGGATATTCACGGCAACCTGGAGGCGTTTTACGCCGCCCTGCAGCGCATGAAGGACGAAGGCGCACGGAAATATATTTTCTGCGGGGATCTGATCGGCTACGGGCCGGATCCGGAAAAATGTATACAAAAATACCGTAATATGCAGGACGACGGCTTGGTAACGGGCGTGCTGGGTAATCACGATGCCATTTTTACCCATCCCGAACTGCGCGAATATTTTAACTTTGAAGCCCTTAAGTCCCTGGACTGGACTGCTAAACAGCTTAATACCAAAGCCATGCGTTTTGTTTCTTTTTTGCCGGAAGTGGCACACGGAGAAAATTTTACCGTGGTACACGGTTCTCCCATGGACCCGGTAAAAGAATACTTTTCCAGCTGCCAGCAATACCGCACAGCGTATCCTTTATGGACAGGGCAGGTGCTTTTTGTGGGGCATACGCATTTGTCTTTTTATATGGAAGGGGACGCCTCAGCCTGCCATGCCTATGTGGTGAGAGAGGAGGAAGAAATACCGCTGCAGGCTTCCTGCCGTTATGTCATTAATCCCGGCTCCGTTGGTAAACCGCGTGACAATGACGCACGGGCATCTTTTGGCCTGTGGAATACGGAGAAAAACACCTTCCGCTTTTTGCGCCAAAAGTACGATTTCGGACCGACACAGGAAAAAATGCGCGCGGCGGGCCTGCCCGGGTTTCTGGTGGACAGTCTGGCCTGGGGAATGTGAAGGATATGGCTGAGGGGATTTTTGTGCGGCGGATAAAGAGATAGTTTCTTTATCCGCTTTTTTAGGACAAAAAAGATTTGCCCGAAGGCAAATTTTTATTATAAACGGAAAAAAAAGTCTACCTTCCGCCGAGGGCGGCGGCGCGGCAGTGCGCCGGAGGACATAAAAAACCCCGCTTTCGCGGGGTTTAAAATGGTGGACCCGACAAGGATCGAACTTGCGACCTCCTGCATGCCATGCAGGCGCTCTCCCAGCTGAGCTACGGGCCCGTCTATGTATATAGTATAACAATTTTTTTCCCGTTTGGGAAGAGTTTTCTTCTCCTGCCCATCTGGGGACGCTGTTATTATATAAAAAACAGTCCGTCCCTGGCCAATGGCAATTAAAACCGCAGGCTTCCGTTGAACTTTAAGCCCCATCCGTCTTCCTGCCCGCCTTGTGCAAAGCCTGCCAGCGCAGCGCTTAAGCCTTTGGTTTCATCCGTATATGTCAGCCCCAGCGTGAGACGGCCGGACGTGCCGCGCAAAGACAGGGCATTTAGCCTGCGCCCTTCCACCCGGCTTACTCCGCGCCCGTTAAACTCATGCAGCAGCTCCGCCCGGGCCAGCGGCATAAAATGGCCAAAGGCCAAATTTTGTGCCGCATAGGAAAGGCCGAGTGTTCCCAGCAGGCTGTCCGAACCGGTAATGTAGACCGATTCGCCCAAATTATCCGTCATAGAGTCACCCCGGATATGTGTCCAGCGCAGTTTGCCTCCTGCCGTCCAGGAACCGCCTAAAGCATATAAAGCCCCGGCCTGCATAGAGGTAAAAGCTCCTTCGTATTCAAAGGAAGCCCCCGTTTCAGCCGAGCCGCCGTAACTGGTTTGTTGCCAACCGATACGTGCGTCCGCCAGCAGCTGCAAATTCTCCGTGGCGTCCCATGCGCCAAACGCGCCGCCGGCCCAGGAGGAGGCATAACTGTCCGCCCGGACGGGGTAGGTGGTATATGTCCCATAAGCATAGCGTGCATACAAACCGCCGGTCCAGGCATCTCTGCGGCCGTATAAACCAGCCAGTGCCGTGGTGGCGCGCAGGGTAAAGCCGCTTCCGGTTTCGTGTTTTAGGTGTTCATACCCCGTTTTTAAAAAGCTTCCTTTTTCCTGATCCGTCTGTGCCGCGTCTTGGATAACCGAGTCCAGAAGTCCGTCCCCCGCATTGGCTAGTGCCAGGGCCACCAGGCCGGTTTGCGCATAACTTTCGGCCCGCTGTTGTGAAAATCCGCCGGAAAGCAGCCACGCCGTCAACCCGCTGCCGGCTTCTGCCTGCGGAACCAGGGAGTAGGTATATACCCCGGAATTTTCTGCATGTAAAATAAAAGATGAATTGGCATCCGGCGTACGGGCCAACACGTGCCCCTGCACGTCCGCTATGCCCTGTACGATGACATGAGCTTCCGGCACATCCTGGGCAAAAGTAACGGAAGTGTCCGCTCCGACAATCAGATACGGATTGTCAAAGCCGGAGAGAGATAACGCGTCGCTGCTTTGAAAATTGAGCAGCGTCAGCTGGTTCCCTGTCCCAGCCCCGCCATACACGGTACCGGAAACCGTAGTTTGTCCGGCCAGCGTGACGGTGTTGCCGCCGCCTTGCGCGGCGGATGAACCGTATACGTTCCCGTTGACGGTAGTGTTGTGTAAAACCACTTCATTGTTGGAGGAAATGGAATCTGCCCCTTCCGCCAGACCTCCGTATACATTGCCTTCTATATTGGTGCCGGAAAGCCACACGCGGTTGCTGTTTGCCCGGGTGTAGTTCCCGCGGGCAGCACCGCCGTATACGTCCCCGGTAACAGAAGAATCATATAATTCCACATAGTTGGAGGAAGCGGAAGAAAGGGTGGTGTCCGTATCCCCGGCCGGGTTTATTTCTTCTTCCTGGGTTACCTGCCCGCCGTATATATTAGCTGTCAGCATGCTGTTGGAGGCGGTTACACCGTTTCCGTCCGCCTGGAACCCGATGGCAAATTCCTGCTGGCCTTCGGCGGTCAGGGTTTGGCGCTCGTGTTCGGCCCAGCCGCCGGCCAGGGTGGATGCGGTTACGGTAGAAGCGGCAATTTGCACGGCATTATTATTGGCCGCCCCGCTGAAATTCATGGCCCCGGCTATTTCGGCGGAACTGTTGCCCGCTTCGGCGTTTTGCAACAGGATACTATTACCTTGGGCTGTGGCCGAGGTGGTATTCCATCCCGTGGTGTTTGCATCCTGTTGAACCAGCGTATTGGACATATGAACGCCGTATATATTCCCATAGGCATTGGAATCAGTAATATTTATCTGGTTCCCGGAGGCTTGTACACTATGACTTTGTGCTCCGTAAATATTGCCGGAAACGGAAGAATTGTTTTCCAGAACGACAACATTATTGTTGGCTGTATTGTCAATTACATCGTTTCCGCTGGAATAAAAAATATTTTGTCCGAAGGAAACGCCATACAGATTATCTGCCGATGAACCGGAGAGTCGAATTGAATTCCCGTTTGTGTTAATTCCGCCGTATGCTCCTATAACATCATTTACTTCCGAATCAGTTAAAATAACGGAATTATTGTCGTTGCGCAGAGGCTGACGCACTTTGTCCTCCCAGGTAAAACCCATTCCAGCACCTCCGACAATCAGGCCGCTGACTTGGGAGTTTATTACTTCTACGGTATTGTCGTGCAGGTAGGTGCCAGATAGATACGGGCCATAAGCTCCGATGAGATTATTGCCGATGGGGCGGTTATTGCCGTCCTCTTTTGAATTGCGGACTATGATGCAGTTATAGGCGGCTTCTCCGTTATGTACCACCCCTCCGTATACGGAATACAAGGATTCTTCTGGAGTTAAATTTCCTGCGACTTGTGCCGAGTCTACGGAAACGGAGTGCGAAACATATCCTTCTTCTCCCGCTACCAGTTCGCGTTCAGCCTGATATGCAGACAGGGTTGCTTCCTCGTGTAAAGAGGCTCCCTGATTAACTTTAGAACCTGTAATTAGCACCGTATTATGGTTTGCCTGTGTGTTGCCGTATCCGCCGTATATATTGCGGTTTACGGTGGAGGCATCGGAAACTTCTACGCTGTTTTCGTTAGCGGCCCCCGTGGTTGTTTTGCCTCCCATAATAGAGGCATTGGCCAACGGACTGTTGTTTCCTTGTATGGTACTGTTAATGACAATAAGTTTATTTCCTATAGCGTTGCCGCTGCCGGCATCTCCGGCAATGATTTCCGTAGGAGTACCGGGGCGTGTATCATTTTCTATGGTTTCCGTGCGTCCGGTCACGTCCTGTGCCAGTACTGGCATCGCCAAAAACAAACAAATGCCTAAAACCTGTAATTTCATAGTGCTCCTTTTTACATGGGGAATTTTTTCTTTATTATAGTATGTTTTGTAAGATAAAACATCGGTGAAAATCACATTATTTTACAAATGCCCCAGCAAACCCGTGAAGCGGTTGACGCTCCCCGGAGGAGTTATCTATACTGAAATAAAGGCCGGCCTCCGGCCGGCCCGGCAGTTCTTATACAGGGAGACGCTATGAAAAAAATTTTAGTCATGGGCGGTGCGGGATATATCGGCTCACACACGGTAAAACATTTGGCGCAGGAGGGATATCCCTGCGTTGTGGCGGATAACCTGGTTTACGGCCACCGGGAAGCAGTGCCGGAAAGCGTGCCGTTTGAAAAGGCTGATTTGGCAGTTCCCTCCTCTTTGGATGCCCTGTTTGCCAAATACGATTTTGAAGCGGTGGTGCATTTTGCCGCGTATACTTATGTGGGAGAAAGCGTTACCGATCCACAAAAATATTATCAGAACAATGTGGCCGGGACATTAAATTTGTTGGCCGCCATGAAAAAACGCGGTGTAAACAAAATTGTATTTTCCAGCACCTGTGCCACATACGGGGAGCCGCAATATACCCCTATGGATGAAAAACACCCTCAAAACCCGATTAATCCCTATGGCCGCTCCAAACTGATGATAGAACAAATCTTTGCCGATTATGCCCGTGCGTATGGGCTGAGATATGCGGCCCTACGTTATTTTAATGCCGCCGGCGCTGCGGCGGACGGCAGCATTGGGGAGTCGCATAACCCGGAAACGCATTTAATCCCGCTGGTCCTGCAGGCTATTAAGGGGGAACGGGACTGTATTAAAATTTTTGGGGATGATTACCCAACCCCGGACGGCACCTGCCTGCGCGACTATATCCATGTGGAAGATTTGGCCACCGCCCACCGCCTGGCTTTGGAAAAGCTGGACAGGTTCAGCGGATGTATGAATTTGGGCACCGGGGTTAAAACGTCTGTTAAAGATATTATCGCCGCCGCAGAGAAAGTAACCGGCAAGAAATGTCCCGTGCGGTTGGCGCCGCGCCGCGCCGGAGACCCCGCCGAATTGTATGCCGCCGCCCACGGCCCGGCAGAAACAGTGCTGGGCTGGAAGCCCCAATATATGCAGATTGAAGATATTATTGCCACGGCATGGAAATGGGAACAAAATAAAAGATACTAATGTAAAGATGCCGTTGCGCGGGCGGAAGGAGGACGCATGGAAAAAGTAAAAAATTTGGTGGTAGGTGCCGGGCTGTCCGGCGCCGTAATAGCGGAACGCATTGCCTCTCAGTTACAGGAGCCGGTGCTGGTTATTGACCGGAGGGAACATATAGCCGGCAATATTTATGATTCCAAGCATTCCACCGGGATTACCGTGCACCGCTACGGGCCGCATATCTTTCATACCGGCAACAGGCAAATTTGGGATTACCTGAGCTCCTTTACCTCCTGGCATTATTTCTTTTTAAAAGTGCATGCCTGGGTGGATAACCGCTATGTCACGCTCCCATTCAATCTCAATACCCTGCATCAGGCCTTTCCGGAATATCTGGCTGTTCGTTTGGAAGAAAAACTGGTCAATGAATACGGGTATGGCGTACAGGTGCCTGTCATGAAACTGCTGCGCCAGAAAGACGCGGATTTGCAGTTTTTGGCGCGGTATGTATACGAAAAAGTTTTTGAGCAGTACACGTTGAAGCAATGGGGTATTTCCCCGCAGGAAATAGATGCAGAAGTTATGGCCCGCGTGCCTATATTGGTAAGCCGGGATGACGGTTATTTCCGTGACAAATACCAAGCCATCCCTGCGCAGGGTTATACGCGTATGGTGGAAAATATGCTTCGCAACCCGCTGATTACCGTGAGGTTAAAGACTCCGTTTGAAAAAATAAGGGGGGATATTGAATACCAACGTTTATTTTATACGGGGCCGATTGATGAGTTTTTTGATTATAAGTTTGGGGAACTGCCGTACCGGAGCCTGCGCTTTGACATAGAGCAAAAAAGCATGGAATATTATCAGCCTTCCGCCGTTACCAACTATCCCAACAATTTTGATTTTACCCGCATTTGCGAACATAAATATTTCCTGAACGAAAAGGGACCTTCCACCGTCATATCCGTGGAGTTTCCGCAGGAGTTTAAACGCGGGGAAACCGAACCCTATTACCCGGTGTCCAATCCCGCCAGTGAGGCTTTATATCAGCAGTATGCCCGCGAAGCGGAAAAGTTGCCCGGGGCGTATTTCTTTGGCCGTTTGGGCGGATATAAATATTGTAATATGGATCAGGCCGTATCCGCCGCATTGGCATTGTTTGAGAAAATCAGGCCGGCTGATTAGGTTTGCAGGCCTGGCCCGGTATGCCCTGCGGGGGCCCGGTGTCGGCCCGGGGAAAATGGATACAGATAGAAATTAAAAGGCCCCGGCTGTTAGCCGGGGCCTTTGCTTTTGGAAGGGAGATTATTTTTTGCCGCCTCTTTCAAAGCGCAGCGTATATGTAATCATATCCGTTACTTCCGCCGGTCCGAAATACTGTATGGGGCCGGGGAACAGATACGCTTCGCTCATCGCCCACAAATCACGCTTTTTGGCAAACTGTTTGAACGGTTCGCCGGTCAGTTCCACCAGCGCTTTGCGGATGACGGGTTTTTCTTTGCCTTTGCGGCGTTCAATGTTCATCATCATGGTCAGAGGCACGCCGCCGCATTCCCACTGCTGGGGTTTGCGCGTGAGTTTGCGCACGGACGACAAATACCCGCTGCAGCCGTTTAAGGCCAGTGCGGCGGCATTGTAGCCCAGTGCATAGGTGTAGTTGGCGTCAAAGGTGGAGGGCACGCCGCAGCGGCCTTCATAGCCGAAGAAATGCATGATGGCGGAAAATTTGCCGTTGTATTTGTCGGCTTTTTTCATTTCGGCCAGGCGGGTGCGCAGCATTTCCACCAGCAGTTTTTCGGTTTCAATAAGCGATACCTGCACATTGCCGTGCGGGTCGCGGTCCAGCATCAGCTGGGAGGCAATGCCCGCAGGCAGGGATTTCATCAGCGCAGCCAGTTTGGCCGGCAATTTGGAGATGATAAATTCTTTTTTCTCGGTGATGGAATCCATTTTGGCCAGTTCGGCTTCATGGTCGGCCAGCAGATCATTGAGGGCGGAAATCAGCGCTTTCATTTCCGGAATAAATTCGATGAGGCCTTCCGGCACCAGTACCACGCCGAAGTTTTTGCCCTGTTTGGCGCGTGCGGCGATAATGCCCGCCAAGTAGTCAATGATTTGCTTGAGCGTCATTTTTTTGGCCAGCACTTCTTCGCCCACCAGGGTAACATTGGGGTGGGTTTCATGCGCCACTTCCAGCGTGATGTGCGAGGCGCTGCGGCCCATCAGGCGGATAAAGTGCCAGTATTTGCGTGCGGAGTTGACGTCGCGGCAGATATTGCCCACCATTTCGGCGTAGATTTTGGTAGCCGTATCAAAACCGAAGGAAGTTTCAATTTTGTCGTTTTTCAGGTCGCCGTCAATGGTTTTCGGCACGCCGATAACGCAGATATCCGCCCCCTGCTGTTTGAAATATTCCGCCAGTACGCCGGCATTGGTGTTGGAGTCATCCCCTCCGACGATAATCAGCGCGTTGACTTTGTATTTTTTCAGGGTGTCTAAGGCCTTGGCCAGCTGTTCTTCGCTTTCAATTTTCGTGCGGCCGGACTGGATTAAATCAAAACCGCCGGTATTGCGGTAGTTTTCCATCAGTTTGGGGGTGATTTCTTTCCACTGGGCGTCCAAAATGCCGCTGGGACCGCCTAAAAAGCCGTACAGTTTGTTTTTCGGATTGGCTTTTTTCAGCCCGTCCAAAAGCCCCGCGATGACGTTATGTCCGCCCGGGGCCTGCCCGCCGGATAGCACCACGGCGGCTTTAACGGTTTTCTTGCCGACGGCCGGATTGGAGCCTTTAATAAAAGTTACTTCGGGCATGCCGTAGGTATTGGGGAACATCTTTTTTACGGTGGCCTGGTCGGCTACACTTTGGGTGGCTTTGCCGGTTTTGACTTTGACAAAGCAGGGGCCCTTCTTCAAAATTTCGGGCAGCACGGGCTTGTACAGACAGCGGTGCGCCTGCAACAAAGAACAATTCGGGTTTTTGCTGGTTTTTGTAGGCATTTTTCATCTCCTGAAGAATAGAAAATCCTATATAAATTATACCAAACTTGCCGATGTCCGCACGCGTACGGGGAGAGAGCTGAGTGTGTTAATGCCAATGTGTTCTGTTGTAATTGGCTTATGTGTTGGGCTTAGGGTATGAAAAAACCATCCTTGCGGATGGTTTTAAATGGTGCCCAGTATAGGATTTGAACCTATGACCTTTCCCATGTCAAGGGAACGCGCTACCCCTGCGCCAACTGGGCTTAAAACGGTAAATTTGACATATATATTATACTAAAATCTGTTTGGTTTTGAAAACCGAACGGAACAATACCAGCGGCGCATTTAGGCAGAGGCTGCCTCTTTTGTGGAAGCACAAGAGGAGGAACGGTTGGCGTTTCGCCGCATATCCAGCCGGCGGTTGCGTATCATAAGCGAAAGGTCTATTGCCACCAGCAGAAAGTCCAGCACATACAGCCAAAATACGGCGTCAAAACTGTAAAAAATTTTATGGATAATACCGCACAGATAGGCCAGGGCAATGGTGATGGTAAACAAAAAACTTTTTCCGGCGGCGGTTTTGGATACGGCGGATTTATAAATGTTAAACGGCCAGGCCAGACCGAAGCCCAGCATCATTAGTGCTTCAAAAATGCTCATTTTTCCTCTCCAAACCCCCGCTTCGGACAACCGGTGCGGGGTCTTTATTAAATTATAGCTTTTACGGGGGAGACGAAAAAAGCCGTCCGTTGCCGGACGGCTTTTTGCAGAACGTGAGAGATTACTTCAGGTTGGTTTTAAAGAAATCTTCCAGCTTGTCAAACGGAATGCGGTCCGTGCGGTCATACAGGTCTATGTGTTCGGCATCTTTGACGACATAGATTTCTTTGGGCTCTTTGGCTGCGGCGTAGGCCTCCTCGCTGAAGAATTTGGAATGGGCGCGGTCCCCGATGACAAACAGAATGGGCCGCGGAGAGATTTCATCAATGTAATCCAATGCTTTAAAATTGAGCATGGAGGCGTCGCTGGTGGTGGTAAAACCGCCGCGCGCTTGCGGGTGATGCCCGCGCGGAACGGCGTAGAAACGGAACCATTCCGCGTCCGGTTCCGGCAGTTCTTGCTGTACTTTATCTGATTCTTCTTTTGTCAGCGGTTTTTCCGGAAAAGAAGGAATGTATTGCGGATAACCCTTTTCGGCGTCAATCCAGCGCTGGTCGGCCAGTTTTTCTTTGGCTTTTTGCAGTTCTTCTTTGCTCATGCGTTTATGAAAAGAAGTCATGTCATACATGGAGGCGGTGGCCACGGCTTTAATGCGCACATCCACCTGTGCGGCAGACAGCGCAAACCCGCCTGAGCCGCAAATGCCGATAACGCCGATTTTATTGCGGTCCACGAATTTAAGCAGGCCCAGGTAATCCACTCCGGCGCTGAAACTTTCGGCAAACATATCCGCCGAAGACACATGGCGCGGCTCTCCGCCGGACTCGCCCATAAACGGCTGGTCAAAAGTCAGCACCACAAATCCGCGCCGTGCCAGTTCTCCCGCATACACGCAGGGACCCTGTTCTTTGACGCCGCCGTAAGGCGCGCCTACGATAATGGCGGGATATTTGGCGTTTTTATCCATATTTTTGGCAGTGTACAAATCCCCCGCCAGCGTAATACCGTAACGGTTTTTAAAAGAGACATGTTCTCTTTGTACGGCAGGATTTAACGGTTGTATGTAATGTCTGGTTTCCATAATTTCTTCCTTTATTTGACCCTTAGGGGCACAGCCGGCTGCCGCAATAGCCGCGGCAAACAGCAGAAATAAGATTTTTTTCATAACTCCTCCTTCCACACTTATTATAAAGTATGAAGTTCGCTCTAGGTCAAGAGGAAAAAGGGAAAAACAGCGCTATTCAAAACGCCAGGCGTCGTTGCCCAGGGTGTTTTCAATATGTTCCAGCAGGGCGCGGTGAATCATGATGGATTTGTCCGTGCGGATACGGTGTAGCTTGGAGGGGTCGGCTTTGGACGGCACTTCCAAATATACTTTAGTAATGCCTTTGGCCGCGTCCAGCTGCATTTTCAGTTTCTGTAAATTGCTTTGGGAATAATCGGGGGTCAGGCGGATGGTGAGTTTTTTGGCCACATTGCCTATCAGTTCGGTCACGTTGCCCACATCTTGTAAATTGATTTCCACCCGGGCGCTTTCGTCATCTACGCGTACATCGCCGGAGAAGAACAAAATGGCATTGGGGGACACTTTGTGCCCGATACTTTCCCAGGTGCGGGCAAAAGCATTAACGCCGATAGACCCCGTGCAGTCCTCTATAACAAACTGCGCCCATTCTTTTTTCTGTTTGTTTTGGCGTTTTTTCAGACGCGTCACAATACCGATGACGTTTAAACGGCCGGAGGCCTTCCCGTCCAAAATATCTTTGATAGCCACGCAGTTTAGCTGTCCCAGGTAATCCTGATAACGCGCAATGGGGTGCCCGCTGAAATACAGTCCCATCACTTCTTTTTCATAGCCCAGCAGTTCGTTTTGCGTCAGCGGCGCGACCGGCTTGTCTTCCTGTTTCTTTTTAAAACTCATGACGGAGGAAAAATCGTCCCCGAACAGGCTGGCGGCGCAGCTTTCTTTTTCTTTGGCTATCATATGTGCCGTGTCCACGGCTTCGTCCAGCTGGCTTAACAGGATGGCGCGCGTCTCTTTGGGGTCTTTGTCCGGCATCAGGCAGTCCATCGCGCCGGCTTTGATTAAGCTTTCAAGAGTTTTCTTGTTGGCCTGAAACAGGTCAATGCGCGCGCAGAGGTCTTCCAAGGACTCAAACGGTTTCTTTTTGGCTTCCTGCGCAATAGAGATGCAGCCTTCCGTACCGGCGTTTTTGACCGCTTCCAGCGCATAGCGGATATATTCTTTGCCATCTTTTTCTTCCACGGCAAATTCCGGCTGGCTTTTGTTGATGTCCGGTGGCAGAATTTCAAAGCCCATTTTCTTGGCTTCTTCCAAATAGGTGGCGATTTTGTTTTCTTTGTCATCGGCGCCGATGGCATTGTGCCCGATTTCGTTGGTCAGCGCCGCACACATAAATTCAATGGGATAATTGGCCTTCAAATAAGCCGTTTGGTAAGACACCAATGCATAGGCGTACGAGTGGGATTTGTTAAAACCGTATCCGGCAAAGGCCTTCATTTGCTCATAAATATGCGTGGCCGTCTTTTCCGAAATTTTGTGCGCTTTGGCCCCTTCCACAAATTTTTTGCCGAATTTTTCCATGACGTCCAGCTTCTTTTTACCCATGGCTTTGCGCAGCGTATCGGCTTCGCCCGGGGTAAAACCGCCGAGCTTTTTGGAAATTTCCATGATTTGCTCCTGATACACCATACATCCGTAGGTGTCCTTGAGCACTTCTTCCAGAAGCGGGGTTTCGTAGGTAATTTTTTCCTGGCCGTTTTTACGCCGCACAAACATATCCATCATGCCCGACTCCATGGGCCCCGGGCGGTAGAGCGCCACCAGGGCGGATACGTCGCCGAATTGCGTAGGCTGCAGTTTTTTAATCAGGTCGCGCATGCCGCCGCTTTCCAGCTGGAAAATGCCCAGCGTCTGGCAGGCGCACAGCAAATCATAGGTTTTCTTATCGTCTAAAGGGATTTCGTTAATGTCAAAATTGGGGTTGTGGCGCTGGCGGATGAGTTTTTCGGCATTGTCAATAACCGTCAGGGTGCGCAGGCCCAAAAAGTCCATTTTCAGCAGCCCCAGATTGGAGCACGGCTCCCCTTCAAACTGCGTGGTAATGGCGTCGCGCGCCCCGCGCGCCAGCGGCACATAGTGCGAAACGGCCTCTTTGGTAATCAGTACGCCTGCGGCGTGAATGCCGGTGTGGCGTTTGAGGCCTTCAATTTTGCGCGCCATATCAAAGAGGCGCTTGGACGTGGGATTGTTGGCCACTTCATTTTTGAGTTCCTGGATATTTTCCAGTGCGGCATCCAGCGTGATTTTCGGGTCATTGGGAATCATCTTGGCCACGCGGTTGGTCTCGCTGACGCTGATGCCCATCACGCGCGCCACGTCGCGCACGGCCAGTTTGGC
Source organism: uncultured bacterium (assembly GCA_949296525.1). GTDB lineage: Bacteria > Elusimicrobiota > Elusimicrobia > Elusimicrobiales > Elusimicrobiaceae > Avelusimicrobium. The sequence continues at coordinate 127,488 of CASFOP010000001.1, read as the reverse complement.
CTTCATGGTGCCGAAAGTGATAATCTGCGCCACTTTGTCAGCGCCGTATTTGTGACGCACATAGTCAATGACGCGTTCGCGCCCCGTATCGGACATATCAATATCCAGGTCGGGCATGCTGATGCGGTCCGGGTTTAAGAAACGTTCAAACAGTAACTTGCTTTTAATGGGGTCCACGCGCGTAATGTCCAGGCTGTAGGCCACAATGCTTCCCGCGCCGCTGCCGCGGCCCGGCCCTATGGGAATACCGTTTTGGCGCGCCCAGTGGATAAAGTCCTGCACAATCAGGAAATAGCAGTCAAACCCCATTTTAATAATGACGTCAAATTCATATTCCAGCTGTTTAATGTATTCCGGCGGTACATTGCCGTGCATTTTTTTGTTTAAGCCTTCGCGGCACAGGGCTTTGAAGTATTCGGCGGAATTGGGATATTGTGGGGGAATGTCAAAGTTGGGCAGGATAAACCCATGTTTGGGAAACTCCAAATTGCATTTTTCGGCAATTTCCAGCGTGGCGGTCAAAGATTCCGGCGTGTGCGCAAACAGCTCATACATTTCCTCGGGCGATTTGAAATACAGCTCATGCGTCGTCATTTTCATGCGGCGCGGGTCGTCGAGCGTTTTGCCGGTGGAAATGCAGAGGTTGACGTCGTGCGCCTCCCAGTCTTCTTTTTTCTCGTAGTGGCAGTCATTGGTGGCCACGACGGGCAGGCCCAGCTTTTTGGCCGCTTCCTTTAAAATGGGCAGTGCCTGCTGCTCTTCGCGTATGCCGTGGTCCATCAGCTCAATGTAATAATTGCCCGGGCCCATAATGTCGGCATATTCGCGGGCAATGGCGCAGACCTGCTCAAAACTGCCGTTTAAGGCGTATTGGGAAAGAAAGCCTTTTAAACAGCCGGACAGGGCAATCAGCCCGTCTGAATATTTGGCCAAAAGTTCTTTGTCTATGCGCGGGTGATAGTAAAACCCGTCCACCCAGGCCAGGGAATTAAGCTGCATAAGATTCAAATATCCCTGGTGGTTTTTGGCCAGCAAAGTCAGGTGTCCGGTGCGGGATTTATCTTTGTCGGAGTATTTGCCTTCGGTAATATAGGCTTCACAACCGACGATGGGTTTTAAGCCCGCCGCCCGGGCCGAATCATAAAAATCCAGCGCGCCGTATAGGTTGCCGTGGTCGGTCAGTGCCATGGCTTTTATGCCGCTTTCGGCCAGCCCCCGCAGAAAGCGCGAAGGCTTGTGATTCTCGGAAATGCGCAGCATGCCGTCCAGAAGGGAATACTCCGAATGATTGTGTAAATGTACAAATTCTTTTGTCATAATGCTGCGCGGGAACAAATTTTATAAGATAGTGATATGTCACATTATAGTAAATTAAAAGAAACGAAGGTTTCGTCCAAAACCCTATACAAAGGAATAGTAGGATTCAATAAAGACGTCGTGCGTCTGATCAACGGGCGGGAAACCACGCGCGTCTATTTGGCCCATCAGGGGGCCAGTGCTATTTTGCCGCTGACGGAGGACGGGCAGGTATATCTGGTGCAGCAATACCGCTATCCCATAGGGCGGACCACCTGGGAGTTACCCGCCGGTAAGCGGGAGACATATCAGACCCCGCTTTCCTGCGCCAAGGCGGAGCTGGCCCAAGAAACCGGCCTGCACGCGGCCAAATGGAAAAAATTAGCTGTATTTAATCCCAGCAATGCGTTTTCCACGGAGTACCTGCATATTTATCTGGCCACCGGCTTAAAACGCGGTCAGGACTGCCCGGATGAGGATGAATTTTTAAATGTTAAAAAGTTCCCGCTGGAAAAGCTGTATACCATGATTAAAAGCGGCAAAATACAGGATGCAAAAACAATTATTGCCCTGTTGTTGTACCGTTCTTTTTATCAGGGAAAATAAGCCGCCTGCGTATGCAGCCCGGCCCGAGCGTGCGGCATTGTGCTGGCGTAAGGGACTCACTTCCTTCCGGCGGGGCCGTTCTGCAGGCTGCCTGGTTTAAGCCGGCGGGCGGATGATTGTTTGATGAGTGATTTCGGATAAAAACGGGCTCCTTGACCCGTTTTTTTTTTTTGATACACCTTTTCGCATGAAGAATCCGAAACCCACCGCATTTACGCTAATAGAGCTGTTAATCGTTGTTTTAATTGTTGGTATTCTGACCGCCATAGCCTTGCCGCAATACCAAAAAGCAGTCAAAAGATCCCGCGCCGCCGAAGCCCGCCTGTTGGTCAAAACCATTGCGGATGCCGAAGCCGTATATTTTTTGTCCAACGGTACATATACACAATGTTTAAATGAACTGGATGTGGACATTCTGTCCTCTTTTACGACACTGACGGAATCGGACGGGTGTGTAACCGGTGCGGAAAAAGGCAGCGGGGACGGGAAAATTACCGTACGCATGAGCCGCTATTTGGACAACGGCTGGCTGTATAAAGGGGCCACCAACTGGACGGTGGCCGCCTATGTGGGCAGGTATCTCTACTCCGGCAACGGCGGATATGGCATCCGTTTTGGTTTTGCGGATTCCCAGCGGGAACCGTTAAGCTGCCTGGAATATGCCTGCTATACCGTGGAAGAAGGAAATTTTTGCCGTTCGGTCATGGGCCTGGATTCGCCGCCTTCGGTGCGGCCCTGCCTGCGCTTTTACCATGAATAAACGACGGGCAGTCGTCCGTTTCCGTTAGTTTCCCCTTGTCCTGTGTCCCCGTTAAAGCTACAATAAGGCATATGAAAACGATTGTGTTTGATTTCGGCGGCGTGCTGGTGGACTGGAACCCGCGGCATTTGTACCGCAAGATTTTTTCTTCCGAAGAAGAAATGGAAGGATTTTTGGCACAGGTTTGTAACGGCGAATGGAATGCCAAACAGGACGCGGGGCGGCCTTTTGCCCAGGCCGTGGCCGAACTGCAAAAACAGTACCCGCAATACACCGAGCAGATAGCGGCTTATTTTGACCGCTGGGGGGAAATGCTGGGCGGCGAAATACCGGGTATGGCGGACTTGGTGCGTATGCTGAAGCGCAAAGGATATAAACTGTACGGGCTGACCAACTGGTCCGCCGAGACGTTCCCGCTGGCGCGGGCAAAATATAGCGTTTTTGACATGCTGGACGGTATGGTGGTATCCGGCGAAGAACATATCATCAAGCCCGACCCGGAAATTTATAAGCGCCTGCTCACGCGTTTTCAGCTGCGCGCGCCGGACTGCCTGTTTATAGATGATTCCCCGGCCAATGTGGCCGCGGCGCGGCAGCTGGGTTTTGACGCCGTCCGTTTTGAAAGTGCCGCCGCACTGGAGAGGGAGTTAAAAAGACGAAATATGTTATAAAAGAAAAGGGGCCATGAGGCCCCTTTTCTTTTATAGTTTATAATTTGCTGACCAATACTTCCATCAGTTTGTGGCGGCGGAATTTTCGCACGGCCATGCGCAGCCCGCAGGCGGTGATGGCCTCGCTGGAGCCCAGCGGATGACCGGCTTGCTGCTCGGCCCATTTCTCAGCGGTGATGTTAGGCGGCAAATCCGCCGGTGCGGGCAGGCCCAGCTCCTTAAATACATTAGCCATCAGGGCCGTGGCGCTGACGATTAAAGCATCACCAAACGGGCGGATATAGGCCTGGAAGAAATCATATTCATCCTCAATTTCTCCCACCAGCTCTTCAAAAATATCTTCCAGCGTCAAAATGCCCGTGATTTTGTCGTCATCGGTTACCAGGCAGATGTGCTGGTGGTCTTTCATCATTTTTTCCAGTGCGGCGGAAATAATGGTATCTTCGTCCAGACGCAAAATCGGCCGCAGAATGGAACGAGCCGTGGGGGAAACACCTTGCGCGGCGGTTTTGGTGGCGGAGAAAATGTCTTTAAAGTTCAGGTATCCGATAATGCTTTGCGGATCGTCTTTTTTCTCATATACGGGAAAGCGGGTGTGCATATCCAGGTGGGCTTTGATAAAGGTATCGGCAATATTATCCCCCGCATAAAGCATATATACCTGATCCAGCGGCACCTGTATTTCTTTGATTTTGCGTGTGCAAAAGGAAGCGCTGGAAAGCACGATTTTTTCTTCCGCTTTGCCGAACAGGCGGGAGGAGGAAGCGATGGACACCGCCGCGCGCAGGTCCGCCATGGCGGCTTTTTGTGCTTCTTTGGGGTCTATATTTTTGCGCACGGTTTTTTTGGTCAGCATGGCCACAATGGCTTCCATAACGCGCACAATGGGGTACAGGAAGCGGTACAGGTGGCGCATACAGGGGGAAAATTTCAGCGTAACCCATTCTTTATTTTTCAGCGCAAAGGTTTTGGGGGTCAGCTCGCCGAACACAATGGTAATGAAACTTAAAGGGAGTACCACCAAAATAACGGCCAGGGCATTGGCCAGGCGCAGCGGCAAATGAAAATTGGCCTGCAGCCACGGGGCAAACCATTCGTCCGCGCCCGCGCCGCCCACGGCCGCCGCTCCCGCGCCCACCAGCGTAATGCCTATTTGTATGGTGGCCAGACTGCCCTCCATATGGTCTTTCATATACAGCGCGCTTTCCGCGCCGTATTTCTTTTCCTGCGCCAAAATGGAAAGTTTCGTGCGCGAGACCGACGCCAGGGCCATTTCATACGCGGCCAACAGGGCGTTTAACACCAACATGACAAGAATAATGATTATACTCATGTAAGAGTAGTGTAGCAAATAGACGGGGCTACTTTCAAAAAACGTATGTCTGAAAGCAAAAAAGCCGCCCCTTTTGGGGCGGCTTGAAACCGGGAAGTTATGCTTTTTCGGGCCGGAAAACCGGCGCGATGTAACGCAACATTTTTTGTACCTGCGGCATACGTGCGTGTAATGTGCGGTAAGCCTGGCGCACTGCGCCCAATACGGCGTGCGTGGGCAGTGTACGCAGGCGGCGCGTAAACGGCAGGAAATACAGATCCATCTCCACCGAAGGTTTATGCGGCTGCGGGCAGAAATAGCGCAAGTTGAGGGCAAAAGCGCCTTTGCGCGTGTAAAACGCTATACGCCGGCGGGCTTTTTCATCTGCCGGCGTGGCTTTTTCCAGCTCCAGGAAACAACCTTTGCAGGCGGGATATTTGGCCGCCAGGAGCTTTAGCATCTGGCTGCCCAGCCCTTTGCCGTGGTAGGGCTGCAATACGGCAATATATTCCAGCCACGCCATCCGGTTGCGGGTATCAAGCCAAACAAGCATATACCCTACATTGCGTGCGCGTGTGCCCGCTTTTTCCTTGGCCAGCCAGATGTGATAATCGGTGCGGCGGCAAAGGGTAAGGAATGTTTCTTTGGCCTTCAGTTCCACATACGGGAACTGCTTTTGCATATCTTCATATACGGCGCCAAAATCGGCTTTGTTCGCTTTGGATAAATACATAATACACCTCCTGTAGCAAGCGAAGTCTCTTTGGCGAAATTTTCAAGGAACGTTTTGTCGGGTAATAACGGTTGTAAACGAAAGGCCGAAGCAGTTAGCCTTCCTAACTTTATTCTAGCATACGCCTCATAAAAAAGCAACCCCCGCCTCGGCGGGGAAACGGTGTAACGGTCGGGCGGCCCAAGTTAATGCCAAAACGTAATGGCATGAGCGGCTTCTTTGCCGTCGGACTGGCGGATCAGGCGGTGATGCAGGATTTGTTCGTTTTCGGCATATGCGGCGGAAGTGATAACGTCTCCTGCGCGGCATTCGTTTTTAAAGTGAATCAGCAATTTGTGCAGCCGCTTGCCTTCCGGCACGGCTTCCAGTGCCCAGGCGGCGTAATGGGTGTTGTTGACATGGCCGTTTAAGTCCAAATCCTCGCGCCGAACATAAATGACGGCCTCCCCCGTTTGCGGGGCATTCGGAGGCAAAGCGCGTTTGAAATTTTTTTCCTGCGTGATAAACTGAGGTTCTGCGGGGTTTAAGGCCAGCAGTTCGGCGGGGCTTTTGGTCAGGCGGCGCTTGGTAACGTCTATTAACGCCCACCAGCTGGCCCCGCGCGCCAGCGGTTGGCCGTTTTGGTCCGTAAATTCAAACTCTCTGCGGCTTAACAGCTTGTCGGAGAAGGCGTGCCAGGTCCGCGCGGAAACGGTTTGTTTGGGGGCGGGTTTGCCCAGCATTTCCAGCTGCATATGCGTCAGCACCCAGGCCAGGTTCTTCTCCTGCAGCTGTTCCCAGCCGAAAGCAAAGGAGGCCGCGTCCAGCGCGGCGGCTTCCTGGAAATAGCGCAGCAGGGTAACAGGCCCGATGTGCGCATGTGTGTCCAACTCATCATAACGAACGTCAAAAGGTTTTGTCAGCATAAGAGACCCCTATTTGCTACTATAGCAAATAACGGCATAATATGCGCCGCCGTTCCCGTCCGGCTTGACAGGGCGGCGCGGGGATTATATACTATATATGAACATCTGTTCATATGTTTATGTCTTTTGCGTTTCCGCTTCTTTATCCACAAAACGCGGAACGCGCGGGGGAATATGAAAGAAAAATTTACCGTTTCCGGCATGAGCTGCGCCGCCTGTTCGGCGCGCGTGGAAAAGGCCGTGTCCGCCCTGTGCGGGGTGCGCGCGGCGGAAGTGAATTTGCTGCAAAACACCCTGAAGGCGGATTTTGACGAAAGAATTTTGTCCGTGCAGGATATCGTGGCCGCCGTGGAAAATGCCGGCTACGGTGCGGCCCCTGTGCAGAAAAACAAAACAGCGGCCAGCGCGGTGCCGCAGGCCGACCCTGCCGCGCAGGCGGAGCGGTATTTGCGCTTGCGCTTTTGGAGTTCGCTGGCTTTCCTGTTTCCGCTTTTTTATATTTCCATGGGGCATATGCTCGGCGCGCCGCTGCCGCAGGCTCTGACGCAAAATCCGGGCGTTTTTGCGCTGACCCAGTTTTTATTTTTAATTCCCGTTTTGTTTATCAACCGTGAAATTTTTGCCAACGGGCTGAAAACGCTGTTTCACGGTGCGCCGAACATGAACAGCCTTATCGCCGTCGGTTCCGGCGCGGCGTTTCTGTCGGGGCTGTTTGTGCTGTACCGCATTTTGTTTTTGATGGGGGGCGGAAGCCTGACGGAAGCGGCCGAAGCGCTGCATAGGCTGTACTTTGAATCGGCGGCCATGATTTTGACGCTGATAACCCTGGGCAAATACCTGGAATCGCGTGCCAAACGCAAAACTTCCGGCGCGATAGAACAGCTGCTTAAATTGGCCCCCAAAAAAGCCCTGCGTGTGGAAAACGGGGCGGAAACGGAAATTGCCGCGGAAGATATAAAAGAAGGGGATATTTTGGCGGTAAAAGCCGGCATGTCCGTGCCGGCCGACGGCGTGATTGTCAGCGGGCGCGGCGCGCTGGACGAATCCGCCCTGACGGGGGAAAGCCTGCCTGCGGACAAAGCCGAAGGGGCGGAGGTGCGTGCGGGAACGGTCAACCAGGCCGGATATTTCCACTTTAAAGTCACGCGGACGGGCGGGCAGACATTGCTGTCACAAATCATCTCTTTAGTGGAGGAGGCCTCAGCCTCCAAAGCGCCCATCGGGCGGCTGGCCGACAAAGTAAGCGGTGTTTTTGTGCCGGTGGTGATAGCTTTGGCTTTGCTGACGGCGGCGGTGTGGCTGTTGTGCGGGTACGGCTGGAGCTTTGCGCTCGGCTCTGCAGTGGCGGTGCTGGTTATTTCCTGTCCGTGCGCGTTGGGGCTGGCCACGCCGACGGCGGTTATGGTCGGTACGGGCACGGGGGCCCGCAACGGTATTTTGTTCAAATCAGCCGAAACGCTGGAAACGGCCCGCCTGGTTAATACCGTGGTGCTGGATAAAACCGGCACTGTGACGGAAGGCAAACCCGAAGTAACGGACGTTTTGCTCTCTGATGGTACGGACGGGAAAGAATTTTGGAGTTTGGCCGTTTCGGCGGAAAGCCCGTCCGAACATCCGCTTTCGCGCGCCGTACTGCGCGCGCCGCAGGCGCGGGAAGCAAAAGTTTCTGCGGCGGAAAATTTTGAAACGTTGGCCGGTGCCGGCATACGCGCCCGCATAAACGGCGTGCAGATTACGGCGGGGAATTTGCCGCTGATGCAGAAACACGGCATAGAAGTTCCCGCGTCGTTTATACAGCGTGCGGCGGAATGGGCACGGCAGGGCAAAACCGTGCTGTATTTTGCCAAAGAAAAACATTTTACCGGTATGCTGGGGTTGGCGGACTGGATAAAACCTTCTTCGCGGGCGGCGGTTGTGGAAATGCAAAACATGGGGCTGGACGTGGTATTGCTGACAGGCGACAATGAACGCACCGCACAAGCCGTGGGTCAAGCGCTGGGGCTGACGCACATTATTGCGGGGGTCCTGCCGCAGGATAAAGAGGCGGAAATCCGCAGTTTGCAGGCCCAGGGGCAAAAGGTTATGATGGTGGGAGACGGCATTAACGATGCCCCCGCCCTGGCGCGTGCGGATGTGGGGGCGGCTGTCGGCGCGGGGACGGACGCGGCGCTGGAAACGGCCGATGTGGTGCTGGTAAAAAATGATTTGTCCGGCGTGCCCGCCGCGTTGCGTCTTTCGCGCGCGGTAATCACCAATATTAAAGAGAATTTGTTTTGGGCGTTTTTCTATAATGTATGCGGTATCCCGCTGGCGGCGGGCGTGTTTTATCACTGGCTGGGCTGGCAGCTAAACCCGATGTTTGCCGCGGCGGCCATGAGTTTAAGTTCCGTTTTTGTAGTCAGCAATGCCTTGCGGCTGCGGCGGTTTAAGCCGTTTAAAAACAGGCCGTCCTGCGGCGGAAGCTGCGTTTTGGCGGGCAAGGAAATTTCGGAGGAAAAGAGTATGAAAATTGTAAAAATTGAAGGCATGATGTGCGCGCATTGCGCGGGCCGCGTGGAAGCGGCGTTAAACGCTTTGATGGGTGTAACGGCAAAGGTGGATTTGGGCAGAAAATGCGCCGAAGTAAGCGGCCCGGCCTCCGATGCGGCGTTAAAAGAAGCCGTGGAAAAAGCGGGATATAAAGTCACAGAAATACATCCCAAATTATATTGAGATACAGCGTGGCGGAGGGGAACAGAACTTCTTTTGCCAGTCCTGTTTTAAAAGATAAATTTTGCGTATGAGCAAAATTTATCAAATGACTCTCCGTAGGGAAAACCCCGCTGAAGGCATTTTAGGCGGCTTTACGCTTATTGAGCTTTTGGTGGTGGTACTGACTATCGGCATATTGGCCGCTATCGCCATGCCGCAATATGAACGAGCTGTGGAAAAGGCCCGCAGCTCTGAGGCATTGACGTTGCTGCGCAGCGCGGCGGATGCCGTGAAACTCTATTACCTGGCCAACGGGTCATATCCAAATTCGTTTGACGATTTGGATATACAAATACCGTATGAAGCAGAAAGCACCACGGTGCGTTCCAACGGGGAGTGGACCATGACGCTCCTTCCCGGTAAAGTAAACAGTACGGCGCAGGGTGCCGGAGTATATATACTTCGGGCAAAAGGGAAATATGCCAGGCAAGGCTTTTATTATTTTATTGAAGAAGACAATAAAAAAATGTTGGACCTGTATTGTGTGGAAACCTCGTGCGATACCACCAATTATTGTAAAAACATAATGGGGCTGTCCAATGTGGAGCGTATGCCCGGGTGGGCCAGCAGATGTGTGGCTCCCATGATGTAATTTGGCCTGTTAAAAACACCCCGCTTTTTCAGCGGGGTGTTTTTGCATGAACAAAGTTTACAACAGCTTGGACGCCAAATCCGCCAGGCGGCTGCGCTCGGTTTTGGTAAACGTAATGTGGCCGTGCGTCGGCTGGCCTTTGAGGCGGTCCACCAGGTACGTCAGACCGTTGGATTCTATGTCCAGGTACGGCGTATCAATTTGGTACGGGTCGCCGGTAACGACGATTTTGGTGCCCTCGCCCGCGCGGGTCAAAATGGTTTTCATTTCGTGCGGGGTCAGGTTTTGTGCGTCGTCCACAATCATATACTGCCCCGGCAGGGAGCGCCCGCGCATATGCGTGACGGAAGCAATTTCAATTTTGCCGCTGTCCAGCAGGTAATGCGCTTTTTCTTCCCCTTCGTCGGGGTTTTTGCGGTCGGCCAGGAAAGCCAGGTTGTCGTAAATGGCGCCCATCCAGGCTTCCAGTTTTTCTTCTTTCGTGCCGGGCAGGAAGCCCAAATCTTTGCCCACGGGCACGATGGAGCGGCACACCACCATGCGGCGGTAGGCGTTTTCGTCCATGGTACGCTGCAAGCCCGTGGCCAGGGTGATGAGGGTTTTGCCCGTGCCGGCGGTGCCCACCAGGGTAACAATATCCAGGCTGTCGTCCAGCAGCAGTTCCATGGCGAAGCGCTGCTCTTTGTTTAACGGCTTGATGCCCCAGGCCACCGGCTCCTGGGCGGAAAGGGGTTTTAAAACATCTTCGCCGTTGTTGGCCACGCGGCCGATGGCGGATTTTTTGCTGCCGTCATTGGCCTTTAAAATTAAAAATTGATTGGGAAAATAAAGCCCTTTTTCCAGCGGCAATTTTTTATTTTGGTAAAACGCGTCAATCTGCGCCGGATCCACTTCCACTTCCGCCACGCCGGTATACAGTTCGTCGTATTTCACTTTATCTGACGTATAATCCTGCGCGTTAAGGCCCAGGGCTTCGGCTTTTAGGCGCATGTTGATGTCTTTGGTCACCACGAACACGGGGCTTTGGTTTTTATTGTAGGAACCCTCTTTTCTGTCCATGGTGTAGGCGATGTTTAAAATGGAATTGTCGGATGTGTTCAAGGACCAAATCTGCGGCAGGATATTGGGATTGTCCAACTTAATTTTCAGCGTGCCGCCGTTGGGCAGCCCGACCCCTTCGTTTAGGCGGCCTTTTTTGCGCAGTTCGTCCAGCTCGCGCGATACCATGCGGGCATTTTTGCCGCGGGTGTCGCCTTCGCTTTTGAATTTGTCCAGCTCTTCAATGACGACCATCGGGATGACGACGTCATTGTCTTCAAACGCATAAATGGAATTTACGTCGTGCAGCAGGACGTTGGTGTCCAAAATAAAAGTTTTTTTCATGTTTTCACCTCGGGCCGTCGCAGTACGGCGGGTTATTTATAGTATAAAGTTTGCGCGGCGTTTAATCAAGTGTTTTTTTCGGCGGCGGACGGGTGCAAAATACGCGATTAATTGCTATAACATATATATGAAATATCTTTGCATTCACGGACACTTTTACCAACCCCCGCGCGAAAACGCCTGGCTGGAAGAAATTGAAACCCAGGACAGCGCGGCTCCTTATCACGATTGGAACGCGCGCATCTGCGCCGAATGTTACGGGCCCAATGCGCTGGCCCGCGTCTTAAACGCCAAAGGGGAACTGACCGATTTGGTGGATAATTACGCCCATATCAGCTTTAACTTTGGGCCGACTTTGCTGTCCTGGATGCAGGCGCATGCGCCGCAGGTGTACCGCGCGGTGCTGGAGTCGGACAAACAAAGCATGGAAAATTTTAGCGGGCATGGTTCGGCCATTGCGCAGGTGTACAATCATATGATTATGCCGCTGGCCAATGCCCGAGACAAAGAAACCCAGGTCAAATGGGGGCTGGCTGATTTTAAGGCGCGTTTCGGGCGTGAGCCGGAAGCCATGTGGCTGGCCGAAACCGCCTGTGACACTCCCACGCTGGAAGTGTTGGCCGCGCACGGCATGAAATACGTTATTTTGGCCCCGGGGCAGTGTGCGCGCGTGCGTAAAATAGGGGAGAAAAACTGGACGGACACCTCCGGTGCAAAAGTGGATCCGAAGCGCGCGTATCTGTGCAATCTGCCTTCCGGCAAAAAAATCGCTTTGTTTTTTTATGACGGGCCCATATCGCAGGGGATTGCTTTTTCGGATACGCTTAAAAGCGGCGAAAATTTTGCCCGCCGCCTGATGAGCACCTATTCCGGCGGCACCGAAGCGCAGCTGATGCATATTGCCACCGACGGCGAAACATACGGCCACCACCAGAAATTTGCCGATATGGCCCTGGCTTACTGCCTCAAATATGTGCAGGGCCTGCCGGACGTGCATTTGACGGTGTACGGCGAATTTTTGGAGAAGTTTCCACCGCAGTATGAAGCACAGATTTTTGAAAATTCGTCCTGGAGCTGTTTCCACGGGGTGGAACGCTGGCGGGCCGACTGCGGCTGCAATTCCGGCGGGCACCCGGGCTGGAACCAGAAATGGCGCGCCCCGCTGCGCAAGGCGCTGGATTTTATCCGCGACGAGATGGCCAAAGATTTTGACGCCCGCGGCCGGGAATATTTTAAAGACCCTTGGGCCGCGCGCAATGATTATATTGAACTGGTGTTGGATCGCAGCCTGGACGCACAGCACAAATTTTTCCTGCGCCACGCCACGGAAACGGCCTGGCGGGATCGCAGCACCGCGCTGATGCTGCTGGAAATGCAGCGCAACGCCATGCTGATGTATACCAGCTGCGGGTGGTTTTTTGATGAAATCAGCGGACTGGAAACCGTGCAGATTTTGCAGTACGCCGCGCGTGCGCTGGAGCTTAAACGCAAAACCGGCGGCGCGGATATAGAGCCGGAGTTTATGCGTATGCTGCAGGCCGCCCCCAGCAATATTAAGGACCTTAAAAACGGGGCCGTGGTGTACGAGCGGTTTGTAAAGCCTTCGGCCATGCCTGCCACCAAAGTGGCCGTACAGCAGGTATTGCAGGACTTGCCTGGGGAGGAGGCCGCCCCTTCCGGCGCGTATGTGTGCGATGTGTCGGACTACCGCTGCGAGCGGATGCATGAGTCCGGCGGCCATATATGTTATGGCAGTATGAAGCTGAAAAACCGCGTAACGTTGGAAGAAGACGAAGTGGCTTTTGCCGTGTGCCAAAGCCATGATACGCGCCTGACCTGCGGAGCCAGCCTTGTTCGTGATATTAACATGCCGGAAGCCTTTGCCTCTTTGGCCCAGGCAGTTAAAAAGGGCGGTTTTGACGCGGCGCATGAGGAAATAGGCAGGCGGTTTAAAAATATTTATCCGTTTACCTCTTTGTTCAAAGATGCCCAGCGGCGCGTGATAGATCATGTACTGGAAGTAATTTCCCAAAAAACGGATGAAGAATTTACGCGAATTTTTGAGCAGCAGTATCCCGCCGTGCGCGGGCTGAAATACATCGGCGCGCCGCTGCCGCAGGCGTTTACCACGGTGGCCGATTTTGTGCTGACCGGAGATATTAAGGCTGAGCTGGCACGCGACCCGGTGGACATCAATGCGCTGGAAGAACTGATGGACGATGTGCGCACGCTGGGCCTGCAGACGGACAAGGCGCAGGTCAATGCCGCCGCCGGGAAAAAACTGATGCAGTATGTGCGGAACTTCTGCCAAGACCCTGCCGCGCTGCCGGCGGCTGTGAAAACCGTGGAGTTTTTAAACTATATGGAAATTTTCGGTTTTACGCCGGACACTTCCCAGGCCCAGCAGCAGGTATTTAAAGCCCTGCAAAGCCTGCCTGCCGAAGAGCGCGGCAAAAGCATTTTGACTGCGCTTGCGCGTAAGCTGAAAATTGCCGTTTAAAAGTATTGTTTTTGGATAAGGCCCCCGCGTTTTTACGCGGGGGCCTTTTTGCCGTTTATCCGCTGGGCCTTGACCCGTTTTTTTTTTTTGATACACTTTTTGCATGAACAGAAAAGGAAACGCCGCATTTACGCTGATAGAGCTGTTAGTGGTTGTTTTAATTATTGGTATTTTAGCCGCCGTGGCCGTGCCGCAGTATCAAAGGGCGGTAGCCAAAGCGCGTGTGGTCGAAGCGCAGGTGATGCTGGACGGCATTGCCAAAGCGCAAAATGTATACCGCATGGCAAGCGGGGAGTTTGCCTCCAACCTCTCGGACCTGGATATTTCGCTCCCGTGTGAGTTAAGTGCAGACGGCAGGGAATATGTCTGCCAGTATTGGTACTTAAGCGTAATATACCCAGAAGAAAAAAGACGATATGTTGAAATTTTCCCGCGCAATCAAAGCGGTATGCTTAACTTTAGCCTTTCGTACCGGCCGGACGGCACCATGGGGTGCCGCGCCGGGCTGGATAGTGCTTTGCAGAATTTTTTATGTAAAGACTTGGGATATTCTTTTTCGGGTTCTGCGCTGGTGGAATCCAGCGGCGTTACGTTAAACAGCTATACCAAATAACCCAAATGCCCCAAAGGCCTGTCCGTTCGGGGGGATTCCTGTCCTTGGCGGTTTTAGTGCCCGGGGAAAGCGTCCACAAACTGTATGGTAAAATCGGGGAAGGCGTCCACATACTGTATGGTAAAGTCCGCAAAAGAATCCACCATTTGCCATTTGCCGCAGGAATCGGCAAAGGCGGGCACTTTCTGTACCCGCAAATCCGGAAAAGACGATACCACCTGTACTTTGAAATCCGCAAAATGTTCCACTACCTGCACCCTGCCGTAAAGCGGTTTGCCGTTGCAGGTGCAGCCGGAAATATCGGCTCCCAGCACCGCGGGCAGCAGACAAAGAAGGCAAAATAAGGCATATTTTTTCATGGCGTATTCCTTGTAAGGTTTACAGCGGGTCGTTGCGCCGCAGGCGCGGATCACGTGTTTTGAGGAATTTAACGGCCACGGGCTCTTGCTGTTTGGCGGCCAGCATATAATAATTCATGGCCTGTTTTTCATCTTTGGGCGTGCCGATGCCCGCCAAATAAAATTCCGCCAGCATACGCTGGCCCAGCGGGCTTCTGCCGTCGGCCGCTTTTTTCATCCACGCAAAGGCCTTTTCATCGTCCTGCGCCGTGCCGTGGCCCATGCGGTACATCAGGGCCAAATTAATCATTCCTTCAAAATCTCCCTGCTCGGCCGTTTCCCGGTAACAGGCCAAGGCCTTGGCGTCGTCTTTTTCCGTGCCGTGGCCGCCGTGATACAGCGCGCCCAGCGCGTTTAACGCTTTGGTGTGGCCCGTTTGCGCCGCAGCATACATATAGGAAAATGCCTGGCGGTCGTCTTTCGGTACGCGTTTGCCCATATAATACAGCACGGCGGCTTCATATTGTGCCTGTGGGTCGCCCGTGCGCGCGCGGCGCAGGGCTCTTTGTTGTCTCAGCAGGCGGATAAGCCCCAAGGCAGCCAGCCCGGCCAGTACCAGTACAAACGGGATGAGGATGGAAAGGCTCATATTAATACTCCTTGATTTGGCGGATAATTTCCGCGGCGTTCTTGCCGCCGTTCTGCTGTGCGCGCACGGCCCAGAACAGGGCTTCTTTGCGGCTGGCGGCTACGCCCGTGCCGTGCAAATAATGCAGGGCGGTCTGTTCCTGCGCTTCTGCGTCGCCATTTTGGGCGGCGGCGAGCATCCAGGAAAATACGCCATAGTCGTCCCGTGCCACGCCTGAGCCGTCGCGATACATATTACTTAACGCTTTTTGCGCCTGCGTCAGCCCGCCGCGTGCGGCCAGGCGCATAAAATGAAACGCGCGTTTTTCATTTTTTTCCGTACCCTGTCCGTTTAAATACATCAGCGCCACCCGGTAGCGCGCGGTGCGGTTTTCGGTTTCGGCGGCGGCCAGGGTCAGTTCAAAAGCTTTTTTTGCATCCGGCTCTATATGCGGCGGGTAGCCTTCCGCATAATAATTGCCCAGTTGCACCTGCGCCGCCGGTACGGGCACGGGGGCCTGTGCGGCGCGCGTCAGCCATTTCAAAGCCTTTTCTGCGTTCGCCAGCGTGCCGAGACCGTCTGCATACAGGCGCGCCAGTGCGTACTGTGCCAGCGGGTAGTCCGGCGCAAGTTTTTGCACCGCTTCAAAGCCCGCCTGCGGATTTTCCGCAACGCCCTGCCCCTGTACCTGCATAAGTGCCAAGATCAGCTGCGCCTCGCGTTCGCCCGCGTCGGCGGCTTTTTGCAAATGTTTGCGCGCTTTTTTAAAATTTTTCTTGGTGCCGCGCCCGTAATAATAGGCTTTGCCCAAATCCAGTTCGGATTCGGGCTGTTTGTCCCATTTCACTTCGCCTTCGGACTGGCGGAAAGAGGGGGAAGGCGTCAGCGCCTCCCGAAAGCCCCGCTCCTGTAAGATGCCGGCGCAGCATATGGCGGGAAACAGCAGGAAAAAGAAAGGGAAATATTTGCCCATAGGCTATTTGGTGCGCAGGAGTTTGCGTTCCTGCAGAGTATATACGGCGTCTGCAAAATGGGCCGCGTGTACGTCGTGCGTGACCATCAGCACGGTCAGGCCTTCCTGTGCCAGTGCGGCAAAGTCTTTAAATACCTGTTCTTTGCGCGCTGCGTCCAGGTTGCCGGTTGGCTCGTCGGCCAGCAGCAAATCCGGCCGGTTGCACAGCGCGCGCGCGATGGCGGCGCGCTGCTTTTCGCCGCCGCTTAAATCGGCGGGCATTTTATGTGAAATGTGCCCGATGCCAAACTGATCCAGCAGTTTCTGCGCGCGGGGTTTTTCGTCTTTGCCGTGCATCAGGCCGGGCAGGGCTACGTTTTCCAGCAGGGAAAACTCCGGCAGGAGGCCGTCAAACTGAAAGACAAAACCCATTTTTTTGCGCCGCAGGGCGGAGCGTTTGGTTTCGCTTTTGATTTTGGTAATGTCTTTGCCTTCAAAAAGGATTTGGCCGGAGGTGGGCTTGTCCAGCATACCGATAAGGTTTAACAGCGTGCTTTTGCCGCTGCCGCTGGGGCCCAGCAAGACCACAAACGCGCCGCGCGGTACGGTCAAGTCCGCATTTTCCAGCACGCACAGGTTTTCCTTGCCCTGTCCGTAGACTTTGGTTAAGTTTTTTATTTCCAGTATATCAGCCATAGCGTATCGCGTCCGTCGGGTGTACGCGGGAGGCTTTTACCGCCGGATACAGCCCCGCAAAGAAACATACCAAATAGCTGCCGCCGATGACGGCCAGCACGTCCCACAAATCCATGCGCACGGGCACTTTGGTTAAATAGTAAATGTCCCCGGGCAGTTCCACGATGTTAAACGTGGCGATAATCCAGCACAGCAGCAGGGCCAGCAGTACGCCCAGCGCAATGCCCACCGTGGCAGTCATCATGGCTTCCCACATAAAAATGCCGCGTATCATTTTGGGGCTGGCGCCCAGCGCGCGCATGATGCCGATGTCGCGCAGTTTTTCGGTGCCCAGCAAAATCAAATTGGAAGCAATGTTTAAAGAAGCCACCGCAATAATAAGGAACAAAATGATGAACATAACGGCCTTTTCCAACTTCAGCGCGGCATAAAGCGTGCTGTTCATCTGCGCAAACGTACGCACGGCATAACCATAACCGACGGCCTGCTGTATCAGCGGAGCGACGGCTTCGGCCTTGTTCATATCTTTCAGTTTTACGGCTATGCCCGTAACGCCCTGCTCCAGCCCCAGGAAATCGCTGGCGTCCGCCAGCGGGGCGTAGGCGATGGTGTTGTCAAATTCATAATATCCCGTGCGCAAAAGGCCGCTGATACGGAAGCGCTTCATTTTGGGGAACATGCCCGCTCCGGTGGAAATGGACTGCGGGGAAATGAGTACAACATCATCGCCCACGAACAGGTTTAAATTCATGGCCAGCTCCGTGCCCAGCACCAGCGGCGGAGGGGCGTCCTCTCCCCATTCGGCCGGAGCGTCAAAAGACCCTTCGGTCAGAGATTCATTTAAGTTGTTAATTTTGGCTTCCTGTTTAGGGTCCAGACCGCGGATAATGACGCCCAGGCTTTGGCCGCGGTAGGAAATAATGGCCTGGCCGTAAATGTTCGGTGCGGCACCCTCCACATCCGGCAGGGCTTCCACAGCCTGCATTTTTTGCGGGTACACGTCTTTAGCCATGCGGCCGAACACCAGGATATGGCTTTGCGCACCGATGATTTTTTCTTTGATGTCGCTCTGAAAGCCGTTCATGACGGACAGGGTGGTAATCAGCGCGGCTACGCCCACGCTGACGCCCGCCACGCCGATCAGCGTGGTAATCACCGCAAAAAGGCCTTTGCGTTTGAGCATGTAGCGCATGGCCACGAAGCGTTCAAATTTCATGGATATATTCTACTTTATTCGGCGCGGCTTGTGGGGCGGTATTGGGGATGGCACAGAGGCGTGCGCCGGTTTTCTGGGCAGATGTTTTTAAAGGCCTTGCATTGTTTTTTTTTTTTGATAAATTTTGCATATGTGCAAAATTTATCAAAAAATGACTCCCGACGGGAAAAACCTCGCTAAAAGCATTTTAAGAGGCTTTACGCTGATTGAGCTTTTGGTTGTTGTCCTTATTGTTGGTATTTTGGCTGCCGTGGCTGTGCCGCAATATACCCGGGCCATGGCCAAGGCACGCCTGGCAGAGGGCTTGGCCGTGGGGAAAAGCATTGTGCAGGCCGAATATGTATATAAAATGGCCAACGGGGATTATACGGCAGATATAGACGCGCTGGATGTAAGTCTTCCCGCCGGCGGAACGGTTCGTCAAGGAGACAATTTCTACCAGGTGGATTATTTTTCCAAGCAAATCCGCTATGTCTTGCAGCAGGACGGCGGCTGGCGTTTGGATTTTTATACGCCCGATCTTGTGGTGCAACGTATTTTTGACTGGAGTACAGATCAGTGCGTCGTCCGAGACGGCAGCGAAACGGGCCGTTATTTGTGCCGTTCGCTGGGTGCTGCAGCAAACTGCGACACTATTTGTTCCATTCCCAAACTGTAACCGCTTTTTCTGTCCCGTCCCCCTTCCCACAAGCCCCAAAATAAGGTATCCTGTATTATATATTCTCTATTGGAGGAATTATGTCCGATACGCCCGTGCTGGAACGCGTTTTATTTTCGCAGGAACAACTGGCCCAAAGAGTGTCCGAACTCGGGCGCGAAATTTCCGCCGATTATAAAGGCAAAGAGCCGCTGTTTGTGGGTATTTTGCGCGGCTGCATTATGTTTTATGCCGATTTGCTCCGCAATGTCAGCATAGACTGTAAAATGGATTTTATGTGCCTTTCCTCCTACAACGGCACCAGCTCCACCGGCGAAGTGCGCACCATGCTGGATTTGCGCGAAAGCATCAAGGGGCGCCATGTCGTTATTGTGGAAGACATTGTGGATACGGGGCTGACGCTGGATTATCTGCTTAAAAACCTGAAAAACCGCGGCGCGGCCAGCATAGAAATTTGCTGCCTGTTGGATAAGCCAGCCAACCGCAAAACTGAAGTCCACCCCAAATATGTGGGCTTTACGATAGAAAACGAATTTGTCATCGGGTACGGGTTGGACTATAACGAGCTGTACCGTAATCTACCTTATATCGGGGTATTTAGAAAACAATGAACAATAAGAACAACAATAACCGGCGGATTATATCCGTCCAGCAAATTTTGATGTGGGTGGTGATTTTCGCCATCGCCGTATTTTTGTTTAACAGGCCAGGTTCCCAGACGCAGACGTTGGACTATTCCGAATTTAAAAATAAAGTCGCCTCCGGTGAAGTGGCCGATTTGACCGTGGCTC
The DNA here is from genome assembly GCA_949296525.1 of uncultured bacterium. Taxonomy (GTDB): domain Bacteria; phylum Elusimicrobiota; class Elusimicrobia; order Elusimicrobiales; family Elusimicrobiaceae; genus Avelusimicrobium. The sequence goes on along the minus strand of CASFOP010000001.1, from coordinate 108,087 downwards.
CCGGTGTAATCTCCGGTACGTTTAAAGACGCGGATGGCAAAGACATTAATTTTAAAACCGTTCGCATGGAGGACCCGGAACTGGTAAAGGAACTTTCCTCCAAAAATATTGCCTACAAAGCGCAGGCCGACAATTCCTGGCTGAGCAATATCTTATTTAATGTGCTATGGATAGTGTTGCTGATCGGGCTGTGGTGGTTTGTATTTATCCGTCCGCAGCGCGGCGACGGCAAAAGCGCCATGAACTTTGCACGCAGCAAAGCCAAAATGCAGGACCCTTCCAAACAAACCGTTACGTTTAAAGACGTGGCCGGCGTGGAAGAAGCCAAAGAAGAACTGCAGGATATTATTAAATTTTTAAAAAATCCCAAAAAATTCCAAAAACTCGGCGGCAAGCTGCCTAAGGGCGTATTGCTTTACGGTGCGCCCGGCACGGGCAAAACCCTGCTGGCCAAAGCCGTGGCGGGGGAAGCGGGCGTGGCTTTTTTCAGTGCGTCGGCTTCGGAGTTTGTGGAAATGTTCGTCGGTGTCGGTGCGGCGCGCGTACGCGATTTGTTTGAGCAGGCCAAGAAAAATTCCCCGGCCATTATTTTTATTGACGAGCTGGATGCAGTGGGCCGGCGGCGTTTTGCCGGCATCGGCGGCGGCCATGACGAACGCGAACAGACGCTAAACCAGCTGCTGATTGAACTGGACGGCTTTGAAAGCAAACAGGGCATTATCCTGATGGCTTCCACCAACCGCCCCGACGTGCTGGATCCCGCGTTGATCCGTCCGGGCCGCTTTGACCGCCATGTGGCCGTGCCCGCGCCGGATTTGAAAGGGCGCGAGGCCATTTTGAAAGTCCATGCCAAAAAAGTCAAACTTGCGCCGGAAGTGGATTTGCATACGGTGGCCAAAGGCACCCCGGGTTTTGTGGGGGCGGATTTGGCCAATGTGATTAACGAGGCCGCCATTTTGGCCGCGCGCGCCGATAAAGACGCGGTGGACAACAATGATATGGACGAAGCCGTGGAACGCGTGATTGCCGGCCCGCAGAAAAAGAGCCGCATTATTTCCGAAAAGGAAAAGAAAATCATCGCCGCGCATGAAGTGGGCCACACCGTGGTGGCGCGCCTGACCAATAATTCCGATCCCGTACATAAGGTTACCATTATCCCGCGCGGGCAGGCGCTGGGATACACGCTGCAGCTGCCGCTGGAGGATAAATTTTTAACCAGCAAGTCCGAAATTTTGGACAAGATTTGCATTTTGCTGGCGGGCCGCGTGGCCGAAGAAGTGGTGTTTGACGAAATTACGTCCGGCGCCAGCGATGACCTGAACAAGGCCACCGCTTACGCGCGCAAGATGATTATGGAGCTGGGTATGAGCGACGAAATAGGTCCCATAGCCCTGCCCGGCGGCGAAGAAGGGGAAGTATTCCTGGGGCGCGACCTGTCGCGCCACCGCCAGTATTCCGAAGAGCTGGCGCAGCGCATTGACCGGGAAATATCCGATACGCTGCAGGCCGCTTATGCGCGTGCCAGAGAGATTATTGAAACGCACCGTGCACAGTTTGATACACTGGTGGCGCGGCTTTTGGAAAAAGAAGTGGTGGAAGCGTCCGAAATTGACGAAATTTTGGGCCTGAAGCCGCAGAAAGAGCAAGAAGAGGCCGCAGGCGAGCTTTCCCCGCGTGATACGGACGGAGCCCCGCAGCCTGAGCCGGCTCCCGCGCCGCAGCAGGCAGAACTGTTTTAACTCCGCCGCCGCGCCGTATGCGCGGCGCGGTTTTTAGCCGGAAAAATTTATCCGTGCGGTGCAGACCGCGCAAAGAAGGAAACCATATGGGAAAATATTTTGGTACGGACGGCGTACGCGCCGTGGCGGGGCAGTTCCCGCTGACCGATGATTTTATTAAAAAACTGGGCTACTGCGCGCTTAAAGAACTGGCGCCCTATGCCGTTAAGGCCGGGTTAAAAATGCAGGTAGTGATTGCACGGGATACGCGTTTATCCGGGCCGTCTATTTTGCAAAATTTGTCTGCGGGCATACGCGCCGCCGGCGCAGATGTGCTGGATATGGGCGTGGCGCCCACCCCGGCCGTAGCCACGGCCGTTAAACAAAGCGGTTCTTTGTGCGGCGTGGTGATTTCCGCCAGCCATAACCCGCCGGAATTTAACGGAATTAAATTTTTCTCTCCACGCGGCACCAAACTGCCTGAAGAACTGGAAGAACGGATTGAAAACGCCATAGAAAAGACACAGACCGTTCCTGCGCTTTCGGGTGTTTACCGCGCCGCGCCGGAACTGGTGGAAGGATATAAGAATTTTTTAATGTCCACCGTGAATGCGGATTTGCTGAGAGATACCAAAGTAGTGCTGGACTGCGCCAACGGGGCGGCTGGCCTAATCGCGCCGGCTGTATTCCGCGCGTTGGGAATGCGGGTTGCCGTGATGGCAGACAGCACGGACGGTGCGCATATTAATGACGGCGTGGGGGCCTTGCATACCGAAAAAATGCAGCAGCTGACGCGCCAGGAAGGTGCTTTTGCCGGCTTTAGTTTTGACGGGGACGCCGACCGCGTGATTGCTTCCGATGAGACGGGCCGCCAGCTAGACGGCGAATATATTATCGCGGCTTCTGCTTTGGCGTTGAAAAAACAAGGCAAACTGCCCGCAAACAAGGCTGTCATGACTGTCATGGCTAACCTGGGCTGTATCAATTATCTAAAAGACGCCGGCGTACAGGTGGAACTGACGCCGGTGGGGGACAAATATGTGGCGCAGACGCTGGAAAAACTGGGCCTGGCCGTCGGAGGGGAAACCTCCGGGCATATTATTTTCCCTTATTACTCCAATACGGGCGATGGGATTTTGTCGGCGCTGCAGTTTTTGCAGTTTGCCAAACAATCCGGCCAGCCCCTCAGCGCTTTTGCCGCCAAATGGGAAAAATACCCCTGTGAGCTGCGTGCCGTCAAAGTGGAGCAGAAACCTTCTTTGGATTCCCTGCCCGGTTTTTGGGATGAAATAGACCGGCTGGAAAATAACCTCGGCGGAAAGGGCCGTGTCTTTGTGCGCTACAGCGGCACGGAGCCGAAACTGCGTATATTGGTGGAAGGAGCCGACGCCGAACTGGTACGCCGTACCGCCGAAGCGGCCGAAGCGGTTTACCGTGCCAAAACGGAGGCGAAAAAATGACTTTGAAACTGGGTGTGAATATTGACCATGTGGCCACGCTGCGCCGCGCGCGGCAGGCCGTGTATCCGGACCCGCTTTTGGCGGCCGAACTGTGCCTGTGCGTGGGGGCCGATTATATCGTTATCCATGTGCGCAACGATGACCGCCATATGACCGAAAAAGATTTGGCCCGCCTGTGCAAAGCCTACCGCAAATATATGCACCTGGAGTGTAACTTTTCCGAAAAAATGCAGAAAATGGCACTGAAATACAAGCCCTATTCCGTCTGTATCGTGCCGGAAACGCCCGGGGAAGTAACCACGACGGGCGGACTGAAATTTACACCTAAAAATTTTGACCGTATCCGCCAGATGACCGAAGCCCTGCAGAAAAAAGGCATCTTGGTCAGCCTGTTTATTGACCCCAGTGCCGACTCGGTGCGTGCGGCCGCCAAATGCGGCGCCGATATCGTGGAGCTTTGCACGCGCGATTACAGTGAAGCGACGACCAAAAAACAGCGTGCCAAACTGCTGGGGGACTTGGCCCTGGCCTCCCTGCTGGCAAAAGAACTGGGCATGGAAGTACACGCCGGCCACGGGCTGGATTATGAAAACGTGCTGCCGGTGGCGGATTTGTGCGGTATCAGCTGTATGAATATCGGTTTTTCCATTATTTCGCGCGCCGTGCTGGCTGGCCTGCCCAATGCCGTATGCGCCATGAAAGAATTGCTGTAAGAGGATACTATGTGCGGAATTATTGGATATATAGGCAGTAAAAACAGCGTACCTTTTTTAATAGAAGGACTTAAAAAGCTGGAATACCGCGGATACGATTCCGCCGGCATTGCCGTAGCAGAAGACGGACATATTCACCGCGTGCGTTCCGTGGGCAAAGTGGCCGAACTGGAAAAAGCGGCCTTGCTGGAAGCCCCGCGCGGAAATTGCGGCCTGGGCCATACGCGCTGGGCCACGCACGGAAAACCCAGCCAGGAAAATTCGCACCCGCACACGGACTGCTCCGGCGATATCGTGGTGGTGCACAACGGCATTATAGAAAACTACCTGCCGCTGAAAGACAAGCTGCAGGCCCTGGGCCATAAATTCCAAAGCGAAACCGACACGGAAGTCATTGCACATTTAATTGAAGAAAATTTACAACATATTTCCGCCGCTTCGGATGAAGAACGGTTTTTTCTGGCCGTTATGAAAACCAGCGACGAGCTGCAGGGGGCCTTTGCGTATGGGGCCATGTGGGCCAAAACGCCCGGGCAGATTATCGGTGTAAAAAACCAAAGCCCGCTGGTGGTGGGGCTGGGAGAAGGGGAAAACTTTTTGGCCTCCGATGTCCCTGCTTTTTTAAAGTACACCAGCAAAGTGTTGTTTTTGGAAGACGGACAGACCGTCGTGCTGACGCCGCAGGGCGCCAAAGTGTACGGCATGGACGGGCAGGAAGTCAAAGTAAAACCCGTTAAAATTTCCTGGGACCAAAAAACCGCCGAAAAGGGCGGCTACGACCACTTCATGCTCAAGGAAATTTATGACCAGCCGCAGGCGTTGGAAGACACCCTTCGCACCGCCGAGGCAGACTTTATCCGCATTTTAAATTTAAAAACCGAAGACCTGCGACGCATTAAAAACGTGTATCTGGTGGCCTGCGGTACGGCGTATCACGCCGCGCTGATCGGCAAATATTATCTGGAAAATTTTGCCGGCGTCACCGCCTCGGTGGATTTGGCCAGTGAGTTCAAATACCGCACCATTCCGCCGGCCAAAGACACGCTTTGCATCGCTGTCAGCCAGTCCGGCGAAACGGCCGATACGCTGGGCGCGGTAAAGAAAGCCAAAGAGCTGGGTTTTAAACGCCTGGCCATTTGCAATGTGCTGGGTTCGGGGCTGACGCGTGCCTGCGGCAGCGTGTTTTACACGCATTGCGGGCCGGAAATCAGCGTGGCTTCCACCAAGGCTTTTACCAGCCAGATTATCTCGCTGTATGCGCTTGCCATATTCCTGGGGCAGGCGTCGGGCAATCTCAGCCGTGGGCAGTTTAATACGCTGTACAAAGAATTAATGGCCCTGCCCAAAGCCGTAGCCGACACGCTGAAAATTGAATACGATGTGCGCCATCTGACCAAAAAAGTGTATAAGGCCAACCGGTTTATCTTTCTGGGGCGCAATGTGGACTATCCCGTGGCGCTGGAAGGGGCGCTGAAGCTCAAAGAAATTTCCTATTCTTCGGCGGAAGGATTCGCCGCGGGGGAAATTAAACACGGGCCCATTTCCGTCATAGATAAGGGCACGCCCGTTATCGTGCTGATGCCCAAGAACCATTTGTTTGACAAAATGCTCTCCGCCTGCCAGGAATGCCGCGCACGCGGGGCTTTTGTCATCGCCGTAACCACTCCGCAGGGCCAAGAAGAAGCCGCCTCCGTATCGGACAAGCAAATCATCGTCCCGCAGGCCAGCGAATATTTGCAGCCGGTGCTGGATGTGATTTCACTGCAGTTCTTTGCTTACTGGGTGGCCAAACGCCTGGGGCGCGACATTGACCAGCCGCGCAACCTGGCCAAGAGCGTAACCGTGGAATAAGGAGAATTATGCGCAGTACGCGTGCGCTGGTAAAATCCTTTTTGCCGCCGCGCCCGAAAAACGCCAACAAAGGCACGTTCGGGCGCGTGCTTGTCATAGCGGGCTCTGAAAAAATGGCCGGTGCGGGAGTGCTGTGCGCACGCGCCGTACTGAAAACGGGCGCGGGGCTGGTTACCTTGGCTTTGCCCAAAAGCCGCCAATGCGTCGCCGCCGCGGCTCTGCCGGAAATGCTGACGCTGCCCCTGCCGGAAAAAGAAGGCCTGGCGTCCGTACGCGCCGTGCCCGTATTGCAAAAGTTTATTTCACAGTTTCAGCCTTCCCTGCTGCTGATAGGGCCCGGGCTTTCCGATGCGCCGTTTATCATCCCTTTTTTAAAAGAAAACACCCTGCCTGCTGTTATAGATGCAGACGCCTTAAACGCGCTTTCGCGGCAGAAAGATTTTGCGGAGATTTTGGGTGGACGTTTCCCGCTGGTGTGTACGCCTCACCCGGGGGAGATGAAACGCCTGCTGAAACAGTCCGTCCCCACGGGTGAGGCGGGCCGCGTGCGCGCCGCTAAAGCCCTGTGTGCGCGGACGGGCGGCGTTACGCTGCTGAAAGGCTTTCATACCGTCATTACGGACGGCAAAGCCGTGTATATTAATCCAACGGGCGGCCCCGCACTGGCCAAAGCCGGCAGCGGCGATACGCTGGGAGGCATGATTGCCGGTTTGTGGGCGCAGTTGGGCACGGCGGAAGGTTTTACCCGTAAGACCGCGTTAAAGGCTGCCGTGTGCGGGGCGTATTTGCACGGGCTGTGCGGGGATTTGGCCGCCAAACGCCTGACGGATCGCTGTGTGCTGGCTTCAGACACGGCGGACGAACTGCCGCGCGTGTTTAAACATGTGCTGGCGCGCTGAAGCGGCCTGCGCGTATGACAGGATATTTTATAAAATAAGCATATGCTTTCCATCTTACTGATTATTCTGGTCGTATTAATTCTCATCGTATTGGGAACGGTGTGGGGTTGTGCGCGCATTGCCAACAAGGCTCTTCATCCGGTGGCCAAGCGCAAACCGCTGGACATATGGCCGGACCAGTATAAACTGCCTTTTGAAAATGTGTATTTTAAGACGGAAGACGGCGTGCAGATTAAGGGGTGGTTTATCCCCAATCCGTCATCAGAAAAAACCATTGTTCTGATGCACGACTGGGGTATGAACCGCGGCGACGTGTTTAAAAACACCTATTTTCTGCATGACCTGGGGTATAACCTGATGTATTTTGATTTCCGCGCGCTGGGGGAAAGCGGCGGGACGGTCAGTTCCATAGGTTATTTGGAAGTGAAAGATTTGCAGGCGGCCATTCAATTTTTGAAAGACACCCGTCCCTTTGCCTGTGAAAAAATCGGCCTTTACGGTATGTCCATGGGCGGAATGGTGGCTATTTGCGAAGCGGCACAAAACCCTGAAATCAAATGTGTGGTGGCGGAAGCATCTTATTATTCGTTCCGCCGTGCGGTGTCGCGCTGGGCCTGGGTACATAATAAGCTGCCGTATTTCCCGCTGATGCCCATTGTGCTGCATTATATGCGCCGTAATTTGGCTGCCAATCCGGAGCACTACAGCCCCAAATATAATATTCCCAAAATCTCCCCGCGGCCGGTGTTTATCATTCACGGACGCTATGACAATCTGGTGCCTGCTGCACAGGCCAAAATGCTGTTTAAATGTGCCGGAGAGCCCAAAGAAATTTGGCTGGTGCCCGGAGCCAAGCATAATAAATGCGCCGAAGTGGGCGGGTATGAATATAAGCAGCGGCTGGCGGATTTCTACAAGAAGTATTTATAACGGCCTATTCAGTTGCCGCTCAGATATCTTCCAACAATTTTCCAAATTTAAGCGCTTTTGCCGTCTCTTGCCGCTTACATAGCTGGCGCTATGCGGTGCGGCAACTACATCCGGCAAAATCATCTTAAATTTGAAAAATCAGGGTTGCCGGAGTGCAGTTTTCAGTTGCCTGGGACGGCATGGCACGGCTGATTCGGCTGCCGGGTTTGGTGTAGCAAACAATTTTGCAAATTTGAGCCCTAAGGCCCCGCCTTGCGCCTTACGTAATTGCCATTACGCAGCGGCGCAACTAAGCGGGGCCTTATCATCTCAAATTTTCAAAATCATGCATGCTTGTGCGTGTTTTTCAGTTGCGCGGGAAAGCACTTGCATGGCTGACTTAGTTGTTGGTCAGATATCTTCCAACAAATTTCCAAATTTAAACGCTTTTGTTTTATTCGATCAGCCGTTTTTTTGTTCTTTCAAAATTCCTAAAATATATATATGAAAAAATTGGTTATTTTTGATTTGGACGGAACCCTTTTAAATACCATCGCAGATTTGGCCGCCGCCACCAACCAGGCTTTGGAAAAGCTGCATTATCCTCTGCATCCGACGCAGGCTTATCTGCGCTTTGTGGGCAATGGCATTAACAAGCTGTTTGAACGGGCCCTGCCCGAGTCCGCGCGCACACAGGAAAATATCCTGCGCGTGCGGGAGTTGTTCGTGCCGTATTATGACGTGCACGGCACGGAGCTGACAAAACCTTATGACGGCATCCCTTCTGTCCTGGAGGCTTTGCAAAAACAAGGGCTCAAACTGGCCGTCGCTTCCAATAAATACCAGGCTGCTACGGTGGAACTGGTAAAACATTATTTTCCGCAAATTGCCTTTACCGCCGTGTTGGGCCAGCGCGAAGGGCTGCCTACCAAGCCGGATCCGCTTTTTGTCAAAGACATTTTGCGCCAAACCGCCATTACGGAGCCGGATACCCTGTATGTGGGGGATTCGGACGTGGATATGCAAACCGCCCGCAATGCCGGAGTGGATGCCTGTGCCGTAACATGGGGCTTCCGGACGAGGGAAGAGCTGGCGGTTTATCATCCCAAATATATGGCGGAAAGACCGGAAGATATTTTGCATATGCTGAAATAAAAAGTTTTTACCACATTTTTTACCCCGCCCTGTGCGGGGATTTTTTTGGTATTTTCCCGTTTGGCAGGACGGCCCGGGCCGGCCTTTTACCGTCGGAGAGTTGCGTCGTTTTTTTTTTTTGCTACACTTTTTCTGTCTTTAAGGGAAAAAGGAGTCCGTATGCAAAAAAACGCGGGATTTACACTTATAGAGCTGTTAGTGGTAGTTTTAATTATCGGTATCCTGGCGGCCATTGCCTTGCCTCAATATGAAAAGGCCGTGCTTAAAAGCCGTTTTATGAGCTTTATGCCGGTGGCCCGTACCTTGGCGGATGCACAGGAAATATATTATATGGCCAACGGGAAATACGCTTTTGATGTCAGGCAGCTGGATGTACAGATTCCGCCGGATTGCCGGCTGCGCGGGCAGGGTTCTCATAATGAAATTTTGTGCGGGACGGACTGGCTGCTGGACAATGTCAGCCAAAATGATGGGAGCGGCATGAATGCGGAGGGGTGGATGCGGGTGTGTTATTGCCCGGGGGAAAACGCCGACGGAAGTACTTCTTGCCCGCGTGCGGCGGATGCCTGTTTGTTTTTTTACTATGCCCACAATGGGAATACGGACGAACGTTTTAAATGCAGCGCCCGTACCCGGAAAGGGGATTTGCTGTGCCATACGTTTGAAGGAATTTTTTAGAACGTGCGGAAAAATTATGCGGGGCCCGGACGGTGTGTTTTAGGGCCGGCAATCCGGATGTGTCCTGGGCACTTGTGAAATGCATGAACCGTCCTGATTATATGTGGCAGCACAGGAGGCGTATATATTTGGCGGCATGAGCCATGCTGTCCTGTGTATTGTTGGCAAAGTCTGCCAGGGCTACGACGGTTAAATGCAGGTTTTTGGGCAGTTTCTTTAATGCGTTTTCTTCGTAAGTCCCGCAGATAAACAGCACCGGTTTGCGGGCGCGTGCCGCGGCGGTGATAACCGCCAGCGGTGCTTTTCCATATAGGGTTTGCCCGTCCAGCTTGCCTTCCGCCGTAATAACCAAATCCGCTTGTTCTGTCCATTTTCCCAGCGGCAGACGGGACTTTAAGAAATCCGCTCCCAAAATAATTTGCGCGTCCAACAGTCCGTAAAGCCCCGCGCACAAAGCGCCCGCCGCCGCCGTGGAAGGCGTGCGGGCCGGGTTCTTTCCCGTAGCTTTTTTGACCGCACGGGCATAAACGGATAAGGCTTTTTCCAGCGTGCGCACCTGTGCGGGGGTGGCGCCTTTTTGCGGGCCAAACACGCGGGCGGAGCCTTTGGGGCCCAGCAGGGGATTGGTGACGTCCGCCACCGCATAAATTTTTACACCGCGTATATGCTGCCGCAGTGCTTCCATTTCAATGCGGGCCAGATGCAAAAGGGGTTTTGCCCCGTTAGGCAGTTCGCGCCCGCGGGCATCCAAAAACCGTGCGCCCAGTGCGCGCGCAATACCGGCGCCGCCGTCATTGCAGGCCACGCCGCCCAGCCCTACATAAATTTTTTTGGCCCCGCGGTTGACGGCGTGGCGCAGCACTTCCCCTACGCCGAAAGACGAGGCGCCCAGCGCGTCCAGTTCTTCTTTTTTGGCCGTGCCCAGGCCGCAAATGCGCGCCGTTTCCAGCACGGCGGTTTTTTCTTCGGGCAGCCATAGATAAGAAGTCGGAGCTTCTTTTAAAAACGCATTTTTGGCGTGCAGGCGCACGGTACGTGCGGCGGGATGAAGCGCTTTAAAGAAATCTATAAAACCGTCCCCGCCGTCAGAGAGAGGAAAACTTTTCACTTTGTGTCTTTTGCCCAGCGCGCGGGATAAAACGCGCGCCGTTTGGCGCGCGCTTAAAGATCCTTTCATACTGTTTGGCAGGATAAGGATATTCATTAAAATTTCCAGCTGAATTTTGCCGAGACCACCAAATTGGCCGAGGAAGAATCTTTCAGCTCTGAGGAGTAGGGAGTGAAAAATTCCTGTACTTCCAAGCCTAGCATCAGATCGTCAAAGTGGGTTTCCACCCCCAAACCTGCAGAGCCCAGGAAACCGTCAGAACTGATAGTTTCGCTGGTAATGACGCCGCGGTAATTGAGGGAAAGCATCCGGTATCCGCCGGAGGCTGTGACATAAATGGAAAACAGATCGTCCGGGTTGAAATAGTAGTTGGCCTTGACCAAGATATCAATCACCTGCCCGCTGGTATGTACATTGCGGTCCGAACCCGCGGGGTAGGGCTCTTCGCGCCCGTCATCTATGGCGCTTTGATTGGCCTCTTCTATGGCGGGATCCAGGTCATAAAAAGAAGAATTGGGAATGTTGGAGAAAGCCAGCGACGGTCCCAGCCACAGGTTGCTGTTTTTTATTCTCCACAAAAATGCCGCTTCGGCGCGTACGCCCGTGCCGCCTACGTCATAAGAATCCGAGTTCGCAAATCCGGCCCGTTCCGTGTTATCCAATTTTAAATCATTGGCTTGGGCCCCTACCGATATGGCAAAGTATTTGTCCGTCGCGCTGTCTTTGGGCCGTTGGGCGCGTTTGGCTTCGGCGGTGCGGATTTCTTCCAGCTTGCCGCTGCGGGCAGCTTCTGCGGTTTTGGCAATGGACTCTTCAGTCTGTGCGGCGGATGCCCCGCGGCCGCTGTTTAAGAAAGCCTGCTCATCATTTAATTGCTGCGCCGCGCGCTGTGCGCGTATTTCCGCAGCGGAAATTTCCTGCACGGTTTGTACCTGCCCGTTGACTACTTCGGCCTTCTGTACGTCAAAAACACGGTCAATATCGGCATCAAAGGTTAAGCCCCCCTGTGCCTGTACGGCCCCGCCGGCCGTTGTGCCTGCGGCAGCCGCAGTAACTGTCGGGGGGAGAACGACCGGTGACGCTGCAGCCGTGGCTGTGGAAAGCGTTACCTGCTGGGCCGCCGCCGCTGCGGCCACCAATGCCACCTGGCGGGCCTGGTTTTCTTCGGCCAGTTTCTGCGCCGCGTTGCCCTGGTCGTAATCGTATACTTCAATGGACACGATTTGCGGCATGTCAATATTGACTACGCCTTCGTCGGTTTGCAGGGTCATGTTAAATTCGTCCAAATCCAAAATCACGCCTATAATCTGCGTACCGCCTTTTAAATAAATGCGGTGTTTGTCGGGCAGTACGGCCTCCACGTCGCGCTGGTTGAGCACCACGGGGCCGTAAGGGGTGGTCATGTTAATGGTATATTCGGTTTGGGATAAAATGGACCCGCTGATAAAAGTGCCGTCTTTAAGTTTGACGGTTTCGGCAAACGACAGGGAAAAAAGGAAAAGGGATAAAAAAAGGGAAAGGCTTTTTTTCATGGAACGCTCCGGCTTACAGACAAAAGAAGGCGGCGCGAAGGGCGCCGCCTTCTTAAACGGTTTACTTCTTTTCTTCTTCGGTGCTGGTGACGGTAGCCTGTACAGCGGCTTCTTCGTGTCTGGCCTCGCAGCAGCACGGGGCGACCGCCCCTTTGATTTTGCGCAAGGTTTTGAGGATGACGGCCACAGTCAGGGGGATCAGCATATAGCTGACGGCAGCAATCAGGAAGCCCAGCAGGCCGAGCCAGTGTGCCCCGGTGTCCACCATCGGGTTATTCCACGTTCTGAAGATGTAAACTATGGAGTTGCCCAATTGGTAAACGGTAATTGCCAAGATGATGTAAAAAATGGCCACGAAAACCCAGTACAGCCCTCTGAGGCACAACCAGTTATGCGGCCACCATTTATTTTTGCAAGCCATGGTATGCTCCTTGTGTTTCAAATTCGGGAGGGAAACCCCTTCCCCGTTCACAAATATATTGTATCAAAAGCGGGGGAATAAGGAAGAATTTATTTGTAAGAAAAAAGACTAGTCCGCCCGTGCGCGTTGTAACATTTCCCGCGCGTGGCGCAGGGCGGTTTGGTCCTGCTCCGAAGCGGCGCCCAGCATGCGTGCGATTTCCGCCGTGACAGCGTCGCCGTCCAGCGTGGACAGGGTAACGTCGGTTGTTTTGCCGTCGGTTTGTTTTTCTATGTGGAAAAATGCGTCTGCGCACGCGGCTACGGAAGCCAAATGCGTTACGCATAATACCTGGCGTCCCTGTGCCACGGTATGCAGTTTTTGACCTACCAGCGCGGCAGTGCGTCCGCCCACGCCGCTGTCCACTTCGTCAAATACCATGACGGGCACTTCGCCCGCCAGCACGGTTTTCAGCCCCAGCATGACGCGCGAAAGTTCCCCGCCGGAGGCGGCCAGCGCCAGCGGCCTTGGGGCCTGCCCCGGGTTGGGGGAGAATAAAAATTCCACGGTGTCGGCTCCCGCCGGGCCCGGGTTTTCCGCGTCCATTTCCACGGTGATTTCAAAGCGCAGTCCTTCAAAGCCCAGCGGTGTGATCTCTTTTTCCAGCCGTTTGGCCAGCTTTTGGGCGGCCGCGCTGCGTTTGGCGTGCAGTTCTTCACACAAAGCGTCCAGCTCCGCGCGGGCCCTTTGCTCGGCGCGGCGCATTTCTTCTTCATGCAGCTGGGAATTTTGCAGGTTGTCCGTCTGGGTTTTCAGTTCCGCGGCGTTGTTTAATACGTCGGAAATTTCCGGCCCGTATTTGAGTTTCAGGCGTTTGAGTTTTTCATGGCGGGTAAGCATTTCGTCCAGCGTTTGCGGGTCGGCGTTTAAGCCGCTTTGGTAAGCGTTTAAATCGGCGGCGGCGTCCGAAAGCAGGGTTTCGGCGTTGGCCAGGGCATCGGCCACGGCGGAAGCATTTTCGTCCAGCTCCGCCATGTCCCGCGCCAGGCGCGCGGCGCGGCCCAAAAGCGTGACGGCGCTGTCTTCCCGCCCGTATAAATCTTCATATGCTTCGCCCGCCAGTTCCACCAGGCGGCCGGCGTGTTTCATCTGCGGCAGTTTTTGTTCCAGCTCCAGGTCTTCGCCTTCTTTGGGGTTGACGGTTTCTATTTCTTTGAGCTGGAATGCGTATAAATCCAGCAGGCGTTCTTTTTCCTGCTCGCTCATCTGCGCCGCTTCCAGGCGGGCCTGCGCGTCTTTCCAGGTGCGGTAGGCGCGTGCGGTTTTGTCCGCGTCCCGCGTCAGGCCGGCAAAAGTGTCCAGCAGGCGTAGCTGCACGTCAGCGCGCAACAGACTTTGGTGTTCGTGCTGGCCGTGAAAATCCACCAGCTCTTTGCCCAGTTCCGCCAGTGCGGCGGCGGGTACGGCGCGGCCGTTGATAAAGGCCTTGCTTTTGCCTTTGCGGTCCAAAGTACGGGTAAAAACGAGGGTTTTTTCTCCGGCGGCGTATTTTTGCAACAGGGCATGCGGCAGGCCGGAGGCGTCAAATTCGGCGCGTACTTCCAGTTTGTCCGCGCCGTCTTTAATCAGCGAAGCCGATCCGCGCGCGCCCAGCGCAAAACTTAAAGCCGATATCGCCACGGATTTGCCCGCGCCCGTTTCGCCGGTAAAGACGTTCAGGCCGGTTTTGGGCTCAAATTCCACAAAAGAAATGACGGCAAAATTACGTACGGAAAGTTTTTTAAGCACGGCGCGTCCCCCATTCCAGTTTTTCGCGCAGGCGGGCGAAAAAGTCGTATGTTCCGGCGCTGACCAGGCGCGCTTCGTGTTTGGCGCGGCGCAAAATGACGCGGTCGCCGTTTTGCAGTTCATAATCGTTTTGCCCGTCCAAACTCACGGAAGCGCGGTCCTGCGCGTTGGCAAACGCGGGGGAAAACACCAGCTCCCCTTCCGCGCGCAGCAACAGGGTCCGTTCCGTCAAACTGTGCGGACAAATGGGCGTCAGCAACAGCACCTCTAAATCCGGCTCCACAATCGGCCCGCCCGCGGCCAGCGAATAGGCCGTAGAGCCCGCCGGCGTGGATACAATCAGCCCGTCCCCGTAATAATTTTTCAGCTCCGTGCCGTTATATTGTACCCGCAGAGGGAATGCCCGCGGCTGCAGGGTTTTAATCACGCAGTCGTTAAAAGCCAGCAAATTGGTGACGGGTTTCTGGCCGGCGCGCACAATGTCGGCGCTTAAAAGCAGGCGGCGGGTAATCTGGCAGTTGCCGTCTAAAATTTGTTGCAAGCAATGCAGTGCTTCGGCTTCTTCGCAGGCGGAAAGGAAACCCAGGCTGCCGCAGTTGACCGCCAGAAGCGGCATTTGCAGCGGCGCCGTGGCGCGCGCACAGCGCAGCGCGGTGCCGTCCCCGCCCAAACTGACGCATAAATCCGCCAGCGGGTATTTGGGGATATGGCGGTAATCGTTTAAAATTTCACAGCGTATGTCTTTGGAACGCAAAAAATCCGCCAGCTGTTGGGCCGTTTGAGCGGCGTTTTGGCGGGCCGGATGACAGACGAGCAGTACGCGGCTGATTTCCATAGCAACTCATTCTAGCAAAATATGCGCCCGCCGCGCACGGGTGCGTATAGTGCAAAACAGCTCCCCCGTGCCGCCG
Organism: uncultured bacterium; assembly: GCA_949296525.1. Lineage (GTDB taxonomy): Bacteria > Elusimicrobiota > Elusimicrobia > Elusimicrobiales > Elusimicrobiaceae > Avelusimicrobium. The sequence continues at coordinate 92,965 of CASFOP010000001.1, read as the reverse complement.
CCGGCCCCGGCGCGGAATGGTATAATATAATAAAGGTAAAGGAGTTTGTATGTGGGATTATACCGATAAAGTAATGGACCATTTCCGGCACCCGCGCAATGTGGGCGCCATTGAAAACGCCGACGCCACGGGCCAGGTAGGCAGCCTGGTGTGCGGCGACGCGCTGAAACTGACGTTAAAAGTCAATAAAGAAACGGAAGTCATTGAGGACGCCAAATTTGAAACCTTCGGCTGTGCCAGCGCTATTGCTTCTTCGTCCGTGCTGACGGAGATGATTAAAGGCAAAACGCTGGAGCAGGCCTCCAAAATCACCAACCAGGACATTGCTGATGAGCTGGGCTCTCTGCCTGCTGAAAAAATGCATTGTTCCGTAATGGGTATGGAGGCGCTGGAAGCGGCCGTGCAAAGCTACCGCCAGGGCGGCAAGCCCGTGGTGTTTGAACAGCAGGCCGAAAAAATCGTCTGCCACTGCTTTAACGTGTCCGAAGAAGCGATTATTAAAGCTATACGCGCCAATCACTTAAAAACGGTGGAAGAGGTAACTTTTTACACCAAGGCCGGCGGCGCCTGCGGGCAGTGCAAAGGAGAAATACAGAAAATTTTGGACAAGGTCAATTCCTGCGCGGTGCCCGCGCCGGAGCCGGCCAAGGACAAAAAATTTGCCGATTTGACCATTGTGGAAAAAATCAAACGCATTGAAAAAGTGCTGGAAGAAGACGTCCGCCCGCAGCTAAACGCCGACGGCGGAAGTGTGGAACTGGTGGACGTGAACGGCTCGGCCGTCAAAGTGCGTCTGCTGGGCATGTGCAGCGGCTGCATGGCCGCGCCTGTGACGCTGAAGGGCTTTGTGGAAAAAACGCTGAAAGAAAAACTGGACCCCTCCATTACCGTGGAGCAGGCCTGAAGGGGGAATGCGTGAAACTGATTTATCTGGATAACAACGCCACCACGCGCGTGGCGCCGGCCGTGGCGGAAGCGATGATACCGTATTTTACGGAAAAATACGGCAATGCCTCCTCTATGTATCCGCTGGCGGCGGAAGCCAAAAAAGCCATGGACATTGCGCGCAGCGAAGTGGCCGATTTAATCGGCGCGGCCTACCCCGATGAAATCATTTTCACCTCCTGCGCCACGGAAAGCGACAATACTGCCATTTTTTCGGCCATACGCAGCTATCCGCAGAAAAAGCATATTATTACTTCGGCGGTGGAACATCCTGCCGTCCTGCACCCGTATTCTTATTTGGAAACGCAGGGATATAAAGTGGACTATATCGGTGTGGACGCGCAGGGCCGTTTCAATATGGAGCAGTATAAAAAAGCCCTGGATGGGGATACGGCGTTGGTGTCGGTGATGTGGGTTAACAGCGAAACGGGTACCATTTTCCCCGTGCCGGAAATTGCCGCGCTGGCCAAAGAATACGGCGCATTGTTTCATACAGACGCCGTGCAGGCTATAGGCAAGCTGCCTTTTGACGTAAAAAATACGCCCATAGACATGCTTTCGCTTTCCGGCCATAAATTCCACGCGCCCAAAGGCGTGGGAGCCCTGTATGTGCGGCGCGGTACGCGCTTTACGGGCTTTATGATGGGCGGCCACCAGGAAAGAGGGCGCCGCGGCGGAACGGAAAACATTCCTTACATTGTGGGGCTGGGGACGGCCTCCGTGCTGGCCAAAACACGTTTGTCCGACGGCAGTTTGGCCCGTATGGCCGCCCTGCGTGACAAACTGCAAAACGGCCTGCTTTCCTCTATCCCCGACAGCAAGTTAAACGGCGACCCGGATAACCGCGTGCCCAATACCGTCAATATCAGCTTCGGCTATGTGGAAGGGGAAGCTATTTTGATGCATTTAAACGAATACGGCATTTGTGCCTCTTCCGGTTCGGCCTGTACGTCGGGCTCGCTGGAGCCGTCGCACGTGCTGCGGGCCATGGGTGTGGATTTTAAATTTGCGCACGGGTCGGTACGTTTCTCGCTGTCGGAACAAACGACGGAAGAAGAGGTGGACAAAGTGCTGGAAGTTTTGCCCGGCATTATTGAAAACCTGCGCAAAATATCGCCTTTCTCGCGCATGAACGCGGCGAAGAATTAAACGGAAGGATTTTGCCGGTGAAAACGCCCGCCTTGAAGCGGGCGTTTTGTTTTTGATAGGATAAAATCAGCTGTTTTCGCCCGCCGCAGGGGCGGTTTTACCGGAGAGGAGAGCCCATGAAAAAACTATTTTTATTTTTGGCACTGACATTTGCCGCACTTGGCCTTTTTGCCAAGACGACGGTGATTTACCACACCAGCGATACGCACGGATTTTTTTACCCTAAACACGGGCAGGGCGGATTTGCCGCGCTGGCCGAAGTGTTGGACGAAGAAGAAAAACCTTATTTGTTGTTGGACAGCGGGGACTTTGCCAACGGTACGGCCGAAACAAAAAGTTCCAAAGGGCTCAAAGCCGTGGCTTTGATGAATGCGCTGGGCTATCAGGCCACCACTATCGGCAACCATGAATTTGACTTTCGCGACGAAGCACTGGAACCTATTTTGCAGAATTTGAAATTTCCGGTATTGGCGGCCAATTTCCTGGAGCGCAAAACCGGCAAATATCCGCCGCTGATTAAACCGTATAAAATTTTTGATGTGGACGGCGTCAGCGTGGCCGTTATCGGGCTGGCCAACCGCTATCCTACCAATGACGACAAAACCTATAAATTTACCAAGCCGCTGCCCGCGCTGAAAAAAGCGTTGGAAGAAGTGGAAAAAGAAAATCCGGATGTGGTGGTCGTGCTGGTGCATGACGGATTGCGCGACGTGAAACACGGCACGCAGGCGTATGTGGGGCAGATCGGCAAGAAATTCGGCGGACGCGTGCATGTGGTGCTGGGCGGACATGTGCATAACATTGTGCAAAACGAATATATTAACGGGGTTTTATTTGTGGAAAGCGGCTGCTACCTGCAAAACGTCAGTAAAATTACCATAAAAACCGATGACAAAACCGGCAAATTTGTTTCTGCCAAGTCGGAGCTGATTCCGCTGATTATTGATGAAGTCGGAGAAGACGAAGATATTGCCGAGTATGCCCAGTCTTTAAAAGAGCCCGGCATGGACGAAGTCTTTGGCGAAGCGGCGGAAACCATTACCCGTGTTTCTTCCGTACCAGAGCATAAAGACGGCCCGCTTAACGACTGGATTGCCGATTTGGGCCGCGCCGCTGCCGGCACGCAGATTTTTGTGCATAACAACGGCGGTACCCGTACGGATATGGAGAAAGGCCCTGTCACCCGCCGAGACACTACCGACATACATCCGTTTGACAACGGTATTGTAAAAATGACGGTGGACGGCAAATTTTTAAAATATCTGGTCAAAAAATCACTCCTGCCGCGCAGCCTGTTTACGTATTCGGGACTGACTGTTACGTACCGCAACAAGAAAGGCAAAGTCAAAGACCTGCAGCTTTTTGTGGACGGGGAGCCCGTGGAAAACCATAAAAAATATACGCTGGCCACCAATGCGTATATCGGTTACGGCGGCAGCGAGGGCTGGCCGTTTAAAAAAATAAAAGACTCCGAAAAAGAAATGGTGCCGGATGTGACTATCCGCAGCGTGTTGGAAAACGGTATTAAAGCACAGTCCCCGGTAAAACCCGTGGAGACGGGCCGTATTGTGGAATTTGAATAATGTGTAAAGCCGTCCGTTATCTTATTGCTTTCTGTCTGCTGGCCGGATGTTTTGGCGGTTGCACCAAACAGGAGGAACCCTCTGCCTATTTGTTTTTTACTTCTGACATAGAGGGCGTATTCTGGTCGCGGCCCGAGCCGCGTTACGGCAACGAGGTAACGGGCGGCCTTTCCGTTCTAAAGGCTTTTTTGGATAAGCAGACAGTCCCTTTTGTACTCTTGGAAGGAGGAAACTGGTTTGCCCAAACGCCTGAGGGTACGCTTTCTCAGGGAGAGTATTTTAATACGACGGCCGCCACCTTGCCCTATGCGGGGCGTTTGTTTACTGAAAAAGATTTGGCGTATGGCTGGGTTTCTTTGAGCCAAATTATTAAAAACTCACCCGCTCCGTTTATCCTCTCCAATGTTACCGTAAATGACAAACTTCCCGCCGGCGCCCGCCCGTGGCTCTTGGCCCGCGCGGGGGAATACCAAGTTGGGATATTTGGCATTGTCAGCCGCCAGGCCTCGGAAGGAAAAAGACGTTTGGCAGGGTTGGAAATCAGCGATGAAATTACCGCCGCCCAACAAGCCGTGCAAACCCTGCGCGAAAAAGGAGCCGATGTGGTGGTGCTTATCAGCGCGCTGGGGTCCTCTGACGATGAATCCGCCCTGACGGACGCCGCTTTGGCGCGCGAAGTGGACGGTATAGACATCATTTTAAGTTCCAACCTGGGGCGTGACGCGGCGGAAACGGAAAAGATTAATAATACCCTGATTGTATATCCGGGGTCCAAGCTGGACGGGGTGGGCCGAGTGGCTTTGTTCTTTAATAAAAACAAAGAGCTGACGGATGTGCGCTTTGAAGATATTGTTTTATATCGCCGCGATTTTGGCGAAGACCGGGACGTGGCGGAAAAAGTGGCCGCGGTGCGCCGCGCGGCGCGCGGACAGATGAACCGTCCGGCGGGGAAGCTGGAAAAAGAATTAAAGGGAAACTTGGACGCGGAGTCTGAACTGGGGGACTGGACGGCGGATTGTCTGCGCCGCTGGGCCAAAGCGGACGCCGCCGTAGTGAATGCCGATTCCCTGCGCGCCAATTTGCCGGCCGGGGCCGTCACCCAATATGATTTGTACGGCGTGTATCCGTACGCGGATCATATTACCTTTTTAGACATTAAAGGCATTGCTTTGTGGCGTGCTCTGGAAGCCGGGTTGTCTGTACCGCATAATTTTGCGCAAATTTCCGGCCTGACAGTTACATATGACCCGGCTGCTCCGGTTGGTAACCGCGTGCGGGCCGTATCGGTTGGCGGTGTGCCGCTGGAGCGTCAAAAGGTTTACCGCGTGGCCGTAACAGACCATATGCTGGCCGGGGGTGCCGGGCATGACGGTTTTATTGATTCTCTGGAATTTAAAAACACACAAGTGGAAGTACGCACGGTCATGAGACTGTGCCTGTCCGGTCGGCCGCGCATTGATATGCCGGAAGGCGGCCGCTGGAGAAAAGCCAAATGACCGTTCCTGTGCGTGCACTTAAAATTGGTGCTTTTACTGCTCCAAATAATATTTGGCTGGCTCCCATGGCCGGCGTAACAGATGGACCGTTTCGCGCTTTGTGTCTGCGCGGCGGCGCTGGCGTGGTCTGTGCCGAAATGGTGTCAGCCCATGCCCTGCATTACGCCAACCCGCGCAGCTTGCGCATGTTGCGGGTGGACGAGCGGGAAAAGCCCGTATCCATGCAGATTTTCGGTTCGGACGAACAAACCATTGCCGAGGCCGCCCGCGCCGCCCAGGCCCGCGGGGCCGATATCGTGGACATCAATGCGGGCTGCCCCGTAAAGAAAATCAATAAAGCCGGCGCAGGCTGCGTGCTGATGAAAGACCCCGCACATTTGGGCCGGCTGGTGGCGGCGGCAGTCAAAGCCGTCAGCGTGCCCGTTACGCTCAAAACGCGTATCGGACTCAAAAGCGGCGTTTTGCTGGGCGATGAAATCGCCCGCGTGGCGGAAAATGAAGGGGCCTCGGCCGTAATCATTCATGCCCGCGCGGCGGAAAATGTGCATAATGGGGAGCCGGATTTGGATGCACTGGCCAAAGTGTGCGCGGCGGTCAAAATCCCCGTCCTTGGCAACGGCGGCATCAAAGACGGCCAAACCGCCCAAAAATTTTTTGACGCGGGCTGTGCCGGCATTATGGTGGGCCGTGCGGCGGTGGGCAATCCGTTTATTTTTAGGGATATCGCCTGTGAGCTGGCGGGGGAAAAGCCTGTCCCGATGACCCAGCGTCGGCGGATAGACATTTATCTGGCGCTGATAGAAGAAAATGTGGCCCGCTACGGGGAAAAAATAGGCGTGGGCCGCAGCAAAAAAACCGCCGGCTACTGGCTGCGCGATTTTGCGGGGGCGGCCGATGTGCGCGGGCGTTTTGTGCGCCTGGAGACGCTGACGGACATCCGCGCGCTGTTTGAGAGCCTGTCTTTTTAATTTTCCCTATACACGGCCTTTTTGTTTTGGTATAATATACAGGAAACCACGAGTCATTAATGCGGCGGCCACCACTCCGCTGCGCTTTAATAACAAAAGGTAAACAAGAAATTATGACGAAAACTTTTCTGCCTTCCGTCAAGGAAGTTGAAACCACCCGTAAATGGCATCATATTGACGCCTCGGGCCAAACCCTGGGCAGACTGGCCACCCGTGTGGCCGTGCTGCTGATGGGCAAACACAAAAGAACCTATACCCCTCATATGGACTGCGGTGATTTTGTCGTTGTGACCAATACGGATAAAATCAAAGTAACCGGCAACAAAATGGAAGAAAAAATTTATTTCTCCCACTCCGGCTACGCCAAAGGCGCCAAGGAAACCCCGCTCAAACGCCAGTTTGAAAAGGATTCCACCAAAGTGCTGGAACTGGCCGTTAAACGCATGTTGGACGTTAACCGCCTGCGCGCCCCGCGCCTCAAACGCCTTCGCCTGTTCAGCGGTGAAGAGCATGAATTCGCCGGCAGATTTGCCAAATAAGAGGGATAAGTTTTTATGAACAATACCAAAGAAATTAAAACCGGCCGCCGCAAAACTTCCGTCGCGCAGGCCAGACTGGCAAAAGGCACGGGCGTGATTACCGTCAACGCCAAAGCCTTGGCCGACTATTTCAAGGGTCATGAAAAATACCAGGCTACCGTAAAAGCTCCGCTGGTGATCACCAGCCTGGACAAAGAATATGACGTCACCGCCAAAGTGCAGGGCGGGGGGATTTCCTCTCAGGCGGGCGCGCTGCGCCACGCCATTGCCCGCTCCGTGGCCGAAATCAGCGAAGAGCTGAAGAAAACCGTCAAGAAAGCCGGTTTCCTGACCCGCGACCCCCGTATGGTGGAAAGAAAGAAACCGGGCCAGCCCGGCGCCAGAAAACGCTTCCAGTTTTCCAAACGTTAAGCGTTTTGTACGGTTATGTTTTACAAACCCCCTTCTTCGGAAGGGGGTTTACTTTTGTATGTGCTTTTTGCCATAATGGGTTTAGAGTAAACATACTCGTTTAATTTGAAAGGTTAAATAGGCTCGTTTTTGGGTCCGCGTTCTGCGCGGAACATTCGGTGTAACCGCCGGAAGTTGTCACCCCGAAAACGGCGTGGCCATTTAACTGTGTAAAGCATTACACAGTGAGGCAGCGTCGTTATCGGTTGTGTGACAACTACCCTTAACGCAAGCGCTGCCTTTTTTATTGTTCCGGGGATGGGGTTTTCTGAAGGGATTACCCCGTAAGCGTAAAGGAGAGATCACGCTCCTTTGCCGCGCGCCCGGCGGCCATATCCCCGCCGCGGCGCGTACGGGAAAAGGAGGATTTTTTAGCCGTAGGATAATTGCCGTTTTAATGCTTTGTTTTTAGTCCCTTAAGGGAACAGCCGTCCGATACGGATGGCGGTAGTCACCTAAAAACAAGGCTGTGTTTTCCATGTAAAGCATTACATGGGAAGGCAGCTTTGTTTGGGACGTGTGACTACTTCTAAAACAAATGCTGCCTTTTTTATGCCCATTTAACCCATCCCCCCTGCCGGGCCGCTTTGCGGTTCGGCAAATACCCCCGGCGCTCTCATCCCGGGGGTATTTTATGTTACGACCCATCCTTTTTTATCTCCGCCCGGTGCTCTGCACTCCGTGTCCCGGCCCAAAAACTTTTTGCTGTGTGTGCATTGTCCGGCATCCGGGCTGCCAGGCAGCCATCGCGTGATAACGTTCAAAACCGGTGCCGGGGCAGATGCGGCCTTACCGTGTTTGCATGTAAAAGTTCCCCCAAGGATGCGGCAGTACCCGCTGCACTGCGGCCATGCCGTTTTTTGTCGGGAAAACCTCTCCTGTTGACTTGTTTTTTTTGATACCCTATACAGGGGGAAAATGAAAGGCCGTCGCCGTTGATGTTAGGTCGTTTAATCCCCATTGCAGAGGAAAAAATGAAAAAAGGATTTACGCTTATTGAATTGTTGGTTGTCGTTTTAATCATTGGCATACTGGCAGCGATTGCCCTGCCGCAGTATCAAACGGCAGTCATGAAAAGTAAAATGTCCGGCCTTTTGCCGATTATGCGTTCCATCCGGGATGCGCAGGAACGCTACTATATGGCAAACGGGACATATACGGACGATTTTAACAATTTGGATATACAGGTTCCCAAGGGAATATCGGTTTCCGACTGCAATTATAATGCGGGCTGCGCCTTATGGGAAAACAACACCTGGATAAATCAGCTCATTAATGAAGTTGGCCATGTAGGGCAAATGACGGGCGGCCTGAGCGAAACCCCCGGGAAAAAAGAATATGCCTGTTATTTCACGATATATTTACAGCAAGATCCGAATTACGGGCAGGACAGCTGCGGGGGAACGTCTTCCAAATGTGCGCAGGTGTGCAAAAGTTTGGGATTTTAAAACAATAAGAACAAATCCGCCTCATTTTTAGAGATTTGAAAACACCCCGGAAAGCCCAGAGTGTTTCGGGAAAAAGAATCCCCCGGCTCGGCCGGGGGATTCTTTTTTCATCTGGATAAAGCGGGCACGCTTAACGAAGCTTTTTGGCGGCTTTTTCCAGTCCGTCGGCGGCTTTTTCACGCAGGTCCTCGGTTTTTTCCAGCGCGCGGTGTTTGAGTTCTTCGGCCTTGCCGCTCACGCGTTCTTTGAGTTCTCCGGCGCGTTCTTTTAGGTCGTCCATGCGTTCTTTGGCACCGTGGGCGTGTTCGGCAAATTTTTCTTTGAGTTCTCCGGCGCGTTCCAGGACGTGTTCCTTCAGCTCATGGGCACGGTCGACCAGCTCTTCTTTGCCTTCTTCATAGGTGTCTTCGGCCCAGCGTTTGAATTTGCGGCGGGTCGTTTCCCCTTTGGCGGGCGCAAACAGCACCCCCAGCGTGACCCCGATTAAGGCCCCCAGCACAAAAGTAGCCAGCCCTTCGGCGTGGCAATGGCATCTGTCGCTCATAAATTCCTCCTTTTCCCTGTGTTTAATATATATTTTATAACAAATCCGCGCATTTTCAATATACTATAATAAATATAACACACTGCCGTTTTTCGGAACAGTTGTTTTTTACATTAGGAGGTATTCCCCATGCCAAATCCTTCCGCGCCGCGCAATAACGGCAAACAGCAGGATCCCGCTTTGCGCCGCAAAAATTTTGACGAAGTGGCGCATACGTTTACCAAAGAAGAAGCCCTGGCGGAGGCGGACCGCTGTCTGCACTGCCCCACCCATCCGTGCCAAAACGCCTGCCCCGTGGGCGTGCATATTCCGGATTTTATTGCTTTTATCAAAGCCGGCGACGCCGGTGCGGCCGTATCTGAAATTATGAAAACCAGCCTGCTGCCCGCCATTTGCGGCCGCGTCTGCCCGCAGGAAAAACACTGCGAAGGGCACTGCGTGCTCAAGGCTAAATTCGGCGCAGTCAATATCGGCGGGCTGGAGCGTTACGCGGCCGACACCGCGCGCGCCGAAGGCGCCCTAAAACCGCCCGTGCCCGCGGCTTCCACCGGCAAAAAAGTGGTGTGCATCGGTTCCGGCCCGTCTTCGCTGGCCTGTGCGGCCGAGCTGCGCCGCGCGGGGCATGACGTAACCGTGCTGGAAGCCCTGCACGCTTACGGCGGCGTGCTGCGCTACGGTATTCCTTCTTTCCGTCTGCCGCGCGAAGTCATTAACAAAGAAGTACAAACCGTGCAGGATATGGGCGTCAAGTTTAAGACGGACGTGCTGGTCGGCGCGACCATTAAACTGGACGAACTGTTAAAAGAATATGACGCGGTGTATATCGGCTCCGGCGCGGGGCTGCCCATGATGCTGGGCATTCCGGGCGAAAACGGCGTGGGCGTGTACAGCGCCAATGAATTTTTAACGCGCATTAATCTGATGCAGGCTTATAAGTTCCCGCAGACCGACACGCCGGTGCAGGTGGGCAAACATGTGGTGGTGCTCGGCGGCGGCAACAGCGCCATGGACGCGGCCCGCTGCGCCATGCGCCTGCAGCCGGAAACGGTGACGATTGCTTACCGCCGCAGCCGTGAGGAAATGCCCGCCCGCGCCGCGGAAGTGGAACACGCGCAGGAAGAAGGCATACAGTTTGAATACCTGGTAACGCCCAAAGAAATTTTGCAGGACGAACAGGGCCGCGTTACCGGCATACGCTTTACGCGCAACCAACTGGGCGAACCCGATGAGCGGGGCCGCCGCCGGCCCGTGGAAATCCCGGGGTCGGATTTTGTACAGCCGGCTGACACCGTCATTACCGCCATCGGCCAGCGCCCCAACCCGACGATTGCCAAAACCACGCCGGCGCTGAAAACGACCGAGCGCGGCGTCATCGCGTTAAATGAAAAAGGCGAGACTTCCATGCCCGGCGTGTATGCCGGAGGGGATATTATCCGCGGCGGCGCAACGGTGCTGCTGGCCATGAACGACGGCATTGCGGCCGCGGGGCGCATTAACGAATATTTAAAGGGGAAATAATATGCGGGAAAATGAAATTTTAGAGAGAGAACAATTAAACGACGTGGTGGTAAAATTCGTCCTGTACAAACCGCAGGTGGCCGCCTCGGCGCGCGCGGGGCAGTTTGTCATTTTGCGCGGCAACGAAAGCGGAGAACGCATTCCCGTCACGCTGGTGGACTGGGACGCCCATAAAGGCACCATTACGGTCATTATCCAGTCCATAGGCAAATCCACGTTTATGTTTAATTCGTTTAAAAAAGGAGATGAGTTTTTAAACGTACTCGGCCCGTTGGGCACGCCTATTGACGTGCAGAATTACGGCACGGTGGCCGTGGTCGGCGGCGGTGTGGGCATTGCCGAAGTGTATCCCATCGCCAAAGCCTTAAAGCACGCGGGCAACAAAGTCATTTCCATTTTGGGCGCGCGCACCAAAGACCTGGTGATTTTGGAAGAAGAAATGAAAGGCGTGTCCGACATTACCCTGCCGTGCACGGACGACGGTTCCTACGGCCAAAAAGGCATGGTGACCGATGTGCTTAAAGGCATCGTGCAGGCCGGAGAAAAAATCAATGCCGGCTTTGTCATTGGACCGATACCGATGATGAAGTTTACTTCCAAACTGATGGTGGAGCTGGGCATTGCCCCTTACGCCAGCCTAAACCCGATTATGCTGGACGGTACGGGCATGTGCGGCTGCTGCCGCGTCACGGTGGACGGCAAGGTGCGTTTTGCCTGCGTGGACGGGCCGATGTTCCCCGCGCATGCGATAGACTTTGACGAGCTGATCCGCCGCACCGGTGAATACAAAGGCGAAGAAAAAACCGCCGTGGCGGAATATGAAAAAGACCACCAGTGCAAAATCGGTTTGCACTGAAAGGCGGCCGTTTTAGTGAAAACCCCCGTGTATACGGGGGTTTTTGTTTGGCGAGGATATGCGGTTGGAGATGCCTTTTACGAGGCTTGTCTTTTTTTGATAAATTTTGTTTGTTGGGTAATCCCTTCGGGGAAAATCCGCCCTGGAAGCCTGTTTTGCAGTTAAAAATGCCATATTTTCCTGTGGCATTTTACGCGGTTTCCGTCCCGTTGTCCGGCCAGAAAAGAGACTGATTTTACGCGGATAGAATTTTTGGTGGTGGTACTGATTGTCTGCTCCCCGAGCATAAAAATTACATGTCAGGCAGACGGGATTGTATAGCAAGTGAATTCAGTCTGACAGCGGAAAGTATGCGTTACGGAAACGGGTGCTGTTCCGGATGTTTACAACTGCTATTGGTATACAATGTCAGTTTTCTGCCGTATCCTGCGCATAGTAACGTATCAGACGGCCTTCCGCGCGGGCAAATTTGACCGACAAATGCAGGAACAAACAGGCGGGCAGCAGCACCGATAAACAGCCCAATACGGCCATTTTTAAGCCGAATACATCGGACAAATGCCCGAGCAGGGCCGGAGAAAGCGCATCCCCCAGTGCGTGGATAATAAAGATATTTACCGCAAACGCCATGGAACGCACTTTGCGGCTGCTTAGTGCCACCAGGGCCGCACTAATAGGGCCCTGCGGCAGGAAAACAAACACCATGGCGATAAAAAATGTAATCAGCGAAAAAGGCATCCGGTGACTGACTACTCCCGCACCGGCAAACGGAATCATCAGGATAAAGCTGGCGGCAATGACTAAAAAATAGGCATAGTTTGTTTTTTTTAACAGCCGGTCGGCTATTTTTCCTCCCAGGAAAGTACCCAGTGCCCCAGCTGCAATCACCATACTGCCGAATACCAGCCCCGCCCGTGCCACATCCATGCCAAAGAAACGGTGTAGATAAGTGGGCATCCAGGCAGACAGGCCGCCCAATACAAAGGTCTGCATGGCGTGTGCCAAACACAAGAATAAAAACGGTTTATTTTGAAACAGCGTAAGATATTGCCCCAAGCCAGGTTTTTTCCGGTTGTCCAAATTGCGGTGTTCACGGTCTTTGATGCGTGTAAAAGCCAAAGTAGCCATCAGCAGGCCGGGGGCACCTACCAGCATAAACGCCATGCGCCAGCCCCAGGAGGCACCAATCAGTCCGCCCAGCAAATAGCCCAATGCGCTGCCCGCAGGCAATGCCAGCCCGAAGTAGGCCAGTATGGTGGCACGTTTATTCTTAGGATATTGTTCCGCCAGAAAAGGCTGCGCAATGGTAGTGAATCCGCCTTCTCCCACGCCGATAAATGCGCGCGCCCCGAGCAGGGAGGCATAGTTTTTGGCCAAGCCGCTTAAAAAAGTGGCCGCACTCCATATAAACGCACTGGCGGCTATCCAGTACTGGCGGGGATGGCGGTCAGCAAAAAAACCGACTATTGGTGCATAGCACATATAGACCAGCATAAAAACAGAAGCCAGCGTGCCCAGTTGGAAGTCCGTCAGATGCAGATCCGTTTGTATCAGCGGGAACACGGCAAAAAGCACCTGCCGGTCTATGTAATTAAACAGGTTTAATAGAAACAGGATCCAAAATAAACGTTTGGCGTTCATTACTTGTATTCTATAAAATATCACGTAAGAGGCGGCCAAATGTCCGCGTAAATTTATATAATAAGCCAAAGAGGAGGGTGTATGAAAAAGGGATTTACGCTGATTGAACTTTTAATTGTGATGGTGGTGGTGGGTCTCCTGGTTACGGTGGCGTTACCTACCTATAAAACCGCTATGGAAAAGGGCCGCGGCCTGGAAGGAGTGGCCAATGCTGCCGCCGTCAGCGAGGCCGTAAACGCTTATTATATCCGCAACGGGAACAGCTACGGTACTTCATCGGATTTGGAGAATTTTGTATTTGGCAGCACGGATGATGGCGGTGTGGCCGGGATTACAAAAAGCAAGTATTTTATGAAGCCTGTTATTAGTTGGTCCAGCTCTTCTGTGACGGTGCAGGTACAGCGGGACTCATCTAATTCTTATACTATTACATTTAAAAGTCAGTATGGAAGGGTGACGGAACGCAGTTGCAGTGGCAGTACGCCGACCGGGAGTAAATATTGTAAAGCAATTGGTTTTTAACACATGGTTTCAAAAAGCCCCGCTTTCCGACGGGGCTTTTTTAGGTGCTTATTTCAAATAGGAATTTCTGTTTTGGCGCAGGGCTTCAAACAAAGTAATAGCCGCGGAAGAAGAAAGGTTTAAAGAGCGCACGGGACCTGTCATGGGAATAGTGAACAGCCGGTCGGCATATTTTTCGTAAAAATCTTTGGGCAGACCGCAGGATTCCGCCCCGAAGCATAAAAAACATCCGTCCGTAAACTGCGCGTCCCAATAATTTTTCTGCCCTTTGGTGGACATAAAAAACAGCTGTTCGCGCTCCGGCCGGTTAACCTGCAAAAATTCTTCCCAGGTTTCATAGCGGCGGTAGTCCAGATTTGGCCAGTAGTCCAGGCCCGAGCGGCGTATTTCTTTGGAAGCGATTTTAAAGCCCAGCTTTCCCACTAGATGCAGCCGCGTGCCGGTGGCTACGCAGGAACGGCCGATATTGCCGGTATTAAAAGGGATTTCGGGGTTAATTAGTACAATGTTTAGCATAACTGTTTTTTCAGGTACTCCGGGGCTGTTGCTTGCGTTCCGAATGCAGAAATATCAGAAGTGTGAGATGTTTTATTGCAGCCATGAAAGCGTTTAAATATGTTTTTGGGAAAATCTTGGAAGCGTTTTAAAAATCCCGTTTGGGCGGAAGAAAAGTTTTTATGTTTGAGCGTAAGCGAGTTTAAAAACTTTCCGCCGAAACGGGATTTTTTACTTCCGATTTTCTAGTCTTTTTGCCTACTTTTTCTGCGATGAGAAAAAGTAGGCAAGGTTAGGGGCAGCGCCCTGAGAATTTACTCCTCCCACCGCAGATACAGCGGGGTCAATATGTTGGGGACTTTGTCACACGCGGGCAAGATGCGCAGCGCATAATCCTGCCGTCCGCTGTTATAGGGCGAGAGCTGGACTTCGTAAATATAAGCGTCGCCGTCTTTGCCGGTACAGGTCATATCTACGGCATCCTCTTTTTCAATGTCTCCCAGTGTGCCGCGGGTCCCCAGGTAGAGTTCCACTTGAATATCCTGCGGCTCCAAACCACCCAAAGATACACGGGCTTTGAAGTTTACTTTGTCGCCCATGAGAATAGCCTTGTCAAAAGCCGGCGTAGCGTCCGTGACACTGACACGGTACCAATTGTCGGCGATTTTTTTGCGCCAGGAAGCCACTACGGCGGCATTGTCGTTTTGGCTCAGCAGTTGGCCGAAATTATGCGCACCAATGTAGAATTTCTCGTAATATTCCTTCACCATGCGGTTGGTGTTGAACACTGGCGCGATTTCGCGGATGGATTTTTTCATCAGCGCCAGCCACGCGGCGGAGAAGCCCTTGTCGTTTTTGGCGTAATAGGTCGGGGCAATTTCTTGTTCCAGCAGGTTATATAAAGATTCCGCTTCCACGGCGTCGCGCTCAGCGTCAGAGGCGTATTTTTCCGCACCGCCGATGGACCAGCCGAAATCACACGGGCCGACTTCATCCCACCAGCCGTCTAAAATGGACAGCATCAGCGCGCCGTTGACGGCCGCTTTCATGCCGGACGTCCCGCTGGCTTCCATGGGGCGGATGGGGTTGTTGAGCCACACATCCACGCCCTGCACCATGTAACGGGCTACGTTCATGTTGTAGTCTTCAATAAAAACGATTTTGTTTTTAAAGCGTACATCGTTTTGGGTCAGGTTATAAATCGTTTTGATAAATTCTTTGCCCATAGTGTCTGCCGGGTGTGCTTTGCCGGCGAACACGAACTGCACGGGGCGCAGCGGATTGTTCACGATTTTATCCAACCGGTCCAAATCCTTAAACAGCAGCGTGGCGCGTTTGTAGGTGGCGAAACGGCGCGCAAAGCCGATGGTCAGCACATCCGGTTTTAAGATTTTGCTGGCTTTGTTAACCGTCATCATGTCAAAACCCTGACGTTTGAGCTGGTGTTTCATGCGGCGGCGCGCCAAATTGATGAGTTTGTTTTTGCGCTGTCCGTGTACCGCCCAGAGCTCTTCATCGGGGATTTCGTCCACTTTTTCCCAAATTTTAGCGTTTGAAGGGTCTACTTCTCCCATCTGGTTGCCGTTAAAAAGGTATTTGCGGTACAAGTCGTTAATTTCGTGAGATACCCAGGACGCGCTGTGTACGCCGTTGGTAATGCTGCCGATGGGTACTTCGTTAATGGGCAGTCCGGGCCAGAGATTGTGCCACATTTCGCGGCTGACTTTGCCGTGCAGTTTGGCCACGCCGTTGGCGTAGGCGGTCAGGCGCAGTGCCAGCACCGTCATGCAGAAGGTGGCGGAGTCTGCTTTCTCTTTGCCCAGCGCCAGGAAATCTTCCCAGGAAATGCCCATTTGCTGTGCATAATATTCCATGTATTTGCGCACGAGCATGGGGTCAAAATGTTCGTTGCCGGCGATGACGGGCGTATGTGTGGTAAATACCGATGAAGCCCACACGATTTCACGCGCTTGGGCAAAATTCATTTTCCGCTGCTGCATCATATCAATAATGCGTTGGATTAGCAGGAACGCGCTGTGCCCTTCGTTGATGTGGTACACGGTGGGATATTTGCCCATGGCGGTTAAAGCTTTGACGCCGCCGATACCCAGCACGATTTCCTGGCGGATGCGGTTTTCGCGGTCGCCGCCGTATAATTTTTCGGTAATCAGGCGTTGGGCGGGGGTGTTTTCCTGCAGGTTGGTGTCCAGCAAGTACAAATCGGTGCGGCCCGTTTCCACGCGCCAGACGCAGGCCTTGACGGTTTCGTTAAACCCCAGAGGTACATCTACAACGATTTCTTTGCCGTTGGCGTCCAGCACGCGTTCCACGGCCATATGGGCCCAGTCATTGTCGGGATATTCTTCATTTTGCCAGCCGTCGCGGTTTAGAAGCTGCTGAACATAGCCTTTTTTATAAAAAAGCCCCATGCCGATAATAGGCATGCCCAGGTCGCTGGCGGATTTCATGTGGTCGCCGGCCAGCATACCCAGACCGCCGGAATAAATGGGTAATCCTTCCCCGATGCCGTATTCCATGGAGAAATAGGCCGTCAGCATATCCCCCTGTTCTTTTTTGTGTTCTTTATACCAGGTATGGGAATTGTTTTTATAATTGTAATAGGCTTCTTTTACCTTGTTGACCTGTTCCACAAAGGCCGTATCGCGGCTGAGCTCTTCCAGGCGTTTTTGCGGCACGCTGCCCAGCATCCATTTGGGGTTACGGCGGGAGGCGGTCCAAAGTTTAGGATCAATTTGCACAAACAGCAGAATGGCCGGCCAATTCCAGGTAAACCACATGTCGCTGGCCAACTCTTCCAAAAATTTAATATTGTCGGGCAGATTGGGCTGCACGGTAAAAGAATGGATTTTCATGTATTCTCCTTAAATAAAATTGCTCCGTTTCATTATATAAAATTACGTTCGCACGCACGCGTTTAAAGCGTAACGTGCAAAACAAAGAAATATGCCACCATCAGTACTGCTCCCAGCGGTACGGCGGTTTTGGCCCATTCCTTACTGGTAATTTTGAGCTTGGAGGCGCAAATAATATTTGGAATATTTCCCGGGATCAGCATGCCGCCGGAAATAATTAAGCTCATAAGCAGGAAAACCAGGTTGCGCGTGGAAATGTCCGGCGTGATTTCAATGGCGGCCAGCGTGGCATTGTCCAAAATGGCCGAAAGCATATTGATAAAATACAACGCATTTTCGGACAAATGGGCGATAGTCTGCACGGCCAGCGGTTTAAGGCCGTCCCCCAGCAGTACCAGCGCCATGACAAACAAATACACTTTGGCCGCCCGCACAATGATGCTTTTAACGGTGTGTTCTTCACTTTGCGCATCTTCGGCCGCGGCATTTTCCGCTTTTTTAATGCACATAGCCAACACGGCCAACACGATGTTTCCGGCCAGTACAAACCAGCCCAGGTGCTTCAGCAGAAACCAGAAATCGGCGTAATGCGGCGCGCCTTTAAGCTTGGACAGCACGATAGTGCCCAGCGGCTCCCCGATGGAAGTCAGTACCGCACCCATACCTACGGCAAAACAGCTGTATACCACCAGTTGTACGCGGCCTTTGCGGTCAATGGGCAGCAGCGGGATAATTTCAGACAGTATTAAAGCGGCAATAATGGCGGTAATGACGCTGGATGTCAGCCCCAGCAAAAGTACAATAGCCGCCAGGGCGGCGCGCAAACCGATGACGGACACGGTTTTTGTCGTGACGCGCTGCAAGGTGCGGTGGAACTGTTTAAATAAAAGGCCGGCCACCAAGACGGCCAACGTAATTTTTATGGGGTCCTGTAAAGCGGTTTTAATCAGTTCCCAGTTCCACATGTTTGTAACGGACACCGCCGCGGCTCCGCAGACAAATAAAAAGGCCTCCAGGTTTTCTTCCACTTTGCGCACCGTCAAAGGCAGCACCAGCACCAGTAAAATCAGCAGGCACAATAAACCCGTTTGAAAAACGGACAACTCCATAACCCCTCCCCATATATAGTTTATGGTTATATTGTATGAAATTTTGCCCCAGCCCCGCCTGTTGGTTCCGAGGTATAAAAAAGCCGGCCGCGCGTGTTATGCCGGCCGGATAAAAGCACGTCCCGTACGAGATTCGAACTCGTGATCTCCGCCTTGAGAGGGCGGCGTCCTAAACCGCTAGACGAACGGGACTGAACATATATATTTTAGCAAATTCTCTTTCTTTCGCCTAGCGGCGGAAGGACAGCCGGCCAACTGTATATATGCGGGTATGGCTGTGTAAAATGCTAAAATATACCTATATTTCCCTTTATTTAAGGAGTACATTTCCATGGAAATCGGTATCGTCGGCCTGCCCAATGTGGGCAAATCCACCCTTTTTAACGCCCTGACCTGCGCGGGTGCGGAAGCAAGCAACTATCCTTTTTGCACCATAGAACCCAATGTGGGCATTGTGCCCATACCGGACAAGCGGCTGGACAAATTGTTTGACATGTTCAAACCTCCCAAGAAAACCGCCGCCTTTATTAAATTTGTAGATATCGCCGGCATCGTCAAGGGCGCCAGCCAGGGTGAAGGGCTGGGCAATAAATTTTTGGCCAATATCCGCGAGGTGGACGCGATTATCCATGTGGTGCGTTTGTTTGAAGACGAAAATGTAACCCATGTGATGAACTCCGTAGACCCACTGCGCGACATTGAGGTAATTAACACCGAGTTGATGCTGGCGGATTTGGAAACGGCCGGCAAAATCTGTGACCGCCTGGGCAGCAATGCCAAAAGCGGCAAAAAAGAAGCCGTGGCCGCTTTTGAAACCATGAAGCAAATCAAAGCCGCGCTGGAGGACGGCAAGCCGGTGTCCTCTTTGCATTTGGAGCCGGAAGTGCTCAAAGAATACCAGTTTTTAACGGCCAAGCCCGTTTTGTATGTGGGCAACAATTCCGAAAAACGCAACGCCGAAAACGCCGCCAAAGTGGCCGCGTACGCCAAGGAAACCGGTGCGGGCTTTGTGGAGCTGTGCGTCAAATTTGAGGCCGACATCGCCGAATTTTCCGAAGAAGAAAAAAAGGCCTTCCTGGCCGAAACCGGCAATGATTATACGGGGCTGGAAAAAGTGGTGCGCGAAGGCATGAAGCTGCTAAACCTCTGCACCTATTTCACAGCCGGCAGCGAAGTGGAAGTGCGCAGCTGGTTAATCCCCGTGGGCTGCACCGCGCCGCAGGCGGCGGGCAAAATACACAGCGATTTTGAAAAAGGCTTTATCCGCGCCGACGTATACACCTTTGACGATCTGGTCAAATACGGCGACGAAAAAGCCCTGCGCGAGCACGGACTCATTCGCTCCGAAGGCAAGGACTATATTGTAAAGGACGGCGACGTCTGCCTGTTTAAAATCAATGCCTGAACTCTGCCAACATTTCAAACAATGCGGCGGCTGCGCCATGCTGGACCTGCCTTACGGGCAGCAGCTGGCACAAAAAACCGCGCGCGTCAAAGAGCTGCTCCGGGATTTCTGGAGCGGGGATATCCCCGTTACGCCGACGGACGAGCCGTTTTATTTCCGCAACAAGGTAGAGCTGGGCTTCTGTCATCAGCCGGTGTGGAAGGAACCTTTTGACAAAAAAGTAAAGCGCGACAAAACCATCCCGCTGGAATTTGAACAGACCCTGGGCTTTAAACTCAAAGGCCGCTGGGACCGCGCCGTGGATATACAGCAGTGTGTGCTGTTTGACGAACATTTAATCCCGCTTTTGCAGGCCGTGCGGGCCTGGGCCAAAGCGGAAAATTTGTCCTATTATGACCACCGCCGCCATACGGGCGTGCTGCGCCATTTGATGCTGCGCACGGGCAAAAATACCGGCGAGGCCATTGCGGTGCTGTTTGTAACCGACGACGTGCCGGAGAAAAGTTTTGTATCCGCGGTGGAAAGCGTCTGGCCGCAGGCCAACATTATGCTGGCCGTCAATACGTCACTAGCCGACACCGCCGCACCGGAAAGCCTGCGCGTGCTGAAAGGCAAAGATTTTATCACGGAAAAAATCATTTTGTCCGCGCCGGACGGCACCACAGAGCGCGAAGTGGTTTTTAAACTTTCCCCGCAGTCTTTTTTCCAAACCAATACGCTGACCGCGCAAAAAATGTACAGCCGCGTGCGCGCGCTGGTCAAAGAGATTTCACCCAAAATCATTTATGATTTATACGGCGGCGCGGGCAGTTTTTCGCTGTCTTGTGCCGATTTGTGCGAAAAAAGCCTGTGTGTGGAATCCGTCGCCCCCGCCGTGTATAACGGCATAGAAAACGCCAAGTTAAACGGCGTGCAGAACGTGCAGTTTTTCTGTGCCAAGGTGGAGGATTTCGTTAAGCAGCAGCCGATTGAAAAAAAGGACGCGCTGATTATTTTGGATCCGCCCCGCTCCGGCATGCATCCCAAAGCCGCCAAAGCGGTGGCCGAGTCGGGTGTGGAAAAAGTTTTGTATATTTCCTGTAACCCCGTTACGCTGGCGGCGGACCTGAAAATTTTATCGCAGCATTACGATGTTACCGCCGCGGAAACGTTTGATTTTTTCCCGCATACGGACCATATTGAAACCCTGGTGCAGTTAAAACGCAAATGATACGCATCCGCCCCGAAACGCCGGCCGACTATGCGCGGACGGAAACTTTTATCACTTCCGCTTTTGCCACGGCCAAAGTGTCCGACGGTATGGAAGCGGAGTTTGTGCGCCGCCTGCGCGGCTCGGAGCGATATCTCCCGTCTTTATCTCTGCTGATGGAAGAAGGCGGAGAAACGGTCGGGCATATTATGTTAAGCCGTCTGCCCGTGCACGGACGTGAAAACTTGAAAATGCTCCTGCTGGCTCCGCTGGCCGTGCGGCTGGACAAACGCGGGCAGGGGCTGGGTGCGCAGTTGGCGCGCGAAGCTTTGCGCCGCGCGGCGCAGGAAGGGTATGAAGCCGTCTGCGTGCTGGGTGACCCCGCCTATTACGGGCGTTTTGGCTTTGCGCGGCTGGACAGCGTGGGGCTGAAGGGCAATGACAGCCTGCCTGCGGCTTATACGCAGGTTTTGGCGTTAAAAGAAGGCGCGCTTTCGGGGCACGCCGGATATATTGATTTTTTAGGATGACTTATGAATTTGGACGAAGCTTTAAAATCGTTAAACCCGCAGCAGCTGGAAGCTGTTAATTACGACGCAGGCCCGTGCCTGATTGTGGCCGGCGCGGGGACGGGCAAAACCAAAACGCTGACCACCAAAATCGCCAAGCTGATTCACGACGGCTATTCGCCGTACCGCATTTTGGCCGTGACCTTTACCAACAAAGCCGCGCAGGAAATGCGCGAGCGCGTGGAAGCCCTGGTGCCGGGCCAAAGCCGCAATGTGTGGATACATACGTTCCATTCCTTCGGCGTGCGTTTGCTGCGCCAAAACGCCGAAAAACTGGGGCTGACGCGGGACTTTGCCATTTATGACGAAAGCGAACAAAAGCGTCTGGTTACGCTTTTGCTGGAGCAAATGGGTGTTAAAGAGCCCAAAAAAGAGGCGGGGCAAATTGTCAGTATGATTTCGCGCGCCAAGGACGACTGCGTGTCGCCCGAAGGCCTGATGACCAACGCCACCGCCAGCGGGCTGGACTACCGCATCCGCGCGGCGGAAATTTACAAACGCTATGAGCAGGAACTGCACAAAGCCGGCGCACTGGACTTTGGCGATTTGTTGGTCAAGACCCTGCAGCTTTTAAAAGGACATGAGGATGTGCGGGATTATTACCAGCAGTTTTTCCAGTATATTTTGGTGGACGAATACCAGGACACCAACCACACCCAATACCTGATTACGCGCCTGCTGGCCGAAAAACACCGCAAGCTCTGCGTGGTGGGCGACCCCGACCAAAGCATTTATTCCTGGCGCGGCGCAAACATACGCAATATTTTGGAGTTTGAAAAAGATTTCAAGGACGCCAAGACGATTACGCTGGAGCAGAACTACCGCTCCACCAAAGTGATTTTGGACGCCTCCAACAAACTGATTTCCAAAAACGCCAAGCGCAAAGAGAAAAACCTGTTTACCGACAAACAGCGCGGCGACGATATAGAAGTGCGCGAAGCCCCCACCGAAGGCATGGAAGCCGTCTGGGTGGCGCAGAACATTAAAGCGCTGGTGGAAGAAAGCGGTTACAGCTTAAACGACATTGCCGTGTTTTACCGCACCAATGCGCAGAGCCGTAACTTTGAAGAAACGTTCCGCCGCTACCAGATCCCGTACCGGCTGGTCGGCACCGTCAGTTTCTACAACCGCAAAGAAATCAAAGATATGCTCTGTTATGCGCGCCTGCTGATTAACCCCGATGACAATATGAGCTTGCTGCGCGTGATAAATACTCCGGCCCGCGGGCTGGGCAAAACGGCGCAGGAGCGTCTGCTAGCTTATGCACAGGCTAACGGGCTTTCCGTATACGGTGCGCTGAAGGCCGCGCAGTCCGTGCCGGATTTGACACCCATGGCGCGCCGCGCCTGCATGGAATTTGTGCGCCTGGTGGAAGGGTGGCGCGCGGATATGTTTGTTTCTTCCCCAACGGACGTAATGCACAAAATCCTGACCACGTCGGGCTATGAAGCCGCCGTTAAAAAAGACCTGGCCGAAGGCAAAGACCCCGAAGCCGAAAGCCGCCTGCAGAACCTGGACGAATTGATAAATGCCGTTAAAGAATATGAAGAACGCAAAGAGGAGCCGTCTTTGTCCGACTTTTTGCAGGAAGTATCCCTGATGACGGGCACAGATGACAGCCAGGCGGCCGAAGGCGGCGCGGTCACGCTGATGACGGTGCATCTGGCCAAAGGGCTGGAGTTCAACGCCGTGTTTGTCACGGGGTTGGAGGAGGGGCTGTTCCCCATTAACCGCGACGACAGCGACGAAATGGAAGAAGAACGCCGCCTGTGTTATGTGGCCATGACGCGCGCGCGTGAAAAACTGTTTATGACCTATGCCCAGCGCCGCCGCACCTATGGCAAGATGTATGAGAATGTGCCGTCGCGCTTTTTATTTGAATGCGGCCTCTTGGACGAGGAAGACCGCGAACGGCTGGAGCAGAGCCAGCCCCGCTATGACAATTTTAAAACCAAGTATGGCCTCTACGGACAGGGCGGCGGTTTTTACGGGGGCGGCAGAAACAAAAGTGGCTATCACGGTTCCACAGGCCGCAGTGCAAACAGCTACAACGGCTTTGAAGGTTTTGTTAGCCGCAGCCGCTTTCAAAAACAGTATGACGAGCAGGGGTATGAAATAGAAAATGACGATTTGGATTATACTTCCTCGTCTTTCAAGGGTTCGTCCGGCCTGGGTGCGCTGTACGGTGCGCGCAGCGGCGGGCCGCGGCCCGGGTTTTCTGCTTCGGACAGCCGCCGCCATTTCCCGGGGAGTTATCACGCCGCCCCCAAACAGGAGGCGGGTACTTCCACCACTGTCGGCAACGGCAAAACTGTGGCCGTCGGGGGAAAAGTCAAACACGGGGCTTTTGGACTGGGCACGGTAACCGCCGTGGCCGGCTCAGGAGACAGCTGCAAAATCACCGTGCAATTTTCCAACGGCGTGCAGCGGACGTTTATGCTCTCTTTCGCCCCGCTGGAAATATTATAAATCGTTCCGTATTCCACAGGAAATGCCGGAGTATGCCTCCGGCATTTTTTGCGGTTTGGCAGGTGTTTTTAAAAGGCCTTGCATTGTTTTTTTTTTTTGATAAATTTTGCATATGAGCAAAATTTATCAAAAAATGTATCTGACAAACAAAAAACGCTCTAAAGGCATTTTAGGCGGCTTTACGCTGATTGAGCTTTTGGTGGTAGTTTTGATTATCGGTATTCTGGCGGCCGTGGCATTGCCGCAATACCAGACCGCCGTATGGAAGGCCCGGCTGGTGGAAATGCAAATCATCACAAAAGCCATTAAAGATGCACAGGAAGTATATTATATGGCCAACGGGGAGTATACCCGGGATTTTACCCTGCTGGATGTGGCCATGCCCGCCGGTACTACCATAGACGCAAACGGGGATTGGCAGCTGCCCGGCGGGGCTTCCGTATTGGCCAAAGACCCCAGCGGCGGCAGCAGCCAACGGGTATATGCCGTGGATGGCAATTTAGGTTTTGCCTGGTATATGGAGCATCAAGATTCTTTTTTTGCCGGGCGGGCCGGCAAAAGCCACTGCATTGCATACAGGGGGGACGATATCAGCCGCCGTGTATGTGAGAGCATGGGCGGTGTCTTTCTGGAAAAAGGCTGCGTTGATACGGCGGACGGATGTTTGGTCTATCAATTCCCTTAATAAGCAAATTTGCCGGGGGACGTTTTAAAAGGCCTTGCATTGTTTTTTTTTTTTGATAAATTTTGCGTATGAGCAAAATTTATCAAAAAATGTATCCGGAAAATAAAAGCCGCGCTAAAGGCATTTTAGGCGGCTTTACACACAAGGCCATACCCGGGGGTTTCTGCCCGGCTTTTCATTCACTTGTTCCCAAAAGGGCCGGTTTTACACTCATAGAGCTCTTGGTGGTGGTGCTTATCATCGGTATCTTGGCGGCTGTGGCACTGCCGCAATATCGTGTGGCGGTGGCCAAATCCCGTTTTGCCCAGCTGCAAGTGCTGGGGGATGCTATTCATAAGGCAGAAGCGGTCTATTACATGACAAACGGGGTATATACCAATGATTTTTCCAATCTGGTGCCCAATGTCCCCGGCACCATGTCAAATGCGGGAAAGACGGTAACTTATGGCAATGTACGTTGCCAGCTGTTGATAGGAGAAGGAACCGACGGGGTTGATCATTCGGAATATAACTGCCAATACAAAGAAGGAACGGAAACACCCATTTATGTAAGAGTCTTGGGAGCCGCTTACGGCTTATGCCGCAGCAGTGATCTTTCGGAAAATTCCGTTTCCGCCAAAGTGTGCCTTTCTTTGGGAGGGAGATCCAAGACTTGCTCAGAGAAAGGATATTGCCAGTGGAGGCTGCCGTAAGCGGCCGGCAGAGTTTGGTCTTTTTGTGCGTTCCTCATGCTTTTGTGTACAATGAAAGAAAAAAGCGGAGGGAAGTATGGAGAAGAAACCGGTGGTCGTGGCCGTGGGGGAACTGCTGTGGGATATGCTGCCTTCCGGCAAGCGGGCCGGCGGCGCGCCCGTAAACTTTGCTTATCATGCCGCCCGGCTGGGTGCGGACAGCTTTGCTATCAGTGCGGTGGGGGACGATGCCTTGGGTCGGGAGCTGGTACAGGAGTTGGATAAGGCCGGCATCCGGCATTTGGTTTCTGTGTTGCCATATCCCACGGGCCGCGTGCTTGTTGCCCTGAAAGACGGTATTCCTGATTACACCATTGCGGAAAATGTGGCCTGGGATCACATTCCTTTTA
The DNA here is from genome assembly GCA_949296525.1 of uncultured bacterium. Classification (GTDB taxonomy): domain Bacteria; phylum Elusimicrobiota; class Elusimicrobia; order Elusimicrobiales; family Elusimicrobiaceae; genus Avelusimicrobium. The sequence goes on along the minus strand of CASFOP010000001.1, from coordinate 67,431 downwards.
CGGCTGAAGCGGAACAGTTGGTCCGCCGGGCCGACTGTGTCTGTTACGGCTCTCTGGCCCTGCGCCATGCCGATTCCCGAAAAACCGTGGAAAAACTGCTGGATGCCGCACCCGCCGGCGCGCTGCGCTTTTTTGATGTAAACCTCCGCCAAAAATATTATTCCAAAGACCTGTTGGCCACCCTGCTGTCCAAAGCGAATGTATTTAAACTCAATGATGAAGAAATAAAAATATTGCGGGATATGTTCCGCCTGCCGGAAGGGGACGGGGAGGCCTGCCGGTACCTGCTGGAAAAATTTCATATGCGCTACGTTATTTTTACCGCCGGGGCCCGGTTCAGTGCGGTGTACGGGCCGGGGGAAAGCTCCGTCCTGCCCACTCCCCGGGTGCCCGTGGCGGATACGGTCGGCGCCGGGGACAGCTTTTCCGGGGCCTTTGTATATCATATTTTAACGGGGAAAAGTTTGAAAGAAGCCCACGAAGCGGCGGTGAAAGTGTCTGCCTTTGTCTGCACGTGTCCCGGTGCGTGGCCCCCATACGGCCGGGAGGTCTTATGAAGCGGAAAGCCTCTTCCTTTCGGATGCAGTGTGCGGCGGTGATGCTGGGGTTTTTTGCCATGAGCTTTGTGGACTGCGTCGGCACGGCGACCAATTACCTCAAAGAGTCTTTCCATCTTTCCAATACCCTGGCCAATTTATGCCCGTCCATGGTGTTTTTTTGGTTTTTGGTTTGTGCCGTACCGGTGGGGATGTGGATGAATAAAATCGGCCGCCGCAAAACCGTATTGGCCGGGCTGGGCGTCACGCTGGCGGCGGTGGTATTGCCGTTGTTGTATTATCGTCTTGCCGGGATGATGCTGTCTTTTGCCCTGCTGGGCATCGGCAATGCGGTGCTGCAGACATCTTTAAACCCGTTGGTATCCAATATTGTGCGCGGGGAAAAGCTGGCCAGTTTTATGACGGCAGGCCAGTTTGTAAAGGCAGTTGGTTCTTTTTCCGCTCCAATTTTGGCGGCGTGGTTTGCCGCCGCGTACGGCAAATGGACGCTGCTGTATGCGGTGTTTGCGGCGGAAGGGCTGGTGGCACTGGCCGTGCTGGCACGCACGGAAATACGGGAAGAAGCATCCGCCGGCCTTGGCAGCTTTAAAGGGGCTTTTTCCCTGCTGGGAGACCGGGCCGTGTTATTATATTTTATCGGCATTATGTGCCATGTGGGCATAGACGTAGGCCTAAATACTGCCGCGCCGCAGGTTCTGATGGAGCGGCTGGGCTGGCCGCTGTCCCGGGCCATTTATGCCGCCAGCGTGTATTTTATATTCCGTACGGCGGGTTGTTTCTTGGGGGCGTTCCTTCTGGCCAAGTTTTCTCCCAGGAAAGTATTTTGCGCCAGCACCGCCTTTATATTGGCGGCTTTGTGCGGGCTGCTGCTGTTTAGGCAGGGAGGGGTTTTGTACGCCTGTGTAGCCCTGGTGGGGCTGGGCAATGCCAATATTTTTTCCATTATTTTTTCGCAGGCGCTTTTGCATAATCCCCGGCAGGAAAACGAAGTGTCCGGGCTGATGATTACGGGCCTGGTGGGCGGGGCAGTATTCCCGATGCTGATGGGGCTGGCTTCCGACGGCCTGGGCACACAGGCCGGTGCCTTGCTGGTGTTGGCCGCAGCCTCGATGTATTTGGTATTTTTAACCTGGCGTATATATTCCCCGGCCGGCTAAAGACGGACAGCGTCTGCGCCGATGTAACGGCAGATACGGTTTCAGGCGGGTGTTTGGAAGGGCCTGCCCTTTTTATGGGGTAAAATCAGTCAGGAAGCCGCACTCCTGCAGGATTTTCACAAGACATTGTTTAACGGTTTCACCGTTGTGGAAAGATGCGCCGGCCTTTGGGTTATGCGCGGTCTGTGTGTTCCGTGCTTTCGCCGTCTGTGGCAGGCGGCTGTACGGCGGAGGTGTCACTTGCCGGCTGGGTTTCCCGGATCGCCTGATTTTCTTCCCGCCCCGGATGGGACCCTGCTTCGGTTTCTTCCGGCGTATATTTTAAGTCCAACGCGGCAAACACCGCCCCGCGGTTGTCATTTAACCAGCGGCGGTGCGCCTTGTATTCGGGGCAGTACTGCGCCACCAGCTGCCAGTATTCCGTACCGTGGTTCATATGCACCAGGTGCGAAAGTTCATGCACGATCAAATAATCGCGTATGGCAGCGGGCATTTTAATAATGTGATAGGTATAATTAATGTTTTTTTTAGCCGAGCAGCTGGCCCAGAGCGACTGCTGGTTTTTGACGGTGATATTGTTGTACTGTACGCCCATTTTTTGCGCCCACTGCGCAGTTTGCTCGCGCAGAACTTCGCCCGCTTTTTCGCGCAGCCACCGTTCCGCCAGCGCGTTGGGGTCGGCCTGCGGTGTCTGAATATACACGTCAAAAGCCTGGCCGTTAAATTCCACGCCTTCTTCCTGGTCCGGCGTCAAATGCACCCGCGCGGGATACAAAGCCCCTTCATAGAGGATTTTGCCCGCTTCGGTTTCGGCGTTTTCTTCCGCCCCGCCGAACACTTCCGGCATTTCTTTTTTGAGGCGTTCAATAAAAAGTTTTACGTCGCTGATGACGCTTTGCGTGTCGCTCATAAATTTATTATATCAATTTGGTTTTGCTTCCCGCGCCGGCTTTTGTGGAAAAATGCGGAATATTTTATACAATAGCCTATATAACGGAGGGAACCGTGAGCCAGGAAAATTTGAAAAAGACCCCGCTTTGCGCCGCCTGCGAGGCCGCCGGCGGAAAAATGGTGGATTTCCACGGGTGGCTGCTGCCCGTGCAGTTTGAAAGCATTATCGCCGAGCATAAAGCCGTGCGCGAAGGCGCGGGCATGTTTGACGTATCCCACATGGGGCAGGTGTTTGTGGAAGGGCCGGACGCGTGGAAGTTTTTGCAGTACGTCAATACCAATAATATCAAAAACACCCCGGGCACGGGAACCTATTCCCACATTACGGACGAACAGGGCCATATTATTGACGATGCGATTTCCTTTTGTTTGACGCCCGAGAAATTTTTGGTGGTGGTAAACGCCGCCTGCATTGATACGGACGTGGCCTGGTTTAATAAACACGCGGCCGCATTTAACGTAAAAATCACCGATGACAGCTCCCGCTGGGGCATGATTGCCCTGCAGGGGCCGCAGGCGCTGGATCACGCGGCCAAACTGATTGACGGCGTGAAAGACATGGCCCGCTTTACGATTAAAGAAATCACGCTTTACGGCGCACGCGGCTATGTGACGCGCACGGGGTACACCGGTGAGGACGGGGTGGAAATTATGGCCTCGCCCGAAGCCATTGTCAATGTGTGGGACGCCTTGCTCGCGTCCGGCGTAAAACCCTGCGGATTAGGCGCGCGCGACGTGCTGCGCCTGGAAGCGGGATATCTGTTAAACGGTACGGACGCCGACGGCCGCCAAACCCCGTATGAGGCGGGGTGCGGCTGGGTGGTCAAGCTGGCCAAAGAAGATTTTATCGGCAAAGCCGCGCTGGAAGCGCAGAAGGCCGCCGGACTCAAACGCCGCCTGACGGGCTTTGTGCTCACGGGGGCGGGCGTGCCGCGCTCCGGCTGCAAAGTGTTTAAAAACGGCGCGGAAGCAGGCCTGCTGACCAGCGGCACCTATTCGCCGTTATTTAAAGGCATAGCCGTCGGTTACGCCGATACGGATTTACAGGAAGGGGAAGAAGTGGAAATAGAAGTGCACGGGCGGAGAATTCCGGCCAAGAAAGTCAAAACACCGTTTTATAAAAACCGGGTATAAAAAAGGAGAAAAATTATGCACAGCGCAGAAAACAGCAAATACGCCAAAACCCATGAATGGGCCCATATGGAAGGCGACACCGCTACCGTGGGCATCAGCGACCACGCCCAGCAGGAAATCGGCGATATCGTTTTTATTGATTTGCCCAAAGTGGGCCAGCAGGTGACGGCGGGGCAGAACTGCTGCGTTATTGAGTCGGTCAAATCCGCCAGCGAAATTTACGCCCCCGTCAGCGGCGAAGTGGTGGAAGTCAACGAAGCCCTGAAAACCGAGCCCGGCCTGGTCAACCAGGAGCCGCACGGCAAAGGCTGGCTGTTTAAAATCAAATCCACCGCGCCGGCCGAATATGAAAGCCTGATGGATTTGTCCGCCTACAAAGAAAGCATCAAATAATTTCGTGTATCCCCCGCCTGCGCGGCGGGGGATTTTTAAAGAGGATTTTATGTTTATTTCCAATACCCCCGAAGACAAAAAACAGATGTTGGAAAAAATCGGCGTTTCGTCGCTGCCCGATTTGTTTAAAGATATCCCGCAGGATTTGTTATACCCCGCTCTGAACCTGCCGCCCGCGCTGACCGAAGGCGCGCTGACGGCCCATATGCATGCGCTGGCCGCCAAGAACAAACCCCTGTTAAATTTTGCCGGCGCGGGCTGTGAGGAACATTTTATCCCCGCCGCCGTGAATGCTTTAAGCTCGCGCGGGGAGTTTTTAACCGCCTATACCCCGTATCAGGCCGAGGCCAGCCAGGGCACCCTGCAAACCATTTACGAATTTCAAAGCTGCATTTGCGAACTTTTTGATATGGATGTATGCAGTGCGTCGCATTATGACGGCGCCACCGCCCTGGCAGAAGCCTGCGCCGCGGCGCAGCGCGTGAACAACAAAAGCAAAATTTTGTATTCGGCAGGGCTTCACCCGCATTATAAAGAAGTGCTGAAAACCTATTTAAAACACACGCCCGGGCTGAAGCTGGAAGAAGTGCCGCTGAAAAACGGCACGCTGGACCTGGACGCGTTAAAAGAAAAACTCACGCCGGATACGGCTTGCTTTGCCGTGGCGGGGCCGAATTTCTTCGGCCAGCTGGAGCCGCTGGAAGATATTGCGGCGTTGACGCACGGCGCGGGCGCGCTTTTGGTGTCCGTGGCCAAGCCGCTGGCCTTGGCGCTGGTGCATACGCCGGGGCAGTACGGGGCCGATTTTTCCGTGGCCGAAGGGCAGGTGTTGGGCAACGCCATGAATTTCGGCGGGCCCGGGCTGGGTATTTTTACCTGTAAAAAAGAATACGTCCGCCAGGTGCCCGGGCGCATTGTGGGCATTGCCAAAGACAAAGACGGCAAACGTTCTTTTGTACTGACCCTGCAGGCGCGCGAGCAGCATATACGCCGAGAGCGGGCCGCGTCCAATATTTGCTCCAACCAGGCTCTGTGCGCCTTAAACGCCGTCATTTACCTGACGCTTTTGGGATACGCGGGCCTGCGCGAAGTGGCGGAACTGAATTTGGAAAAAGCCCACCGCCTAAAAGATATGCTGCTCTCTGACGGGCATAAGCTGAAATTTGACGGGCCGTTTTTCAATGAATTTGTGCTGGAGCTGAACGCGCCGGCCAAACAGGTAATTAAAAAGCTGGCCAAAAAAGGCATAGCCGCCGGCTTTGATTTGGGTCTTGTCAGCAAAGAGCTGAAAAACTGCCTGCTGGTCTGTGCCACGGAAACCAAAACCGAAGCCGACCTGCAAAAATATGCGGACGCCATGAGGGGGTTTTAATATGCCGGAAATTTTTAAACAGAACGCTTTAAGCATAGAGAAATCCGTCCCGGGCCGCCGCGGCGTACGCTTTGAAAAACCGCTTTTTACGCCGGACAAATATGTGCCCGCCAAATACCTGCGCATGCATACCCCGCGTCTGCCGCAAATGAGCGAGCTGGACACGGTGCGGCACTTTACCAACCTGTCCCGGCAGAACTATTGTTTGGACAGCCATTTTTATCCGCTGGGTTCCTGCACGATGAAATACAACCCGAAGGCCTATGACGTGTTAAGCGTGCTGGAGCCGCTGGCCAACGCCCACCCTTTTGCGCCGGAAGAAGCGGTGCAGGGCACGTTGGAGATTTTGTATAACCTGCAGGAAATGCTCAAAGAAATTACAGGCTTGGCCGCGTTTACGCTGCAGCCCGCAGCAGGCGCTCAGGGCGAGCTGACGGGCATTTTGGCCGCGCGTGCGTATTTTGACGCGCAAAAGGACAAAAAACGCACGGAAGTCATCGTGCCGGACACCGCACACGGCACCAATCCGGCCACATCGCATATGGCGGGCTACACGGTAATCAACATTAAATCCGGCCCCGACGGCTGCGTGGACAAAGACGCGCTGAAAAACGCGTTGTCGGAGCGGACGGCGGTGGTTATGCTGACCGTGCCCAACACGGTGGGGCTGTTTGAAAAAGACATACGGCAAATTGCGGATATGGTGCATGCCGCGGGGGCGCTTTTATACATGGACGGGGCCAACTTTAACGCGCTGATCGGCGCGGCGAAACCCGCTTCTTTCGGCATTGATTTAATGCATTTAAACCTGCATAAAACCTTTGCCGCGCCGCACGGCGGCGGCGGGCCCGGTTCCGGCCCCGTGGGCGCCAATGACAAACTGGCCCCGTTCCTGCCGCGTCCTGCGGTGGAAAAGAAAAACGGCAAATTTACCTTAAACGCCCGCCTGCCCAAAAGCCTGGGCCGCATGAAGGCGTTTTACGGCAATATCGCCGTGTGCATACGGGCCTATTGTTTCCTGCGCCAGTATGACGGGCAGACGCTTAAAGAAGTGGCGGAAAACGCCGTTTTAAACGCCAATTATGTGCGGGTGTGTCTGAAGGACGAATTCCCCGCGTATTTTGACGCGCCGTGCATGCACGAATGCGTGCTGACACTAGATAAAGCCAAAATGAACGGCGTGCGCACGGCCGATATCGCCAAACGCCTGTTGGATTACGGCTTTTACGCGCCGACCATTTATTTCCCGCTGATTGTGCCGGAAGCCATGATGATTGAGCCGACGGAAACGGAAAATAAACAGACACTGGACGCGTTTATAGAGGCCCTGCGGCGCATTTTTGAAGAAGCGCAAAAAGAGCCGCAGACGGTGCATGGGGCGCCGCTGACCCAGCCGGTCAAACGCATAGACGAGGTCAGCGCGGCGCGCGAGCCGAACCTGCGCTGGTAGTTTTATACGGCGCGGGCTGCCCCCGCGCCTTTTTTATGGCACAACATATTTTAACCCCCGCTTTAAACGTGTTTGAGCATATGGCACTGGACGAGGTGCTGGCGCAGTCCGTACCTGCCGCGCCCGTGCTGCGTTTTTATCATTGGACGGCGGGGCCCGCGGTGACGTTTGGCTACGGGCAGTTTTATGACAGCGTGCGTGCGCAAACTCCGCCGCAGGCCGGCCCTTTGTGCCGCCGGCCTACGGGCGGGGGCATGGTGCAGCACGGGGAAGATTTGACCTTCAGCCTGGTGTTTCAAACAGGGCAAAAGCCCAAAGAAATTTATGCGGCTTTGCACGGCGCCATAGAGCGGGCCCTGCTGGAGCAGGCGCATCTGACCAGCCTGCGTCAGGGGGCGGTGCCCGCTGCGGCTTATGCCCCGCAGCAAAACGGCGCGGCCGGCGGTTGCTTTGTAAATCCCGTACAGGACGACTTGCTGGTAAACGGGCAAAAAATTTTAGGCGGAGCCATACGCCGTTTCGGCTCCGCGGTGCTGTATCAGGGGTCTTTACAGTGCGCGTGCGCGCGGACAAACCCCGTTTTTCGGCGTGCCGTCGGCGCAGGCGCGGCGGCGTGGCTGGGTGTTGTGTTTAAAACGCGGCCTGCGGCGCAGGAAGTTTTATCCGCCGCGCGTACATTGGCCGTTTCACAATACCAAACGGCGGCCTGGAACGAAAAATTTTAACGCAAAAATGAAGAATTTTTTAAAACTCCTGCTGGCCCTTGCCCTGCTGCCCACCGCATTTTTTTGCGCGGCGGAAGTGTTGGGCGCGTTTTGGGAGGTGGTTAAAGATTTCCGCACGGCCGTGGAACTGCTGGCGGGAGCGGCCCTGTACTGCGCCGTCCACTTTTGCGGATATCATTTTGACCGTATGTATGTATGGGGGCATGAAACCACGCATGCCGCGCTGGCTATGCTGTTTGGCTTTCGTGTGCATTCCATGCAGGTAAACAAAGACAGCGGCTATGTGAAAATGGACCGCACCAACGCCGCCGTGGTGCTGGCACCGTATATTGTGCCGCTTTATGCGGTGCTGACGGGGCTGGTGTATGCGGGATTGTCTTTGTTTGTACAGGTAGCCCCGTACCGGCCGGCTTTTGTATTTTTGGTCGGGTTTTTTATGGCCTTTCATTTTGTGCAAACCGTCAAAACCCTGTGGGAAACCCAGCAGCCGGATTTAAAATTGGCCGGCGGGAGGGTATTTTCCGTGGTGATTATTATTTTGGGCAATGCCGCCGTGCTGGCCTTGGTGCTTAAATGCCTGTTTCCGGATAAAGTACTTTTGGGGCAAATGGTAAGCGGGGCCGCAGTTTCCAGCTATAACACGTGGAAAATTGTGATAAACTATATAGTAGAGCAGTTTATATCTTCGCGCGCGTAGGCGTACATGAGCAAGAAAAACAAAAAACAGGCCAAAAAAGAAACCCCGCCCAGGAAACGTTCCCGCACGGCGCGTTTTGCGCTGAGGACGTGTTCGCTGTTTTTCCGTACGGTGCTGTTTACGATAATGCTTGTGTTGCTGCTCTGTGCAGGGATGTGGGTGGCCGCACTGAAAATGTTTAACGCCCAGCAAATCAGCGAAACGCTGACCCAGCGTTTGCAGCTTCTGTTTGACCGTCCCGTAGTCATTTCCTCACTGGAACTGAAATTTTTAAATACCGTGGAACTCAAAGGTTTTGCCGTTTTGGACGATAAACTGCGCCCGGGGGAGCCGGTCCTGTCTGCCGAGTCGGTGCTGATACGCTATCAGGTGCTGCCCCTTTTGGAGAAAAAGCTGATCATTGACGAAGTAACGCTCAACCGCCCGCGCATCAACATTGTGCGTGGAGAAGAAGGCATCTATAATACCCCGCCTGTCAATACGGCCGCGGCAGGCGGCGGGTACGTCAGCGGCGTCAGCGGGGAGCGCATACAGGTCAGCATAGAGGACTGGCGCGTGCGCGACGGTGTGTTGAGTTACCGTGACCTGACCAGCGGCGTCAGCCATGCGGTATATGGCCTGAATCTGCATTTTCAGCGGCTGCGTTTTAACGAACTCTCGCGCTTCCGGCTGGAAACCGTGCTGCGCAACCGCTGGGGCGATAATATTTCCGATTTGGAAATACACGGCACGGGGCAGGTAAACTTTGCCAATTTTGACTGGAAAAAATTTGCTTTGCGCAATTTCCAGACACAGGTGGCGCTGTTCAGAAAGCCCGTCACTCTGACGGTGGATTTGGACAATTTGGTAACGCCCTTTTTCAATGTGCGCGCCGAAGCCCCGGCTTTTGACCAGCAGGATTTGTCCGTATTTAAAAAAGATTTGCCTTCGTTTAATGTGCCCGCCTCCCGCGTTGCCGCCAAAGGCATGCTGGGCGCCGGATACACGCATTTGACGCTGGACGAGCTCAGCGCTCAGACGGACAATTTAAACGCATCTGTATCCGGCAAGCTGGATTTTGGCAAGAAACCGTTTGAGGCGGATTTGCAGTTTCAGACGGGATGGAACGATTTGGCGGTGCTGTCCAAACGCTGGCCCGCGCTGGCCCGCTTTAAGCTGACGGGACAGGGCAAGGCCTCCGCTTCCGTAAAGCGTATAGATGGCAAATATACGCTGCCGCAGGTGGATTTGCAGGCCAAAGCCGCGGCGGGGCAGTTCTGGGGATTTGAAACGGCGGGCGTCAGCGGCAGTTTCACAGCAAAAAATAACTTTACCGATTTGTACGCCCGCACTACGGACGGAAAAGTAACGGTGGCGGACAGCGTGTTTGACAAGCTTAATCTTTCGGGCTCGTACCGCAAAGGCAACGTGTATGCGTATATCGCCTCGGCGGAACTGGACGGCGTACCCATGAAACTGCGCCTGTCTATAAATAACATTAAAAGCAGCAAACGCAAGATAGACACATCGCTGTATTTGAAACATTTTGAACCGATGGGCTTTATCGGTACTGTGCGGGATTTTGTGGAAGTGATAGGGGCTATTTCCAAAAAGAAATCTTCTTCCAATGTCCAAACCGGCGAGCTGGCCTGGATGCGCAACTTCCGCGACCGCCTGCCCAAATTCATGCCCAATTTTTCGGGCACGCTGTATGCCGATACTTTTTCCAGTACGGTGCTGTCGGGCAACCGTTTTAATGCCGAATTTGCTTTTACGGGCATGCTGCCGGGCGCGGCCGATTTAAACGGTACGCTGGATGTGAAGCTGGAGGAAGGCGTGATACACCAGATGGAAAAACTGGCCGAAGAACAGCAGGCTTTAAACGTGACTTTTACACCGTTTATTATGATGCACCGCATGGAGCGCAGCGGAAGCTTTAAAGTGGGCGAAGTGCTCAAAGACGTGGCATTTAACGAAATGGCCGCATCCGTGGATTTCAAAAACGGCACGATGATTGTGAACAATGCCTTTACACAGGGGCCCGTCATTTCGGCCGCCGTGTCGGGCTGGGTGGACTGGGTACGGGAGACTTTTGAGCTGGTCATTTGGACGATGTTTACCCCCGCTTCCAGCAAAGGCGGCATTTTGGCCGAAAACCTGACCGACGAATCCGGCAACCCCGCTTTGGCGTTTAAGGTGTCTTCTTCCATGCTTAAACCCCGCGTGGAAATGCTGCGCGCCAAAAAGACCAATGAACAAATAGAATCCGCCCGCAAGCGCGGGCTGCGCACCGATTTTAATAAAAGCCGCGAATTTTTGAAAGGAGAATTCCATGCCAAGAAATAACTTAGACCTGCTCTCGCTCCTGCAGGAGCACGGGGCCGTGGTGGAAGGCCATTTTGTCATGCCTTCGGGCTTCCACAGCCAGACGTATATACAGACCTCCCTGCTTTTGCAGCATCCGAACCTGGCGCAGAAAATAGCGCGCGCCATGTCCGATAAATTTGCCGCCCATGCCGATGTGGTCATGGCCCTGACGCCGTCCAACTCCGTGCTTGCGCAGGAAGTGGCGCGCGTGCGCGGCGCGCGGGCCATTTTCGCTTCCAAAGACGACAAGGGCGAAATGATTTTAAAACATAATTTTGTCATCAAACCCGGCGAGACGGTGCTGCTGGTGGACGACGTAACCGTCGGCGGCCGCAAAGTGCTGCGGGCTGAAGCGCTGGTCAAAGCCAGCGGGGCCAAAGTGCTGGGCGTGGCCGTGATGGTGGACCGTTCCATGGGTATTCTGCCGTTGGAGCTGCCGCTGCGCGCGCTGCTGTCTTACCCGATGCAGACTTTCACCGCCAAGGATTGCCCGCTGTGTTCCTCCGGCGTTCCCGTGCAGGAAGTGGACGACGTATATAAGGAGCCGCAGGCGTGAGAGAAATTAAATTAAAACCCAAAGAACAACGGCGTATTGTTGCGGGGCATTATTGGATTTTTTCCAATGAAATAGACGGGCTGGACCGTTCTGCGGAACCCGGCGAATTGGTACGCGTGCTGGACAGCGAAGGCAATACCGTAGGTACGGGGTTTTTTAACCCGCACAGTTTGATTGCCGTGCGCCTGGTGCAGAAAGGGCCGCAGCCGCTGGCGGAAGATTTCATTTTTCAAAATCTGGATGCAGCCTATGAATACCGCAAAGAACTGGGCGTACGCAAATACGGGCGTATGTGTTACGGAGAAAGCGATGCAATGCCCGGGCTGGTGGTGGACCGTTACGGGGACGTGCTGGTGGCGGAAATTTTGACGGCAGGCATGGAAAAACAAAAAGAAGCCGTCACCGCGGCACTGAAGAAAATTTTCCGTCCCAAGGGCATCCTTTACCGCGCAGACAGCGCCTTCCGTGCGTTGGAGGGGCTGAGCAATACGCCCGAAACGGTCGGCGAAGTGCCCGAAACGGTGCAAATAGAAGAAAACGGCGTAAAGTATGAGGTACCTCTCCTGGTCGGGCAGAAAACGGGCTTTTATTATGACCAGCGGGAAAACCGCGCTTTCTTAAAACCCTATTTTAAAGATAAACTCGTGCTGGACTTGTACAGCTATATCGGCTCTTTCGGGCTGACGGCCGCCCTGGCCGGCGCGGCGCAGGTGTGGGGCTGCGATTCTTCGGCCGCTGCCGTGGAATTTGCCAATAAAAACGCCGAGCTCAACGGCGTGAAAGATTTGGCCGTCTTTCACCGAGATGACGCCGAGCGTGTGCTTTCGGCCATGAAGAAAAAAGAACTGCCGGACCAGCCGGATTTTGTCCTGCTGGATCCGCCGGCTTTTGCCAAAAGCCGCAAAAATCTGCCCAAAGCCGTCGGGCTGTACGTCAAGCTGGTGCGCATGGCGCTGGAAGGGCTGGAAAAGGGCGGTTATTTGGCTTTTTCCACCTGTTCGCACCATATTTCGCGCGAACTATTTGCCGATATTATCCGCCAGGGCGTCAGCAAATCCGGCAAAAGTGCCGTACTGCTTGAGCTGCGCGGGCAGGCCAAAGACCACCCCGTATTAATCGGCATGCCAGAAACGGAATACCTGCATTTTGCTTTGCTGCAGGTGCGGTAATTCTTCATATAGACAAAAACCCCGCTCTTTTGAGCGGGGTTTTTGTTTATTATGATCTTTCATTGGGCCTGCGCCGGGACTGCCGTTTTGATTTGTCGGGCAAACGGGGCTTTCCAAACGAGAGAAATTGTGGCATAATGAAAATATACCCTATTCTTTTGGAGGCAAAAGCATGAAATCGTTTGCAGCAGTGCTGAGCATCTTTTTGTTGTGTGCAGGTATTTTTGCGGTTCCGTCGTACGGACAGACATCCGACGCAAACCGGCAGAAGCAATATGCCGCTTTGCGTCAAGAATTAAGTGAACTCAAAGAAGATACTTCCGGAGGTGCGCCCTATTGGGAGCTGCGTAAGAAACGCAATAGGATTTCGGCCCTGCGGGAACAATTATACACACAATACCGTGATTTGATCCGCGCAGATTTGGCCTCCGTACAGCAGGAAATCCGGGCGTTTGCCGCTTTGGGGTCGGTGCCGTATGTTTCATTTAATATGTTGCCTTCCGAAAACCTGCAGAAAATGATGGACAATAAAGGGCTATTGCATGAGCTGTTGATTGCTTATCCTGACAATGCCGCTAATTTGTCTGCGGACAATCTGCTTGAGCTGTTGCACCAGGATAAACTTTTGGAAGATTATTTTTTGGATTTTATAGTTTATATGCGCAGTTATACCTCCAGCAAGAACTGTGTGCAGGGAATGCGGGATTATGAAAAAGAGACGGCGGAGCGTTATTTTAAAGAAGGGAAAATTCCCTCTTTAATGAACATATTGGCCAAGGGTTGTTCCTACTATGTAACGGATTTACATAATAAACATATCGGAGAAATATTTAAGGCCAAAATACGGAAAATGGCTGCCGCCCCTGTCAGTCCTCTTCCGACCAGCCCCAGATTGTTTTAAGGGATCTTTTTTCCTGGGGTAATATTTTGTATAATATAAAAGCAATGCCGAGGTAGCTCAGTGGTAGAGCACTGGTCTGAAAAACCAGGTGTCGACAGTTCGATCCTGTCCCTCGGCATTTTTCTTTTACAAAACGCGCCCTCCGGGGCGCGTTTTGTATTTCGTGCCTCGGTGAAATAAATCCGGGGTTACCGTTTTCAACGGAGGGATCACTCCGCCGTTTTTAAATTTTTTCTTTTTGTTGTTTGTCTGTCGCCGTTCTGCCGGCTGTTTAAAATCAGAGGCCCTTGACCCGTTTTTTTTTTTTGATACACTTTTTGCATGAATATAAAGAAAAACGCCGCATTTACGCTAATAGAGCTGTTAGTGGTTGTTTTAATTATCGGTATACTGGCCGCCGTGGCCCTGCCGCAGTATCAAAAAGCGGTGGAAAAATCCCGCGCGTCCCAGGCACTGGCCATTATTAAAAGTTTTTTAAACGCCCAACATTTGTATTATATGGCCAACGGTGAATATACCAATTCGCTGGAAGACCTGGATATTTCCATGCCCTGGACCGGCACGGAAAAATGGTACAGCGGCCTTCCGGCCGTGTCCAACGGGGAATGGAGCCTGCAAACCAATCCCAATTACAAGGCCGTATATGTCGGGCGCATCAGCGGCCCGTATAAAGGGGCGGGGTATATGGCGGCTTATCAGGTGGGCACACTGCCTACGGCCAATGATATTTACTGCATAGAAAGAACGGCTTCTGGAGTTACCTTTGAAGGAGAGGACGGTTCTTATTGCCGTGAAGTTATGGGAGCGACTTTTTCCCGTAATATCGGTAATGGACGGGCCTATTTGATGCCCTGATTTTTCCGCCGATGTAAAAAACCCGCGCTGAAAGCGCGGGTTTTGTGTTTCGGATAGCTTTATTTTCCCAGATTTTTCCAGGCGTTCAGCTCCGCTTTGGCAGCGGCTTTGGCGTCACTGACTTTTTGTTTGGCGGCGGCTTTTTTTGCCTCCGCTTCTGTTTCTTTAGCTTCCTGTTTGGCCTGGGCCTGTTCTTTCAGTTCGCTCAATTTGCTTTTGGCGTTGTTTTTGGCCGCGGAGGCTTTTTCCTGAGCGGCGGTTTTTGCTTCTTCCAATTTGGCTTTGGCGGCCTCTTTGGCCTCTTCGGAAGAGGCTTCCTTGGCGGCCTGTTTTTCAGCGGCCTGGTCTTTGATGCTCTGCACTTTGTTGCGCGCACAGCTGCTCAAACAGACCAAATCGCCTTTTTCACACTCACAGCTGTCAGCGGCGAAGGAAACTCCGCCCAGCACTAGCAAGGCGGTTAATACGAATGCGATTTTTTTCATTGTTTGCTCCTTTTTTACAGATAAAAGCATTCTAACAAAATAAAAAGGACTGTGTTTGGAATCGGTGTAACGGGTCTAAAGCGATGTAATCGCTTTTTTCAGGCGGATAAGAATGCCTTTTTTGTAAAATAATTCTATGGAAATTTCTTTGCTTGCCAAAATCCTGCTGGGACTGGTGGTGCTAAATCTGCTGGTCTGGCCGCTGAAATCCAAATGGGTGGAAAACCATTTGGAGCTTTTTCTGCTTATAGTCGGCGCGGCGGCTGTTACCATCAGCGGAATGTGGAGCAAAGAGTTTATATATGACGCGCTCAATTCTCCCGTCAACGTGGCTTTTATCGTGCTGGTGGTCAGTATTATTTTCAATTATTATTCCCGTTATATTTTCCGCGTTTTGTTTGTATTATTCCGTTTTTTTGAGCCGAAATACAGCTTTGCGATTTTGGTGTTCCTGCTGGGGATCACCTCCAGCGTGTTCAGCGTAACAGTGGCCGCGTTAATATTGGCCGAGGTGTTGCAGGTGGTCAATCTGGAGCGAGAGCAGACCGTCAAAGTGACGGTATATGCCTGCTACGCCATTGGGCTGGGGGCGGTGCTGTTGCCGCTGGCAGAGCCGCTGGGGCTGGTCATTTATAAAGAGCTGGCCGCCGGCCCGCACCAGGCAGACTTTTTCTTTGTGCTGAAGCATTTTTTCTGGTGGATTATGCCCGCTATTTCGCTGATGGCTTTGGCGGCCGGTTATACCGTGCGCAATGCCAATGCGCAGGTGGAGCTGCATATACGCGAAGATAAAGAAGATACGCGTTCCATGCTGCGCCGCACCTGGCATATTTATCTGTTCGTAGCCGCGCTGACTTTAATCAGCACGGGCCTGCGTCCGTTTGCCGACGCAACCATCGCGCGTTTAAGCGGCAAAATTTTATTCTGGGCCAATTCCGTATCCGTCATTATAGACAACGCCACGCTGGCCGCCATTGAAATTACGCCGGACGTAACCATTCCCAACCTGATGTATATGGTCATTGGATTGGCGGCTTTTGGAAGTATGCTGATCCAGGGCAATCTGCCCAATATCGTGGCCGCCGAAAAGCTGGGCATTAAAAGCCGCGAATGGGCGCGTGTGGCCGTACCGACGGGGCTGGTGCTGATGAGCGGCTATTTTGTCGCGTTGTGGATTGTATTGTAAACTGACCTTTTTTTATTTCCTTCCCTAATTACTTTTCTTTTGTTTGTATGGGCCTTTCGGCCCGTGTTTTTGCGCCGAAAAGGCTTATATTTATATACGGGCAAGAGTGTTTACCGCGCGGTAATTTAATTCGTTGACAGCCCGCGCCGCTCTTACTATAATAAGGAAGTAAGCCGTCCTAAGTTTCATTTTCACCGCAGTAAAGGCTACGCGCTTCCCCGCGCGCGGCCCGTCGCACAGTTTTTGGCAGTTACTCAAACAGGAGAAACCATGACAGAAAAGTTCGCCCCCGTGGACAAAATACTTAAAGAACACGGCTGTGATCCGGCACAGCTTATCCCTATTCTGCAGCAAGTGCAGGATTTATACCGCTATTTACCCGAAGACGTAATGCGTCATATTGCCGACAAACTGGAAATATCGCCTGCCCGCGTATTCGGCGTGGCGACGTTTTTTGCGCATTTCGCCATTACGCCCAAAGGCAAACACATTATCCGCGTGTGCAACGGCACGGCCTGCCACGTAAAGGGCTCTTCTTTTGTCATTAATACCGTCAAAGACAAGCTCAAACTCAAAGACGGGCAGGACACCACTGAGGACGGCCTGTTTACGCTGGAATGCGTTTCGTGCCTGGGTGCGTGCGGGCTGGCGCCCGTGATGGTTATTGATGAAACGGTGCACGGGCAGATTACCCCCGCGCAGGCCGTAAAACTGATTGACGATATTGCCGCCGCGGAGGCCAAAAATGCCTAAAACCATTGAACAAATTTCCAAAGAATATAATGACGCGTATAAAAAAGTGACCGGCCGCGTTACCATTTGCGGCGGCACGGGCTGTATAGCCGGCGGCAGTATGAAAGTGTATGACGCTTTCCAAAAAGAACTGGAAAAGCACAAAATCGGCTATTGCCTCAACATTACCAAAGGCTGCCACGAAAATTACATCAGCATCAGCGGCTGCCGCGGCTTCTGCGCCGCCGGTCCGCTGGTCAGCGTCAATGATATTTTTTATACACATGTCAAACCCGAAGACGTGCCCGAAATCGTGGAAAAAACGATTCTGAAAGGAGAGCCGGTGGAGCGTTTACTGTATGTGGATCCGAACTCCCACAAGCATTGCAAAACCACGGCCGAAATCCCTTTTTATTCCAAGCAGGAACGCATTTTGCTGCATGACTGCGGCCGCATCAACCCCGAGGATATCAACGAATACATCGCCCACGGCGGTTATGCCCAGGCCAAGCGCGCCTATACGCAAATGACCGATGAAGAAGTCTGCAAAGAAATTATGGAGTCGGGCCTGCGCGGGCGCGGCGGCGGCGGCTTTCCCACCGGCAAAAAGTGGGATTTGACGCGCATTGAAAAAGGACCCAAAAAATACGTCATCTGCAACGCCGACGAAGGCGACCCGGGCGCATTTATGGACCGCAGCGTCATGGAAGGCAACCCCAACGCCGTGATTGAAGGCATGATGATTGCCGCGCGCGCCATCGGCGCCGATGAAGGGTATATCTATGTGCGTATGGAATACCCGCTGGCGGTACAGCGCATGCGTACCGCTATTAAGCAGGCCGAAGAACTGGGCCTGTTGGGCAAAAATCTGTTCGGCTCCGGCAAAGATTTTGACATTCACGTCATGGAAGGCGCGGGCGCTTTCGTGTGCGGCGAGGAAACCGCGCTGATCGCTTCCGTGGAAGGCAAACGCGGCATGCCCAATGTCAAGCCGCCCTTCCCCAGCCAGAAAGGCTTGTTTGGCAAACCCACCGTCATTAACAATGTGGAAACCCTGGCTACCGTGGCTAAAATTATGGAAATGGGCGCCAAAGAGTTTAAGAAAATCGGCACGCTGACCAGCCCCGGCACCAAGACGTTTGCCGTGACGGGACACATTGCCAATACGGGCTTGGTGGAAGTGCCCATGGGCACTACGCTGCGCCAGGTGATTGACGACGTGGCCGGCGGCACTACCAACGACGACGGCACGGTAAATAAGGCCGCTTTCAAGGCCGCGCAAATCGGCGGGCCTTCGGGCGGGTGCCTGACCAGAGAACATTTGGACATTCCTCTGGATTTTGATTCGCTCAAATCCGTGGGGGCCATGGTCGGCTCCGGCGGGTTGGTGGTAATGAACGACAAAACCTGTATGGTCAATGTGGCGCGCTTCTTCCTGGAATTTACGCAGCGCGAATCCTGCGGCAAATGCGTGCCGTGCCGCGAAGGCACGGAGCAGATGCTGACCATGCTCAACGATATTGTGGAAGGCCGCGCGACGCTCAAAACGCTGGAAAACCTGGAAGACCTGGCAAAAGCCGTGCAGAAGGCTTCCCTCTGCGCGCTGGGCAAAACCGCGCCCAATCCGGTGCTGTCCACGCTCAAGCACTTTAAAGACGAATACCTGGCCCACGTGGTGGAAAAACGCTGTCCCGCCGGCGTGTGCAAGGCGCTGGCGCGCTTTGAAATCGTGGCCGACAAGTGTAAAGGCTGCGGCATGTGCAAACGCGCCTGCCCCGTGCAGGCCATCTCGGGCGAGGTGGGCAAACCCCATCATATTGACCCCAAAAAATGTATCAAATGCGGCGGCTGCAAGAGCACCTGCAAATTCGGCGCGGTCATTACCGGCGCATAAGGGGAGCGTGTTATGGAAAATAAAGAACAAGGTTTTGTTACGATTGAAGGAAAAAGAGTACCTATACAGGGAGAGAAAAACCTGCTGGAGCTGGTACGCAAGGCGGGATATAATATTGTTACGTTCTGTTACCATCCGGAGCTGGCCGTATACGGCGCCTGCCGCCTGTGCCTGGTGGAAATTGAGGGCATGGGCATTTTGGCTTCCTGCACCGTTACGCCCAAGGACGGCATGAAAGTGCGCGTAAACAGTGACGAAATCCGCCATTTGCGCCGCATTAACCTGGAGCTGCTGCTTTCTTCGGGCAACCATGACTGCACGCTGTGCAGCAAATCCAACAACTGCAAATTGCAGAAGCTGGCCAAGGATATGGACGTAACGGAAATCCGTTTTAAATCCAAAAAGCTGGACAGCCACAAAGACGCCACCTCTCCCGCCCTGGTGCGCGACCACAGCAAATGCATCCTGTGCGGCAACTGCGTGCGCATCTGCAACGAGGTGCAGGGCATCGGCGCCATTGATTTCGCGTTCCGCGGGTTTAAGTCCAAAATCGCCACCGCGTTTAACAAAGAACTGGGCGAAAGCCACGAATGTGTGGCCTGCGGCCAGTGCGCGCGCGTGTGCCCCACGGGGGCTTTGATGCCGAACTCTTCGGAAATTGAAGAAGTGTTTAAAGCCATCAACGACCCCAAGAAAAAAGTGGCCGTGCACATCGCGCCGGCCGTGCGCGTGGGACTGGGCGAAATTTTCGGCCTGCCCGCCGGGGAGCCTATTGACGGCAAAATCGCCACCGCGCTGCGCATGCTGGGCTTTGACTATGTGTATGACACAGCCTTCGCGGCGGATTTGACCATTGTGGAAGAAGCAACGGAATTTCTGGAGCGTTTCAAAAAAGGAACCAACCTGCCGCAGCTGACCAGCTGCTGCCCCGCGTGGGTCAATTATGTGGAAAAATTCGCCCCCGAATTTATCCCCAACCTCTCCACCGCGCGTTCGCCCATGCAGATGATGGGCCCCGTGCTGAAAGCGGACTTTGAGGAAAGAGGCGGCAAACGCGAAGACTTGGTGGTGGTAGCCGTTATGCCGTGCTCGGCCAAAAAAGCCGAAGCCAAACGCGGCGAATTTTACGTCAACGGCAATCCGGACACCGATTATGTGGTAACCACCGTCGGTCTGGCACGTATGATTAAAGAAGCGGGCATTGATTTCGTCAACCTGGAGAACGAGTGGTTTGACATGCCTTTCGGCACCAAGACCGGCGCGGGCGTTATTTTCGGCGCGTCCGGCGGCGTGATGGAGGCCGCCCTGCGCTACGCTGTGGCGGAGCTGGATCCCGAAAATGCGCGCAGCGTCAAGTTTTCCAGCCTGCGCGAAAGCAAAGTGTTTAAAGAAAAAACCGTGGTCATCGGCGACAAGAAAATACGCTGCGCCGTGGTCAGCGGGCTTAAAAATGCACGCAAGCTGTTGGACGACATCAAAGCCGGCAAGGACAATTACGACTTTATTGAAGTTATGTCCTGCCAGGGCGGCTGCGTGGCCGGCGCGGGCCAGCCGCAGTTTGAAGGCTGGGCCCTGCGCAAAACGCGCGCCGAAGGCTTGTATAAAGAAGATACCGAGCTGGCCTATAAGTCTCAGGATAACAGCGGCGTACAGGCGCTGTACGGGCGCATTTTGGACAAAATAGGCGGCCCCGTGGCGCACAAACTGCTGCATACGCATTACAAGTCCAAAAAATACCAGGATTAAACAAGCCGTTTATTCATCAAACCCCGCTTAAAAGGCGGGGTTTTTTATGAATCTCCGCTGTATTTGTCATTTTACTTTACCGGTTGTGGGCGGATACATGGACAAGCCCACGCCGCTGAAATGAGAACGGCGCCATGCCCTGTCGGGGATAATATACTAGCGGGCTTTTGGGATATAGGGCCTAATTTATACAATATATATATGAGCTTTAAAGGTTTTTTGGCTGCGCTGGCCACCTCTTCCACATTTGGGCTGATCCCACTGTTTACGCTGCCGCTGATGGCCGCGGGCATGCATTTCCCTTCCATTTTGTTTTACCGTTTTACCATTGCCGCGCTGATGTTGGGAGGGATTTTGTTGCTTAGACGCCAAAACCTGCTTGTTACGCGGAGGCAGCTGTGGACGCTGGCAGGGCTGAGCCTGTTTTATGACGGATCGGCGGTATTTCTGCTGTGGTCATACAATTATCTGGCCAGCGGCGTGGCGACAACTATTAACTTCTTATATCCCGTTTTTGTTATGTTGATTATGATATGGGTGTTTAAGGAGAAAAAGTCTCTTTGGACTTTTGTGGCACTGGGATTGGCTTTTGGCGGGGTGGCGGTGCTGTCTTTGGGTGGCGGTACGGGCGGACATCCCAGCCCGCTGGGGATTTTGATAGATTTATGTTCTGCCCTTTCGTATGCCCTGTATATTGTGTGGGTCAACCGCTCCTGCGTCAAAGACCTGGGGCTTTTAAAGTTAAATTTCTATATTTTCCTGTTTGCCGCAGTGGGGCTTTTGTTGATTGCGCTGGGGACGGAGCAATTCCAGCGTGTGCCGGACTGGCGCAGCGATATCAATTTGACGTTGCTTGCCCTGGTGTGTACAGTGGCTTCCAATATGACGCTGGTGTATGCCATCAAACATTTAGGGTCTACCCGTACATCGGTATTGGGGGCCATGGAATCTGTTACCGCTGTCAGTGTAGGCGTATGGGTGTTCGGAGAACCGTTCACGCGGACGGTGGCGCTGGGCATAGGGCTGATTATTCTGGCGGTGCTGACAGTGGTGCTTTCGCCGTGGCTGACGCCCTTTTTCCGCCGTTTTAAATATTTTTACATTACGGAAGTATTGGGGCGGCATAAGACCCTGAAAGCGCCTCGTTAAAAAGGGCTTTGCTTTTGCTACAATATAAAAAAATCCCCTGTAAAAGGAGACGAAATGAATAAAGACGGAATCGTGCATAAAATTATGCTGGGCATTTTTCTGGTGGTAGGTTTCGGTGTGGCGTTTATGTGGCCGCAGTGGCAAAAAAGAACAGATATCCGCTATGCGCAACAAGCCGCCCAAACTGCCAAAGAATTGGCCGCCGCAGAGCAGGCTTTTTTTGCGGAAAACGGCTTTTATACGGCTGATTTTACGCAACTGGGACTGGAGCTTTCATGTCCCTTGTCTGTTAAGGACAATCAAACCGTGCTGCACTGCCCGCATTATGATTTTATGCTGGAGGAAGCGGATACAATTCGCGTTAGCAATACCAAATATCCGAAATGGTTTAGCGTGGAGCTGGAAAGCGGGGAAATTACCTGCAACCATGAGGATGGCTCTCTGGCCGGTGCGGCAATTTGCTCCAAAATGGATTTATAAGTTGTATCCGGAGGGATAACCTATGAAGAAACTTTGTATGGGACTGCTGGTGTTGCCGTTTTTGTTTGCCTGCGGCACCAAAGTGGAGCGGCTGGATACGCACGAAATAAAAGACGTCAGCGGCCGCTGGAATGACACCGATTCGCAAATGGTAGCCCAGGAAATGATTAATGATTGTTTAAATTCCGGCTGGTATAACAAGGCCACCCTGCGTCTGGGCAAAGAGCCTACGGTGATTGTCGGCAGCGTAACCAATGACAGCATGGAGCATATTAATACCAATGCGTTTGTGGAAGAAATGCAGCGCGCGCTGATTAATTCGGGCAAGGTGGCGTTTGTAGCCAGCAAGGACGAACGCGGCGAGGTGCGTCAGGAAAGGCTGGAGCAAGACGAGTTTGCCTCCGAAGAAACGCGCAAGGCTTTCGGGCGCGAGGTGGGCGCCGACTACATGCTCTCGGGCGTGCTGAACTCCATAGTGGATTCGCAGAGCAAAGAGGCCGTGGTCTTTTATCAAGTCAATATGAAGCTGATTGACATTGAAACTAACCAGATTGTCTGGAACGGCCAAAAACAAATTAAAAAGTACGTAAAAAGAAGCAAAGTAAGCTGGTAAATTTATGAAGGCGCGCTGGTTTACGCTGTTGACGGTGCTTTTGTGCTGCACGGCGTGCGGCGCGCCTTCTTTGCGCCATAAAAAAGACGTCAACAAATTGCTGGCCGCGGGGGAGTTCTCCGCCGCAGAGCAAAAGCTGGAAGACGCCAAAAACAAGGAATATTCCAAACGCGATTCCCTGCTGTATTATTTGGATACGGGCACCGTACTGCATGATGCGGGCCAAAGCGCGCAGAGCGACGGGCGTTTTGCCCTGGCGCAGGACCGCATGGAGGAGCTCTTCACCCAAAGCATTACCGCACATGCCGGGCAGTATTTGATTAATGACCTGACGGTTCCTTATCAGCCCGCCCCGTATGAACGGGCGCTGACCTATTATTATCGCGCGATGAATTCTTTGGACAGGGGCGATGTGGCCGGGGCCCTGGTGGAAGCAAATAAGGCCGTTTTCTATCTGGCCCAGTTGCGCGGAAGTAAGCAAAAAGGCTGGCGGGATGACCCTTTTGTGCAATACTTTTCCAGCCTGGTATTTGAATCGGCCGGCAAGCTTGACGACGCCCGCATTGCGCGCACGCGTGCTTTAAATGCTTATGCTGCTTTGAACGGGGCGGGAGGCCTGACTCTCGACCCGCAATTTGAAAGTCCCGTGCAGGGCTGGGGGGAAGTGGTGCTGGTGCATGCCAACGGCGTGGTGCCGCTGAAAATCAGCCGGACTTTTCAGGTGGCCTGGGGCCGCCTTTGGCCGCTGATACAAACCCTGGAAGAAGGACGGGATGCCGATCCTGCCCTTCAAAATGCCATTATGACTGGCTTGCTGGGCAATTCTGTTACCGTGGCTTATCCCGTACTGCAGGCGCAGCCGTATATGATTAAAACTTCCGAAGCCGTTACGCAGGACGGCCGCATCTACCGCACCGTGTTGATGGGAGATGTGGCCGGCGCAGCGGAAACGGATTTAAAAGAAAATGAAGCCGTCACCTTACTGCGTTTGGCCCTGCGTGCGGCGGCCAAGCGTGTGGCGGCGGTACAGGCGGGGCACGCCGTCGGCAATGCGACGGACAATGACTCCGCGGGAAGCCTGGCTGAAATGCTGGTAGGTATTTTAGGCGCGGCTACGGAAAAAGCTGACACGCGCCAGTGGTTTACGCTGCCGGCACAGTTTCGCATGACGCGTTTTTACGTGCCTGCCGGACGGCAGGATATTGTCCTGCGTTTTCGGGATGGATTTGGTAATATAGTAGGTGAACATACTTTTGAAAATGTGCCGGTTTTGGCCGGCGGGCGCGTGTATTTGCATTACCGCACGGCCAAGTGAGGGGACAATGAAAAAAATAACGGTTTTGCTGGCGGCCCTGGGGCTTTGCGCCTGCGCGGGCGTCAATAAAAATACGGTCAGCTACCAAATGGGCAAGTATGACCAGAAGGCCTATTACGTCGTGGCCGGAGAAGGCGCGGACAAAGAGGCAGCCTCGGCCAATGCGCTGGCCAATATGCGCCAGAGTTTTTACCAAAATGTGCCGGATGCCAAAGATATCACACAAATCAATGACATCATGGCCAATGTTTCCGTGGATAAGGTCTGGCGAGACAAAAGCAGTAAAGACAAAAAGAATTATTTTGCGCTGGCCGTACTGAAACGTCAGACGGCGGAGCTGATTTTGCAGGTGCCTGCCAATGCGCTGGATGCGCGGCTGGGGGCGCTGGCCTCGCAGCTGCAGGCCACGGACGATAAATTTGCGGGCCTGCGGGCGGCTTTTGCCATGGAACCGCTGATTAAACAGCGCAATGTGGTGCAGGATTTGTATGTTTTCGTCAGTGAGGAGCAAAGCGGTTACGAAACACAGCGCTTTGAAAATTATAAAAAACTTTATAATGACCGCCTGGCTTCCGTCAAAGTGGCCGCCGTGGTGCGCGGAGAAGAGAACGCAGTATTGCTTTCGCTGATTACCGATGCCGTCAACCAAATGGGTTTAAGCGTTGTCGGGCCGGAAGACTCTTCTGCAATGTTGTCCGTGGAAGCAGACGCACAGGTGGACGGATACGGCTCCGAACGCCTCAAAGGCCTGATATGGGCTTCCACCAGCGCGGCGGTCAGCCTGCGGGATTTGCAGGCGGGGACTACCTTTGCGCGTTTTAATGTCTATGACCGCGCCGGAACGGGCCGCAGGGCCGATTCCCTGCGCAAAAGCATGGAAGGCGTAGGGAACAAGGCTTCGTCCGAAATTGTCAAACGACTGACGGAATATTTGAAAACAAAATAATATAAGAGGAATGAAAAAATGAAAAAATCACTGTTTTTGCTTTTAACGCTTTTGCTGGCCTGGCCCGTTGCCGCACAGGAAACGGCACAGGTTTCCACGGAAACGGCCTCGGACGTGTCTGCTGCCACACCGCAGGATCCTGCGGAGCGTAACCGTATGCTGTACTCGCTGGGCTTTTTGCTGGGGGATAACTTAAAACGCCAGTTGATTTTGGACAATGAGGACGACTATAAAGCCCTCTCCCAGGGGATGCGAGACAGCCTGTTAAATAAAAAATCACAGACCGTATTGGATGATTATAAACCCCAGATTATTGAAAAGTACAAGCAGGATGCCTTGACTATTAGTCAGCGCCGCGAAGAAGAACAAAAGAAATTTTTGGAAGATTTTTCCAAAGGAAAAGGTGTTAAGGTGCTGGATAACGGCGCGATGATCAAACTGTCCAAAAAAGGAAAGGGCCGTACGGCCAATGCCGCCAGCAAAGTGACCGTTAATTATGAAGGGAAACTTATTGACGGTACCAAATTTGACAGCTCTTATGACCGCAACGAGCCTTTTACGGCCAGCCTCTCGGGCGTCATTCCCTGCTGGACAAAGGCCCTGCAGTATATGCGCCCCGCTTCCAAAGCTACGGTGGTCTGCCCCGCAGATACCGCCTACGGCAACCGGCCCGTCGGAATTATCCCTCCCAACTCGGCGCTGGTGTTTGAAGTGGAGCTGATCAGCATAGACGACTGATATGTCCAGGGCCAGCCGCTTTTTCCTGTGGGTGATTGTATTGGGATTGGCCTTTATTGCGGGGCTTCGGTTTTACCGCGCTTATGAGCGCCGTGCCGCACAAGAGGGTTTTCCTCCCCCATCCATTGCCTCTTTTGGACAAGCCCCCATACAAATCCGCCCGGAGCCGGCTTCTTCCCCGGTATACAGGACATGGAGCGGCCCGGGAAAAGAGATGTATTTGGAGGATATCCCTCTTTCCATGCCCCAGCAGAAAGAACAGGCCCGGCAAACGATTGCTTCTATATTGCGTGATTACGGGGAACACCCCAAAATCCAGGCTTTTTATGCCGACATCCGAAAAGCAACCGGGAGGGAAGATTTAAATTTAGCCATATTGAGTGAAGAGGGACTGCCTGAACTTTTGCAACAATATCCACAGTTGCAGCAGGTGATCGCTGCCTATGCCAAGGATCCGGAGTTTGCCAAATTGATACAGGAAATATTCTCCAACCCCCAATTTGCGCATAGCGTAACTGTTTTGCAGGGGGAGTCCGGACAAAAAGGATAATGCCCTGCCGTGCCTAAATTTGCTATTCTTATTTTGTAATGGAGGAAAGGAGGACCCCGTGGGAAAAATTTTACTAAAAGCTGCTGTTTTGTTTTTGATTGTGCTCAGTATTTATTTAATTGTTAATCCGACTGCCTGCTCCAATTTCCTGGCCGGACGCACACGTGTGCTGCCTGCCGAAGGAGAAGTGGTGGAGTGGCGCCACCCTATGGCGGAACAGCCGGGCGCATTTTCGCCGGAGGGGCTTTCCCCGGACCGGCATGAGGATGTATTTCCCGGTGGGGAAGAGGGCCAGGCCGCTGTTTCAGAGCAAGGGGTTTTTGATACCAACACCCTAAACGAGCAAAAAGAGCAGCCTGTCTATTCCCAGGAAGATATTGACTATGCCATTGCCAGCCGTTATGTGGAGCTGGAACGCGAATATGCCGGCGGCAATCCGAATACGGATAAGGATGCTTCCCGGGAAATTTCACTTATTGTCATGGATGATTTTGAAATGTCCCCGGCGGAGTGGGAATCTTTCTTAAGCCGGGCGACGGCTTCAGGGTTGTTTGACCGGGTCCGCAAGGAAATGCCCCCTCTGCCGCCCGCGCCTGCGGCCACGGCACAGTAATTTGAAACCCCGCTTTTCCCGGCGGGGTTTTTTGTGATATCTAAAATCCGGCTTTGCCGGGGATGATATTTATCCTCATTTGCAGGATGGCTCCTGCTGTGGCCGGCAGGGCGGGGAAATCCTGTTTTTCAGCGGATGAGCCATTACGGAGCTATCAATTTATTATGTAGAGGTTATAATCCCCCGCATTCATAAGCATGCGGGGGCATTGAGATATGCAGAATGCCCCGTGTATAAAACTGGGAGAGGAATACATATCCCGCCGCAGGAAAACAAAATTTCTTCTTGTCTGTCAGTGACGGGTAAAATCAAGCCAAGATAAGATTTGGAGACAAAAGAAACCCGGGTGTAAGCCCGGGGTTTCGTTTTAGCGGGGCAGGCGTCCGGCCAGCAGTTCTGCCACCGGCCGGGTATGCTTGATTTTGCTTAAAACAATTTTGATGGAAGCGGTGATGGGGACGGATAAAAACGCTCCCGGCACGCCCCAGACCAAACTCCAAAAGATTAAAGAGGCAATGACCACCACGGGATGCAAATCCATGCCGTCGCCCAAAAAACGCGGTTCAATCAGGTTGCCTATGGTAAATTCCAAGGCAATCATCAAGCCCAGCACCACAAAGAAATTGGCCCCGAAGCCGTATTGCAGGAACAGGACCGGTGCGGGCAACAGTACGGCGATGATAGAGCCTACGCTGGGAATAAAATTCAACAGAAAAAAGAACATGGCAAACAAAAATGCCAGCTTGACTTTAAAGGCTACCAGCACAATCCAAATCAGCAGTGCCGTGACAAAGGAAGTAACCAGCTTTACGGACAGGTATTTGGATACCTGTGCCAGCATTTCCTGCACGGTGGGGTTGGCGTTGGTGGGCACCGGTTTTTTGGAACCCAGCAACAGGAAAATAATAAACAAAATAATCAGCGTGGTGTTTGAAACCAGGGAAAAGAGCTGGTGCCCGAAGTTTTTAAACCAGTCAAACAACGGCAGTCCCCGCACATATTCCACAATGGAAGCCTGATCTACCTGTATGCCGTGGCTGTTGATACGGGCCAGCAAATCGGTGGTGGTGGCCAACAGGTTTTCCTTGTATACTTCACTGCCTTTGATAAAGCCTCCCACCGAATTAACCGTGAAATAAATAATGCCCGCAAAACACAGGGCCAGCACCAATATGGATACCGTCATGGCCAGCCAGGCCGGAAAAGAAAGCCTGCGGTGCAGGGATGCGGCCATTTGTGCCAGTATTGTATAAAAAAATAAGGCAATGACCAGCGGGATCATTAAGGCCTTCGTATATATCAATGCCGCCGTAATCACTCCTGCGGCAATAATGGTCAAGCAAATGGCGCTCATTTTTTGATAATACCAGGTTGTTTTATCTACCATATTTCCCCCTTTTTGTAGATTCTGTTTTTTTGGATAATTCCCTGGAGAGGAACAGGATTTTTCCGGTTATGTTGTCCAGATCGTTGCAACAGGAAGTAAGCAGCCAAACGGGCAGTTTGGCCAGTGTATAATTGCGGTAGAACCGGTTAAAGCGGGCATAGGAAGTGGAAAGCTCATCCTCCGCGCGCGACAGGGTCTTGGCCCTGTTGACAAACCCCTTTACGGCCAGGGCCAGGTCATAGTCGTTGCCGTCTATGGGGTCGCGCAGCTGTGTGCGGGCCTGCTGCCAGTAGTCCAGCCGGGAGTTGAGCGTTTGGCGCAGGGATGCGCAAAAAGCAGAAAAATCCCCGGCAAAGCCAATATCACGTATCGCAATATTCTTATGGTCCTGGCTTAAAATCAGCTCCAACCTTCGGCTGAAATCATCCAAACTGCGGGCCGTTTGCAGCATGTCTGTCCGCAGGCCATCCATTTGGAGGCAAATGTCGTCCAAATATTCCTTATTGATCATGAAACAGGGATACTCACCGTAAAGATGGATCCCAACCCCCTGTCGGAAATCACGCTGATGCTTCCGTCATGCAGCTCCAAGATTTTCTTAACAATGGAGAGCCCCAGCCCCCAGCCGTCTATTTGTCCCGTAAAATAATCGTCCACTTGGTAGAAACGTTCAAAAATTTTATTTACATCTTGGGGGCGTATGCCGGCACCATAGTCCCGTACGGATATGGAAATGCTGTCGCCGTGGTGGGCGCATTGTACTTTAATAATCTTCTCAGCCTTATTGTTAAATTTGATGGCGTTACTTATCAGTTCTTCCAGCAAAAAGGCCATTAATTCTTCGTCGGCTTTGATTTCCAGGGAAGAAGGGCAGTCTATTTCAATAAATGTCCCTTTTTTAGATATAGTGGAACCGGCCGATACGGTGGCTGTTTCTTCGTCATGAGAAATGGCATCACTGGCGCTGGTTTTTAACAAATTTTTTAAATTAATAGATTTTTTGGCCAGGTCTTTGGGCTGTAAAGCTTCTACTTTGTTAAAAAAGAGCAGTTTGTCTACCAAATTGCACAACTTGGTGCCCTGTTTGTTGATTTCTTCCAATGCTTTGGCGGTGAAAGGAGAGAATTTTTCTTTGGAGGACTGAGATAAAATCGCCTCTGAGTATCCATTAATAATGGATAAAGGCGTTTTCAGCTTATGCGACACCAGCGAAAGCATTTTGGTGGCATCGGCATCGTTCTGCGGATTTGTCACAGGGGGTTTTTCCATACCGGGGATCCTCTAAAAAGCAATATTTAATTTCACAAACAAAATGTCGCGCTTATCTTCCCCTTCCGTGGTGCGCAGGTGGTTGTAAGCCGCATCCAGGCTCGCATTGGCCGTTAGGCGGAAAGTGTTGCCCACAATGAACGAATGCTGGGGGTCTGCGGTGTAAAACTCACCGTAATGGTATGCCAGATATAATGAAGAGCGGTTTTCCACCCAGACGCGGGTAATGCGCGCAGACAGCGCATATTTGCCCAGTGCGCGGCTGATGTCAAAAGACTGGGTGAAAGCCAAATCATTTTGATCCATAATGCCGCGGAACCCTTCTACCCCGTCAATGCCGTTGGGATATTGGTAAACGGAGGCTGCCGCGTGGAACACAAAAGCGCCGAAAAAATTCTGCCGCAGCCCCAGGGTATAAGCCAGCTGGCTGTAATCTTTATTGGCAAATTCGCCGTTTTTAAACAAAGTACCCTGCTGGTTGGCGTAGGAAACGCCGATATACGCCTGGGTGTAAAGCTCGTTTACCTCATCCAGGCGCAAATCCATTACCAGCTGGGCATTCACGCCGTAAGCCAGCGCATCCTGATAAAGCGTATTGTCTGATTTATTTTCAAAATAATAAAACGGGGTCAGGTTTACTTTCACCAGGTCAAAATCAAGCCGGATAGGCAGATAGACCGAATAAACCGGATCGGTAAAACCGTCTTCTTCCAGCAAGCGCTTGTCATCCACATAGCGCCCTTCCACTCCGATGGAAGCGTTCAGCCCCAGCGGGATGGCCGCCCCGGCACGGACTTGGTTGAAGTCGGACGAGTATAAATAAGCCGCCGATGCATTAAAGGAGGCCGCTTGTACATATAATGCCGTGAAGCATAAGAAACACAAGAGAATTATTTTCTTCATATTCATAATTTAGCAAAATTTGCGGCTTCGTAACAGGGGCATTTTGCCTGAAAGCCTGTCGTGGGGGAAAAGCTGGAAAGCAGTGATATTTTGCTAAAATATGTATATGAGAATTTTGCTTTCTGTTTTCTTGGCGTTTTATGGCTGCAGTGTATACGGCGCTCAAATTATCCGAGGGCCTTATATAGAAGATCCGACCCAGTCTACCATGGTGTTGCGCTGGCAGACCGATGAACCCACTCCGGCTTGGCTGGAGTATGGCCCTGCGCCGCGCTGCAGCCAGATTTTAAAAATCAATCCGGAAGGCACACAGCATAAAGCTATTTTATACGGCTTGGTGCCCAACCAGGATTTTTGTTACCGGCTGTATGTATATAACGAAGCGCGCGACGGTGTGCAGGCTCCCGTGGAAGGCTCATTTCGTACGCTTTACAGTGCAGAGCGTAAAGAGGTGCATTTTTTAGCTTTTGGCAACACGGCAGGCACTCCGGATGTCGAAACGGAAAAAGAGAAGGGCCAATCCGTTTGGGCCGGGTTGTTTGGGAAAGAAGAGCCTGCAGAAGATGTGCTGCCTATTCCGGATCCCAAAGAGCTTTTAGCCCGGCAAATGGCACAGAAAGACGCGGATTTTGTCATACATACCGGCGATTTAACGGCCAGCGGCCTGGATGCAGACGCAGATGCGGAATT
Organism: uncultured bacterium; assembly: GCA_949296525.1. GTDB lineage: Bacteria > Elusimicrobiota > Elusimicrobia > Elusimicrobiales > Elusimicrobiaceae > Avelusimicrobium. Next base: position 36,472 of record CASFOP010000001.1, on the reverse strand, counting down.
TTTTACCCCGTATAAAGATGTGTTGAAAAAGACGCCGCTGTTTATTGCCATCGGTGCTAATGAATATGGCCCCGACCGCGACAACCGCGACAGCAAATCTTTCGTCCGTGCCAATTATTCCCGCTTCCACGATATGAGCTGGTCCAATGCCACGCCGAAATATTATTCTTTTGATACGGCCAATGCGCGCTTTATCTTTTTGGATGCCAACGCCGCTTACGGTGCGGTGTGGGCGCCGAATATGGATGAAAAATCCGCACAGTACCAGTGGCTTCGCACCACGCTGGCGGGGGCGGGGGAAAAGTGGAAGATTGTCGTAGTCAATGCGCCGATGTATTCCACAGGGCAGAAGGGGCCCGCCAATGAAGCGGCGGCGTATTTTGTCCCTTTGTTTGAGCGTTACGGCGTGGATTTGGTATTGCAGGGGGCGGAAGCCAATTATGAACGCACCTTCCCTATGTACCAGGGGGAGCCCAATCCGCGTGGTGTAACGTATGTGACGCTAGGCGGGGGCGGGGCCACGCCTACGCGGCGTGCGGGGAGCGACCGCTCCACGGCGCGGTTTGTTTCGGCTTATCATTATGCCGATGTCCAAATTGCCGACCGCAAACTGACCATGACGGTATATAACGAACAGGGAGAAGCGTTGGACAAGCTGGAGCTTTATATATAGGTTGTTTCCGGTTTTTTAACGCAGAGCGCAGACGAAAAGTCCTGCGCTCTGTTTTTTATCGGTTACGGGATATGCCGCATAAAAGTTTAGCCTCGGCCGGCAGTCAGCATGCCGGAAACATATTTTTCCGTATTTTGCCGCACCCTTATGTCGTTTGGGTCCTTTTTTTATTTGAATTTTCCACTTTAAAATTGTCCGCGGCTTGACCCGTTTTTTTTTTTTGATACCCTATACATGGCTGAAATAAAAAGCCGTCAGGACGTATTTTTGATTGATTGAACGTTGTTATAGGGGCAAAAAATGAGAAAAGGCTTTACGTTGATAGAACTTTTAGTGGTGGTGCTGATTATTGGTATTTTGGCGGCAATTGCTTTTCCGCAATATGAAAGGGCTGTGCTGAAAAGCAAGATGAACAGCGTTTTACCGCTGATTCGTGCCATAAAAAACGCCAATGAAATTTACTTTATGGCCAACGGCGAGTATACGGACGATTTGCGTAAACTGGATATCACTATCCCGGCCGGTACGGAAGAGAGCAACCTGGCGGCGGGATTGGTTGTTTATCAAAACGGCACTTATATAGACCAATATGTGGGCAATGATGCCTTAAATGGGGATTGGAATGTGTTTGGGGGGATACGGGGGATACACGGAGAGGGAAGCTGTGTTATTCGGATGTATTATGACCAAGCGCTTCTTTCGCCGGGGAAAATCGCCTGTAGAGGCGACCATCCCCAGTGTGCTTCCATTTGTAAAAGTATGGCTTTTTAGACGACTGACCCCCCGCCGCAGGCGGGGGGTCATTTATGCTGCGGATTATTTTTTCAGCTGTACTTTGGAAAACATATCGTACATGATAATACCGGCAGCGGCCGACGCATTCAAACTCTCCACGCCGCCCTTTTGCGGGATGGAAATAATCTGGTCGCAGTTTTCGGCAGTTTTTTCGCGTATGCCGGTGCCTTCGGAGCCGATCACCAATACGGCAGGGGAAGCGTAATCGGTTTGCGTGATGGACTGCCCGTCCATGTCTGCACCGTATATCCAGAAGCCTTCTTCTTTCAGGTCCAGCAGGGCATTGGAAAGGTTGGATACTTCCACAATATTGACGCGTTCCACTGCACCGCAGGCCACTTTATACACCGCCGGCGTCAGTCCCACGGTGCGCCGCTGCGGCAAAATAATGGTGGAAAAGCCCAGGCATGCCGCGCTGCGGATAATTGCGCCCAGGTTCTGCGGGTCGGTCATTTCATCCACGGCCAGCCACAAATCCTTTTTATTCCCGTCGGATTCATACAGGGCGGTGGACAATTTCATCAGCCGCACGGGCTGGGCTTTGGCCAGCACGCCCTGGTGGTTGCCGCCTTTGGTCAGGCGGTCCATCATTTTGATGTCCATGCGGTCAATTTTCACATTGTTGCGCTTGGCCAGGCGGATAATTTCTTCCACCGCGCGGTGGCCGGCCTTATTGTCAGCCACGTACAGCTGCATCACATTGCGCTTTTTGCTTTTCAACGCTTCCATGACGGCATGGATGCCGTAGAGGATATCTAAATTTTCACTCATGTTCTTACCCGATTTGGGCCGAGCCGAAACTCATGCCCACTTCCAGTGCGGTTTTGACCTCTTCACTGTTGGGGTCCACCAGTTTGAGTTTGGAAATTGCATCCGCAATTTTGCATTCTCCGATAGCCAACCCCTGCAAGGCCACCATGTAGCCGAATTTGCCTTCCAGCACCAGATCCATGGCGCGCGCGCCGAAACGCGTGGACAGCCAGCGGTCAAACGGCGTCGGCGTGCCGCCGCGCTGCAGGTGCCCCAGCACCACCACGCGGCTTTCCACGCGGCAGGCTTCTTCCACCATATTGCTGATTTTAAAGCCGATGCCTCCCAGGCGGACGGGGTCTGTGCTGGCGGCCACGGTGCGCGTGACAGCCTGCTCCCCGGCTTCATTTTTGGCCCCTTCGGCGGCCACGATAATGCTGAAATTTTTGCCTTTGGCGCGGCGGTCCAAAATATAATCCACAATGACCTGTTCGTTGTACGGGATCTCCGGGATCAGCACAATGTCGCCACCGCCGGCAATAGCCGAGCGCAGCGCAATCCAGCCTGCGTAGCGACCCATGGTTTCAATAATCATCACGCGGTGGTGGCTTTGGGCGGTGGTGTGTATGCGGTCCACTGCGTCTGTGGCGACGGACATGGCCGAGTCAAACCCAAAGGTCAAATCCGTGCAGGAGAGGTCATTGTCTATGGTTTTGGGAATACCGATGACAGGCATGCCCATGTCCACAAACTGCTGGGCCATGTGCAGGGTGCCGTCGCCGCCGATAGCAATTAAAGCGTCCAGCCCGTTGGTGTTAAAATTGTGCATGGCCACGGAAGATAAATCTTTGGGCTCTTCCGGCGTGCCGAAAGGCGGCAGCGTGTAGCGGAACGGGTTGGCCAGATTGCTGGTGCCCAAAATGGTGCCGCCCAGCGTCAAAATGCCGGATACGGCATGTTCGTCAATTTCAATAAATTCATTTCTGACTAAACCGTCAAACCCGTTTTTAAAACCCAATACTTTTACACCGTGGCGCAAAGCGTTTTTGCTGACTGCGCGTACTACCGCATTGAGGCCCGGGCAGTCTCCGCCCGCCGTCAGAATGCCTACTTTTTTAATGCTCATATTCCCCTCCGAAATTTAAATAAAACGGGAAAACCACGCCAGTAGCCACAGCACAAAAAACTGTCCGTCAATCAGCGTTTCTTCCTTCACCCCGCGCGAAGCGGAATGGCTATAATAGTATATTACTATAAAAATCGTGTAAAAGTTGCCCAGGAGCAACATTCCCACCAAAGCGGGCTTCCAGGTAATGACCAGCAGCGTAACCAATACTGCCGTCAGCGCGGTCAGCAAAACGGCCACGGCCAGCTTGGTGATGCCGATGCCAAAGGCTTTATAAAAACTTTCTTTGCCAATCATTAAATCTTTATTGGCCGAAGTAAAACCCAGCGTTACCGAGCGCATAAACACCAGAAGCGCTGCATAGAAGACCGCCAGATACAGGGCTTTGCGCCAAATCATTCCGTTGGCAAAGGCCGGCAGAAATGCACAGGTAAAACCCCAGCCCAGTGCGGTGCAAAAGTCTTTGGTGCCCGGCAGAGAGAGCAATTTGGATTTGAAAAAATGCCGGAACGGATATAAAAGCCCCGCTGCCAAAAATACCGCAGACAGCAGCAGTACGCGCAGCCCCATAAAAGCCGCCGCAGCCAATGCCAGCAAAGCGGCCGCATATCCTACCCAGGCCGGCAGGCGTCCGGCGGGGCGGGTTTTGTTTTCCGCGGCGCGGTTGACGGTGGTCAGACTGAATACAAACAGCCACGAAAACAGCAGCGGTGCCCATTGGGCGTGCAGCCCTTCCAGCTTCATGCATACATAGGTCAGTGCCATGGCGGCAAAAGCCGTATAAAAAGAATAAGAAACGGCCTTGGCCCAGGTGCGCTGGATGAGTCCGACCGCGCTTTGGTGTCTTTTTTTACGGGTTTGGCGCACCCAGTCCGCCACCTGGTCTATGACCCAGTTGGGTGTGGAAGCGCCGGCGGTAATAAAAATGTGTTTGGGCCCCAGCACCTGCTGCGGGGTCAGCTCCGCTTCTGTCTCTATGTGCAGCACCTGCGGGGCCAGCTCGCGGCACAGCATAGCCAGACGCGCGGTATTGGCGCTGTGTTTGCCGCCGACTACGATAACCAAATCCGCCGTTTGGGCCAGTTGCATGGTTTCACTCTGGCGCTGTTTGGTCGGGAAACAAATAGTGTTGGAAATTTGGCACACGGCTGATTTTTTCTTAATGATTTCCGCCGTTGCTTCAAAAACGCTTTCTTTTTGGGTGGTTTGCGCTACGACGTTTACTTTGTCAAAAGAGGGAAGTTTTTCCGCTTCTTCCGGTCCGGACACGACCACGCCTTTGCCCTGTGTACAGCCTAACAGGCCGATGACCTCGGCGTGTCCGCCGTCACCCACGATAACGGTGTGGTAGCCTTTGGCGGCGTATTTGGATATGACGTCGTGGGCGTGCTTGACCAGCGGGCAGGTGGCGTCCACCACTTCCATACCGCTTTGCATTACTTCTGCGCGGAAGGCCGGCGTAATGCCGTGCGCGCGGATGACCAGCACGCCTTTTTTGTCTGCGGCCTGTTCGGGTTTGTCCACAGAGGTAATCTGTTTGGCCGCCAGCATGTCGGTAACCTGTTTATTGTGTATCAGCGGGCCGAGGGTATAGATGGGTTTTTTGCCGGATGTTTCCAGTTCCAGCACTTTGTCTATGGCCCCTTTTACGCCCGGGCAAAATCCCGCCGATTTGGCAACGGTAACGCCTTGGTCTTTGTCCATATTTATATTATAGGAAATCCGGCTGCGGGCCCGCTGGATTGTTTTTGATGATTTTCCGAAGATATCATTATATTGCTTTGTTTTTTTTGCTATATTTAAGTTAGAAATGGGTTTTCGGCCCCCTGGCGGATTTAATGGTTTTGGGGGCTTTGCGGGGCCCTTATTCTGCGTTTTATATAGCCTTGCGGAGGGATAATGCTTTCAAAAAAGAGGGCTTTTACACTGACGGAACTGCTGGTTGTTGTCATCGTACTGGGCACATTGGCCACGGTGGCGGTGCCGAAGTTTACGCGCGTGCTGGAAACGCGTAAGACGGCGGAAGCGGAAAATATGCTTTCCGCAGTGAGGACGGAACAGGAAAAACGGTGTACTTTCGGCGATGAGTACAGTTTAAAGTTTGACTCTTTACCGGTGGCTTCTTCTTTGCAGAGCAATTCAGGGCGCGTGGCGAGCAGTGCCAATTATGAATATACCTTAAACGGCCGGGGGATGCAGGCGCAGTCCTCCGGCAAAGACTATGTAATCAAAATGCTTTCTTATAAGGACGGGCAGCTGTGCTGTGAGGGCAGTTACTGCAGCAAGCTAAATAAGGATTATCCGTCCTGCGGCAGCACGCTGGTGGCGGATGAATGTGCGGCGGATATTGAATGCACCGGTTCGTCCAGCCGTTCCTGCGGATGCCAAAACACGGGAACGCAGTCCCGCAGCTGTGACAGCAATACGGGGCAGTGGGGCGGCTGGAGTGCCTGCAGCGTGGAAGATTGTAAGAGCTGTTCTTCTTCTTCCCGCCCTTCTTCCAGTGAGGCCTGCGGCTGCAATAATGAGGGCACCCGCACGCGCAGCGTGTCGTGCAATCCCTTTACGGGTGCATGGACTACGGGCAGCTGGGGTTCTTGCAGCGTGGGTGCGTGCAAAGAATGTTCCGCCTCATCCAAACCCGCGGAAAGTGAAGCTTGCGGCTGCAATAACGAAGGCACCCGCACGCGCAGTGTGAGCTGCGATCCTTTGACGGGCGGATGGACTACGGGCAGTTGGAGTGCCTGCAGTATAGGCGCATGTCAGGAGTGTTCCGCCTCTTCCAAGCCTGCAACCAGTGAGGCTTGCGGTTGCAATAATGAAGGTACCCGTACGCGTAGCGTAACCTGCGACCGAAAGACGGGTAACTGGGATACGGGCAGTTGGGGCGCTTGCAGTATTAACGATTGTCAGGAGTGCAGTGCTGCCAATAAGCCTGCGGAAAGCGAGTCCTGCGGCTGCAATAACGAAGGCACCCGTACGCGCAGCGTAACCTGTGACCAGAAAACGGGAAATTGGATCACGGACAGTTGGAGTGCGTGCAGCATTAATGATTGTCAGGAATGCCCCGCTTCTTCCAAACCTGCGGAAAGCGAGTCCTGCGGCTGCAATAATGAGGGCACCCGCACGCGCAGCGTAACCTGCGACCAAAAGACGGGAAAATGGATTACGGACAGTTGGAGTGCGTGCAGCATTAATGATTGTCAAGAATGCCCCTCTTCTTCCAAGCCTGCGGAAAGCGAGGCTTGCGGCTGCAATAATGAGGGCACCCGCACGCGCAGCGTGACCTGCGACCAAAAGACGGGAAAATGGATTACGGACAGTTGGAGTGCGTGCAGTATTAATGATTGTCAGGAATGTAATGCGGCAGACAGGCCGGAAGAGGCGCGGACCTGCGGGTGTAACAATGAAGGGACGCAAAGCCGCAGCGTAACCTGTGACCAGCGGACAGGTAACTGGAATACGGGAGAATGGACAAGATGTACGGTCGGCGAATGTAAAGAGTGCAGTGCGGCCAATAAGCCTGAGGAAAGCGAAGCCTGCGGCTGTAATAATCAGGGGAACAGAACCCGCAGTGTAACCTGTGATCCCTTGACGGGGGGCTGGCAGACCGGCAGCTGGGGCACCTGCAGCGTGGGAGATTGCCAAGAGTGCGATGAATCCTCCAAACCGGCAGAAGCCCGGGAATGCAATAAATGCGGCATGCAGACGCGCAAAGTTACCTGTAATTCACTGACGGGTACATGGATAACAAGCCAGTGGAGCACCTGCAGTAAGACATTAGAGGAATGTTCCGCTAAAGAATGCACTGAATCCAGCAAACCGGCGGAAAGTCAAACGTGCAATACTTGCGGAACACAGACGCGCAGCGTCACCTGCGATACTGCCACGGGAACATGGAGGACCGGTTCCTGGGGCAGCTGCAGCAAGACGCTTCAAGAATGTACGGGCTCCTCGTGCGATCCTTCCACCAAACCGGATGATTATGAACAGGCCTGCGGCTGCGGTACGATGAAAATTAGCTATTCCTGCCAGGAATCTACGGGACGGTGGATTTCCTCTGCCGGAACCTGCGTGTTGCCGGATGGGGCCTGCTGGAGCGGGCAGAAGGAAAGCCGTTCCTGCGGCGTAACGGGTAAGGGCACGCAAACACGTACCTGCACCAACTGCGCCTGGGGTGCCTGGGGCGCCTGCGAAGGCGGAAGCTGCCCGTCCGGGTATGTGTATAATTCTTCCAGCGGCAGATGTTGCAAGTATTCCGTTCGCAGACAGTCGGGCACGGGCGGGGTTACCGTCCGTGGGTGTACCCTGCCAAACCTGAGTACGCTGGCCTATCCGGGGCAAGCGCGCTGCCGCGGCAGTGTCAGCGCATCTTCCTGCCCGTTCTCAACGTGTACGGTGTCGGCCACCAACCTCCGGGCAATCGTGTCCAGCTCCGCGGGGTCAAAGACGGTATCGGCCAGCAGCCTTACCTGCCGCAACGGGAGCCTGGTGTATATTGAAAACGGCACAATATATAATCTGAACAGTATGACTGCTTCGTTTACGTATGTCTCCTGTTCACAAGACTGTGTAGATCCGTCATAAATCGTAAAGATGCAGGTTATGCCTCCCCCAGCGCTCCATGCCGGGGGAGTTTTGTTGAAGGATGGAAAGGGGTGTATGACCCGCGCCCGCCGGGAAGCCGCAGCAAACTTTCTTCCCTTCGGGACGGGTTTCACATCCTCCGGGCCGTTATCCGGTATGCCCGCCGCGGGCCGGTAAATCCCTCTCCGGGCAATGAGCGGATTTTTGTCTCGCCCCCAACTTTTCTATAATTTATCTATGAAAAAAATAGTAACCGGTTTGGCCGTATTTTCTTTACCCTGTGCCCTGTTCGGCGGGGCATATGACAAACTGTTTGAAAACGGTTTGTTGCGTTTTAATTATACGCCGGCGGAATTGACCGCCCTGGAAGAACAGGCCCGCGCGGAGCTGGAAGAAAACCTCTCCGCCGTTACGGCCGTGCCGCCTGCGGAGCGGAATTTTGAAAACACCGCGCTGGCGGTGGAAAACGCCTATACCAATTATTGGTTTGTCCCCAAGGCTTTGTCCCTGCTGGCTTATTTTCATGAGGATGCAGGCGTCCGCGCCGCCGCAGCGGAGCTGGAAACCAAAGGCAGCCGCGTCAAGACGGATTTTTTTACCCGGCGCGACGTATACCGCGCACTGAAAGAATATGCAGACACCAAACCCGCTTTGGACGAAGAACAGCAGCGCATGCTGGACAAATGGCTGGTGAAGTTTGAACGAAACGGCATGGGGCTTTCGGACAAAGATCTCAAAAAATTCGTTAAACTTAATTCTGAGCGTTTGGATAAAATCACGCGTTACAACGTGAATTTAAACAATTACCAAGATCAGCTGGAGCTGACCCGCCGGGAGCTGGACGGTATGGAAGAAACCTATATCGGCCGCCTGGCCCGTGCGGAGGACGGTAACTATATTGTTACGTTAAAATACCCCGATTATAACCCGTTTATGGCCAATGCCACAAACGAGGCCGCCCGCAAAGCCCTGCAAACCAAATTTGCCCGTCGCGGCGGCAAGGAAAATGTAAAACTGTTGGAAGACACGCTGCTCCTGCGTTCCAAAACTGCCCGGCTGCTGGGCTATGAAAAATATCCCGATTATGTGCTGCCCGCGCGCATGGCCCAAAATTATGAAAATTTGGAAGCGTTTTTGAAAGACTTGGAAAAACAGATCCGCCCGCTGGCCGATGCGGAAATGAAAGAATACCTGGCACTTAAAAAAGAAATGACTGGCGAAGAGAGCCAAACCCTGAACGCCTGGGAAACGGCTTACTGGGCCAACCAGTACAAAAAGCGGAAATATGCCGTGGACGATGAGAAAATCAAAGAATATTTCCCGGCGGATAAGGTGATTGCCGGGATGTTTGATACATTTGGCCCGCTGTTCGGGCTGACGTTTGAACCCGCCGCCCTGCCCGCCTGGCATAAAGATGTGCAGACGTATGTCATCAAAGATAAAAAGAGCGGGGAAATTATTTCCTATTTTTATTTGGACGCGTATCCGCGTGACGGCAAATATACCCATGCCGCCACATGGAGCTTTGTGGACCGTTTCCAAAAGCCGGACGGCTCTTATCAAATCCCGTCCGTTGTCATCGCGGCCAATTTTACGCCCGCCGGCGGCGGCCTGCCCGCCCTGCTGACGCACAGCGACGTGGAAACGCTGTTCCATGAGTTCGGCCATGTGCTGCAAATGTCTTTGGCAACGTCGCGCTATGCCAGCCTGACCGGGGACAATGTGGCCTGGGATTATATAGAGACCCATTCCCAGCTGTTGGAAAACTGGGCCTGGCAGCCGCAGGTGCTTAAAAATATTTCCGCCCATTATCAGACGGGAGATCCTTTGCCGGATGATTTGATTTCCGCGTTGGTGCGTTCCCGCCGTGCGGGGGAAGCGACGGCCTTTTTGCGCCAAAACTTTTTGGGTCAGTTTGACGTAGACGCCCACACGGCCAATAAACGCGTAAACACTACAAAGCTCTATGGCCAGCTTATGGAACAAATTACAGGTACGCCTATGACCAAAGGTACCTGTCCGCAGGCCAGCTTTGGCCATATTATGAGTCTGACCGACCCGTATGATGTGGGATATTATGTGTATGCGTGGTCTTTGGTTATTGCGGAAGATATTTTTGCCCAGTTTGAGCAGCAGGGCCTGTTTAATGAAGAGCTCGGCGCCAAACTGCGCCGGTATATTTATACGCCCGGTACGGCCAAGGATGAAAATGAAATGGTGGAAGCTTTCTTGGGCAGACCGTATAATAATAAAGCGTTTTTAAAAAGTTTGGGAGTGACCGAACATTAAAAGAACCCCGCCTGCAGGCGGGGTTCTTGTATAATCATTTAGTGGGGCATATTCTGACTGATATAATAGGCAAGTGCCGGAAGCGCCAGTAAAATGAGCAATAAAATAACTGCCTTCCATATGCTGAAACCGGCGTTTTGGGCGGTTGGTGCTTGTGGTACGGGCCGGGCTGCGGCCAGCAGTGCCAACACTTTCGCATCCGGGAGTTCTTCCGGTATTTTGACTGCACGTTGCGCCTGAGCGGGCGGAGTTTGTCGTTCCTCTTTTGTCAGTTCCGCCAGCACTCTTGTCGCTCGCAGACGGAAATCCTCCGCTTCCCCGGGCGGCACCTGCCGTCCTTCGTGGTATACAAAAGCATTGTCATATATTTCCACATACATATCCGTCTGCCGTTTCAATAGCTGCTGAAGCGAAGCGGTCAGCAGGCGCGCCGCTTGCGGCGCGGAAAGAAAAATGCGATAGGCCGCATTGATGTCTTCGTCTTTGGTCTTGACGGCGGTGAAGCGGCTGCGGCAAAAAGGGCTTTCCGCCGGCGCGATTTTCAGTGCGGGAATCCCTCCCGTAAAACATTCCGCTGAAAATACGGTAAAAGCGGGCAGAGGGTTGCCGTTTTCATCCTGTGCCGCCATGTCGGCCAGGCGGGTAAAAGCAAAGCCTTCTTTGCGTGTGATGACATTGTTAAAAGAACAAACAAAAGAAGAAAAAATTTCCAGCCGGTTGGCGTTTTGGGGAGTTAATAGATCGGTCCGTTTGCGGCAGAATGTCCCGCCGGTGCGTTTGGCCAGGCGTTTTAAACGCGCCGGCCGCGAAACACCCACATAAACCGCGGCGGCCGCCGCCGCCAGTAAAAGAAGAATGTAAACAGACATAATTCCCCTGTGTTTATCTTATCAAAAAAAAGCGGATGATTTGCTATAATTTGGCATCGGAGGGGCTATGAAAAAGTTTGTAAGGGTTGTTTTTTCCGGGGTATTGTTGGCGGGCTGTGTGGTCGGCGCACCGAAAACACAGACAACCGTCAGTACCAGCAATATTCAGATTGTCGGACAAAAACCGCAGGGCTGTGCGTTTATCACAGGGGTACTGGGAGACCAGAACGATGCGTCTTGGAACTGGAGCGAACAATGGTTGGAAAATATCCGCGCCAATGCCCAACGGCTTGGCGGGAATGTGGTGTATTTACGCAGTGCGCAGTTGGCCGGGCCGGGTGCATCGGACGAGTATTTCCGTGATTTTTATGTAAACGGCGTACAATATGGTGCCCTGGTGTATAAATGTCCATGATGCAAAAAGAGATTTTAAAGGCGTAAAAAACCCCCGCTCCAAAGAGCGGGGGTTTTTGCAAGAGCGTAAACTTATTTCTGCTCGGCTGTGATATCCTGGGCAGGAGCTTTGCTCTTTAAAATGGCCCAGGTCAGTACAGCCAGCAATACCACCACGCACACCCAGCCGATTTTGCCCAGCGGGGTATAGTCATTGTGATAGTTGACGATGATGGGCGCCACGATGACGGCCACCATGTTGACCACTTTAATCAGCGGGTTAACGGCCGGACCGGCGGTGTCCTTAAGCGGGTCGCCTACCGTGTCGCCTACCACGCTGGCTTTGTGGCGTTCGGAGCCTTTGCCGGTGTTGGCGGCAATATCGGACGGTTCGTCTTCCACCACTTTTTTGGCGTTGTCCCATGCGCCGCCGGAGTTGGCCATAAAGACCGCCAGCAGCTGGCCGGACACGATAATGCCCGCCTGGAATCCGCCCAGGGCTTCCACGCCCATGGCCAGGCCCACCAGAATGGGGGACACAATGCCCAGCGTAGCCAGCACAATCAGCTCTTTTTGTGCCGCCACGGTGGAAATGCCCACGGCGCGCGTATAGTCGGGTTTGGCTTTGCCTTCCAGCACGCCCAGCTTAAACTGGCGGCGCACTTCCAGCACGATCAAGCCCGCGGCGCGGTTGACGGCGTTAATGGCAAAGGAAGAGAACAACCACGGCAGCGCCGCGCCCAGCAGCATGCCCACAAACACCGTGGGGTTGGACACTACAATGCCCACCTCGGACAAAAGCTCCAGCGCTTTGTTTTCGCCGGCGGCTTTCCAGGCTTCGTTTAAGAGCGTCTGCACATTACTTACGTCCACCATATACGAAGCGAACAGGGCCACGGCCGCTATAACGGCAGAGCCGATGGCCACACCTTTGGTAATGGCTTTGGTGGTGTTGCCTACGCCGTCCAGGTCAGCCATGATTTGGCGGGCTTTTTTGGTGTCTTCGTCATCCTGACCGTGCCAGGCCATTTCACCGATGCCGTTGGCATTGTCGGCAATAGGGCCGAAGGAATCCATAGCCACGTTGTTGCCCGTCAGCGTCAACATGCCAATACCGGTCATGGCTACACCGTAAAGTACAAACGTAAAGGACTGCGAAGCCGTCAGTCCGTCAATGGTACCGAACACCAGCACGGAGCAGAAAATGGCCGCGGCCAGTACGGTGGTTGTCCATACGGCCGATTCCATGCCCACCGCCAGGCCGGACAGAATCGTCGTGGCCGAGCCGGTAGTTGTGGCTTTTTTGACTTCCTGCACGGGTTTTTTGTCCGTGCCCGTGAAGTATTCGGTCAGGCGGTCAATGCTGATAGCCAGCAGAATGCCGATGGTGGTTACGGCAAAAGGCCGCCACCAGCCGCCCGGCACGTCCTGCATATAGAAATAGGCCAGCGCGCCGAAAATGACGATGGAAATAACGGCGGAAATGCTGTATCCTTTAAAAATGGCCTTCATGGCGTTTCCGGCGGTGCGGTTGGAATCTTTTACCGCGTATGTGCCGATGATGGAGCACAACACGCCGATACCGCGCACCAGCAGAGGATACACAATCCATTCATGGTGCCCCGTAATGCGCCACAGCGAAATGCCCAAAATCAGACCCGAAACGATGGTGACTTCGTAGGATTCAAAAATATCCGCGGCCATACCGGCGCAGTCGCCCACGTTGTCGCCCACCAGGTCGGCCACCACGGCGGGGTTGCGCGGGTCGTCTTCGGGGATGCCCGCTTCCACTTTACCCACCAGGTCTGCGCCTACGTCGGCAGCTTTGGTGTAAATGCCGCCGCCTACGCGCATGAACAGCGCCAGCAGCGTGCCGCCGAAACCGAAGCCCAGCAGAGCGTCCGGAGCGGCAATGCCGAAGATAATGAAAATCAGCGTGCCGCCCAAAAGGCCCAGGCCGTCGGTCAGCATACCGGTAACGGTACCGGCGCGGTAAGCGATTTTCAGCGCGTCGCCGAAGCTGCGTTTGGAAGCGGCCGCCACGCGCACGTTGGCGTCCACGGCAATACGCATGCCCAACTGTCCGACCAGCAGCGAGAACACCGCGCCCAAAATGAACGCGCCCGCGCGGCCGAAAGCGGCGATGAGTTTAACCGTGTCCGGCGTCAGCCCCGCAAAGCGTTCCGACGCGTCGTGCGATACGGGCACAATATATACAGACAGGAAAAGACAAATCGTCAAAAGACCGATCAGCGGCAAGATGGTCTTTAGCTGTCTTTTCAGGTAGGCGTTGGCGCCTTCTTTAATGGCCGTCCATACTTTGATCATGGCCGGCGTGCCCATATCTTCGCTCAATACCTGGTTGCGCAAAAACAGGGCATACAAAAGCCCCAGCACCGCGATGAACAAAACGCCGAACAGCGCGTATTGCTCAAAAGGGCGCAGGGCCGCAATACCATACCACATGGAACCCTCCTTTTATAAATGGAAAAACATCTCTTTCATTATAGTATAAACGGGGGCGTCTTGGGCGGGGAAAATGCAAAAGCCCCGCCGCAGGCGGGGCTTGGCCAAAGCGTGTGCGGATTATTTTTTGCGGAAGTCGGCAATGTCTCTTTGTATATCTTCCAGGTCCTGTTCGTGCTCCACTTCTTCCTGCAAAATATGGCGGATGATGTGACCGGTAATCATATCTTTGCCGCGCACATAGTCCAGGATTTTCTGGTATACGCAAATAGCGCAGCGTTCGCCTTTGATATTCTGGTCCAGCAGCCTGTCCACGGAGGGGTCCGTTGGCGTTAAATACCCGCAGGTGGAACGCTCAAACCATTTTTTCGGGTCCGGCTCCGGCGTGCCGCCCAGCTCAATAATGCGGTCGGCCAGCTGGCCGGCATGTTCCAGTTCTTCCTTGGCGTGTTCTTCCAGCTCCGGCTGCAGGCTGGCGCGGGGTATGCCTTCCACCAGTTTGGCGCCTATCCAGTATTGGTAATAGGCCAGCCATTCATCGCAATAGGCTTTGTTGAGCATGTCAATGAGTTTGTCGGCATCCAGCCCGGCTTGTTCTACGATTTCCCTTCCTTTCATTCCCATAGTTTACCCCCTGTGTCTGTGAAGTGGGCGGCCGCGGGCCGCGTTATTTTATTGTATAACTCCGCGCGCGGCCGGCAAGGGCGGAAAAAGGGTTAGACGATTTTATATAATAAGGCAAATTCGGAGGAAAAATGAAAAAAGCGGCGATTTTTATGGCTTTGCTTGCGGCGTGTACAGCGCCGGCGGCGGGGTTGCATTACGGCTGGGGAAGCCTGGAAAGTTTGGAAAAAGCGGCGCAGGAGGGCAAGCCTGCGGCGCAGGCGGATTTGGGGCAGTATTATTTACTGGCCGAAGAATATGGGCAGGCTCTGCCCTGGCTGCAAAAAGCGGCCAAACGCGGCGATGCAGAGGGACTGTATGGCCTGGGTTTTTGCTATGAAACGGGGTATTGCGGGGAAGACGCGGATATTAAAAGAGCGGCCAAATATTATAAAAAAGCCGCGCGCAAAAACAGCCCGGGCGGTCTGTACCGGATGGCTTTGTTTTTGCATGACGGCACTGCCATGAAAGCCGACCCCAAAAAAGCTTTGGAATATATGCGACGTGCGGCGGAAAAGGGCCATATGGACGCCCGGCTTTTCCTGGCCTCCGCTTATTTTGAAGGAAATACAGACGGCATTAAACAGGACTATAAAGAAGCCGCCAAATACTGGAAAATGCTGGCGGAAGCAGATGATGCGCGTGCCTGTTTTAACCTGGGTTATTTATATTACTACGGGTACGGCGTGCCGCAGGATTACCGCCGCGCTTTTGAGTGGGATTTGCGTGCGGCGCAGCTGGGCCTGCCTGAAGGGCAATACCAGACGGGGATGGCGTATTTGCGCGGGGAAGGGGTGGCCGTGGACGGCGTCAAAGGCCTGCAGTGGGTGGAAAAAGCCGCCGGCCAGGGATATGCCCCCGCCGCAGAATTGATGGAAACGGCGGATTATTATGTTTATATCGGGCCGGACGCGGGGGAGGAAAGCCCCGGCCGCGCAGGCAGTGTGATAGACCTGAAAAAACGCGCTGAAGCCGGGGAAGCGTCTGCGCAGTTTTTATATGCCTCTTTGTGTAAAAATGTCCTGCGCAGACAAGGAGACCCCTGCGATGCAGAGTTTTGGTACCGCAAGGCTGCCGTGCAAGGGTTGGAAGCGGCCAAAGCCGAGCTGAAGGAGCCATAAGATTTAGGCCTGTATCAAAAAGCCCGCCGGAAGGCGGGCTTTTTGCACTAAAACTGCCCGCCCAGGACAAAAGATACAATGTCGCTGTGGTCACTTAAATTACGCGTGTAGTTTATGCCCAGCGGGAACGGTACGCGCCAAAATTTATAAGACAGCGTGGCCCCCGCGCCGCTGTGGTCGCGGTAAGCCCCGTCGCTATAAACATAAGCCAGTTCGTAGAAGGGCCGCAGGGCCAAAAGCCCCGTATTGCCGCGCAGTATATAAAACAGGAAAGACGCCGTCACCCCGGCCCCGCGGCGGCCGCGTATGAGGCGGCGGTATTTGCCCTGTCCGCCCAGCAGGTCGGTGGATAAAATTTGGTCCGAAAAAGGGGAGCCGTAGGCGTTTTGGCCTTTGACCTGCAGAGAGAGTACGTGATGTTGTTTGAGCTCCATTTGCCAAAGGAAATTTAAAGACAGTTTGGTAATGTCATAATCGGCCCCGCTCCAGTCCCCGCCTTTGGTAAAGGAGGCGTCGGCCCCGTACGCATAACGCGGGGCGGGCATATTGCGCAGCATTTGCTGTTTGTCGGAAAGCCCGAAGCCAAACCATGCCCCCATGCCCGATGACGTGCGCACCCGTTTGCGGTAGGACAGACCGGCGGAAAGCTGGTTGTGGTTGCCCGCGTCCACTTCCGCGGAATAGGAGGTGTGCTTAAATTCGGGGGAGATAAAGGCGCTGAAATCGCCGAATGTGCGGGTGTATATCAGCTTAAAATCATAGTCGCGCATGTCCCATGTGTACAGCGGGTCACCGTATTCTTCCTCGTCATCGGCCACATTCATAACCCCGTACATGCTGGACCAGTAGTCTCCGTAAAAACGCTGTTCCGTGTCCAGCTTGGTAAAGCTGATATTGAAAAAGTTGTCCTCTATGCTGACGCCGCCGGAAAACGTGTAGCCGTCGCTGCTGACGCCGCCGAGGGCGAAGGCCGTTTCGCCTTTTTTGAAAAAATTACCCTCAAACAGCGACATAAAAAATACATCTTTGTCTCCGGAAGAGAAAAACGCCAGCGGGAAAAAGTAGTATCCGTCTTCGGCGGAAATGGAAATGTCAGTGCGGCCGTTTTCGGTGTGTGTGTCAAAATCCAACTTTTTAAACAGACGCATGTCGTGCAGTTTATTTTGGGCGTCCTCATAGGCCTGCGGGGTAAACGTATCCCCGGTTT
The DNA here is from genome assembly GCA_949296525.1 of uncultured bacterium. Lineage (GTDB taxonomy): Bacteria > Elusimicrobiota > Elusimicrobia > Elusimicrobiales > Elusimicrobiaceae > Avelusimicrobium. The sequence continues at coordinate 19,533 of CASFOP010000001.1, read as the reverse complement.
TTAAGGGGAATTTGCGCGCCACTACTGCAGGGTCTACGCGTGTGGTGGTAATATGTATGTTTCCCACTACGGCAGTATCATTCCCCAAAGCCGCTGCGGGCAGCAGGAGCAATAGAAACAGCCATTTTTTCATATATCTATATGATAGCTTTTTAAGAAGCCAAATTCTACCGTTCGGTAAGATTAGATATTGTCACGCAGTTCCCGGCGGAAAAAGAGCATGTCGCGGCAGAGCCGGCCATTATCGTATATCGGATGAGGATAACGGCGCAGGAAGAAATCTTTTTCTTTTCGTTCAAAAGAAAAACCCAGTTTCTGATAAAAGGGGCCGGGATGACCGGGGACATCTGCTGTTCCCACAATCAGTTGTACAAATCCTCTGCCTTGGCAGGCGGAAAAGACACTGAGGCATAAAGCCCTGCCTACTCCCTGTCCGCGTAAATCTGCACGAACGGCCAGGTTTTTTAATTCAGCTAGTCCTGGCGCCAGTGGCTGGACGCACGCTTCGGCCAAGGGTTCTTGCCCCCGTTGGTAGCCCCAGACCAGACTGTGTGTAAAATAATTCTTTACCACGCTTTCGCACGGATCGGCCTCCAGCAGGAGCGGCAAAAGGGAAGGATAGGCTTTAGGAGCAAAAAGGGTAAAATGCGCCGCCGCCATGCCCGATGAAGGGATAAGGGCCTGTGGTAAGCTGAACTGGTAGGCACGCCGTGGCGTGCCGTCATCGGTGCGGATAATGCCGCAGTAGACAAAGCCGTTTTTCAGCAGGACTTTTTGCATGGGGATATTTTTCTCGTGCGTATCTATGCGCAGGTTCGGACACTGCGACAAACACCATTGTATGCAAGAAGAGGCCGTGCCTTTCCCGGGCCGCATTGCGGCCAGTCGGTGTATAACTCCGTAGGGCCGGTCATTGAGCCAGGCGCCGTCTATGTGTGCATAGGTGGGGTCGTCCCCCGTGCGGAAGCAAAACACCGCCGCGATGTCTTCCCCGTCCAGACAAATATATAAATGCCCGCGTGCGATGTCACCGCGCAGCAGCTCGGCGGAGGGGTAACCGTTGGTCCATTGGCCGGCATTGCCGTTTCGGGCCATAAACCGCCGCGCCTGCTCATATACGGGCAGGATAAGAGGTAATTGCTCGGCGGCGGCTTTTAAAATATGCATATGTGCGAAGGGTGTGGCTGCAGGCAAACCCATATACGGTTTTTCTTTGTAACACGGCGAAGAAAAATTTTCACAGCTATATAATTACAGGTAAGGTTTAGCAAAAGCATGGGTTATAAAAGTACATTCTAAACTGCCAAAGGCAATATCTATAAATTCTCTTGAAAAAAACGAGTTATTTTATCCACATAGGCGGCCCCTCCCACCTTGTAACAGGATAAATGTCCGGCTTGGGGCACCACCCATAATTCTTTAGGGGCTGTTAATAAGTTATATGTTTTTTGAGCTTTGGCAACAGGAGCCAATTTATCCTTTTCTCCCTGTATCATGAGTACTGGGCAAGTAATTTGGGAAGCCGTATTTTGTAAAGCAAAAGTTTCCACTTTTTGCCCCATCCGGTATTCTTTCCAGAAAATCAGGGAAGCCACCAGTGGAAAATAAGGTACTTTGGCGTGTCTCCACATCCAGCGTTTTGCCACATTTTTAAATGAAAAATAAGAAGATTCGAGTATGAGGCATTTGATGCCGCCTTGAGTGGCAGTATAGTATGAAGCTGCGGCCGAACCCATGCTGATACCGTATAGTGCGATTTGTTGAGATAGATGGGGGTGTGCTGTACGGAGATACTGTACAGCTGCTTCTATATCCTTACTTTCCTGCAGTCCGGCTTCACTATGTCCGGCGCTATCCCCGGCTCCGCGGCAGTCTAAGTATAACAAGTTATAAGTTGTAGCCAGATAGTACGTGCGTTTTAAAACTTCACCTTTGTTCATGCCAAAACCATGTACTAGGATGATTGTTTTTGTACTGTTTGCATTCTTAATCAACCAGCCTTCAAGCGTTATTTGATCAGCGGTAACCAAAGAAACGGTTTGTGCTTGCAAATGGTAATCCGCAGGTGTAACCCGAATGGCTGGTTTGGGCCCTTTGGACACCCATACAGCCCAACACACTAGTGATAGCAGGATAATGATAACTACATAGACGGCTATAAGCATATGTGTATTTTAGCAAAACGTACTTATAAAAATAAATATGTTGTAAAATAAATATATGATTTCTGTTTATCAATTAAAACCTGCTTTTCAGCGAATGCTTCGTCCCATTGTGCGTTTTTTGGCAGCTCACCATATAACAGCGAATCAAATCACGGTCGCAGCTTTTGTTTTGTCGTGTCTGTTGGGCTGGATGCTTTACATGTATGGGCCAACGCATACTTGGCTATATGTTAGTTTGCCTGTGTTTTTGTTTATTCGCATGGCATTAAACGCTTTTGATGGGATGATGGCCCGTGAGTACAACCAGGCCACCCGGTTAGGAGCTATTCTCAATGAAATCGGGGACATTTTGTCTGATTTGGTTTTGTACATCCCTTTTTTATACGTTCGTCATATTTGCATTTGGAATATACTGGTGTTTTCTGTTTTGCTTACGCTAACGGAAACCGCCGGAATTATGGGACTGCAAATTCAGGCATCTCGGCGTTATGACGGGCCTATGGGAAAAAGTGACCGCGCGTTTTGGATGGGGCTTTTGGGACTGCTGGCTGCATTTAATTATCCTACGGCATTTGTTACCGGCATGGCTGTATGGGTTGTTAATGCTTTGATGTTATATACGATTTGGAATAGGTTTTCTGGCGCATTGGAGGAAAGCAAATGAACGAATCGCGCACATCTCAAGAAAATTTTTTTATAGCTTCTGATGGTAAACAAATTTTCTATCGGTTTTGGCCTGCCAATCAGTCGGCAGATAATGCCTCCAAATGCTTTGTGCTATTACACCGAGGACACGAACACAGCGCTCGTTTACAGCATATTGTGGATGAGCTGAATATGCCGGATGTCCCTATGTTTTCCTTTGATGCCCGCGGGCATGGACGTACCGAAGGGCCTCGTGGATACAGCCCCTCCGTAACCCGCAGCGTACAGGATGTTGACGATTTTGTTTCCTATATATCTGCTAAATATCACATAGATAAGCAAAATATTCTGATTATTGCCCAAAGCATTAGCGCGGTATATGCGGCAGCCTGGGTGCATGATTATGCGCCTAAAATCCGCGGTTTGATTTTGGCTTCGCCGGCGTTAAGCATAAAATTATATGTTCCGTTTGCTTGTGAAGGGATGCGACTGTGGCAAAAAGTATTAGGAAGGCATTTTTATATTTCCTCCTATGTAAATGCTAAGTTTTTAACGCATGATCCGGCGCGGCGAAAATCGTATAATGAAGACCCGTTAATTACCAAAGCCATCGCCAGCCATATGCTTTTAGAATTGGCCGCATTAGGAAAACGCATTGTGGCTGATGCCCGCGCCATTTGCATTCCGGTACAACTTTTTATATCGGGAAGTGATGTGGTTGTACACCATAAGCCGCAACACCAGTTCTACCAAAATTTGGGTTCTGATATAAAAGAAAAGCATGTCATGAAAGGTTTTTATCACGATACATTTGGCGAACAAAACCGCGAGTTGGTTTTTAAAAAAATGCGTCGGTTTATCAGTCAACTCTATGCCCGGGAACCTCATTGGCATGATTATACACACGAAGATGTATGGGGCGCAACGGCCGACGAATACCGCTCGTTGAAGCGGAGTTTGCCTTGGTATTCCGTAAAGGGAGCCTGGTTCAATTTGTGTAAATATTCGTTTAATACAATTGGCCAACTGTCCGATGGATTGAAATTGGGCAAACAAACCGGACATAACTCCGGTAGAACATTGGATTATATTTACCAAAACAAGCCATCCGGCAAACTCTTGATTGGCAAATTCTTTGATAAATGTTATTTGCAAAGCCCCGGTTGGGTAGGTATTCGGCAACGTAAAATAAATTTAGAGAAAATGATAGAACATGCTGTTTCCCAGCTTAAACAAGAAAACAGGCCTGTCCGCATCCTGGATGTGGCGGCAGGGAAGGGGCGTTATATGCTGGATGCCATTGCTAATACCGAAGGGGTTGATTCTGTGGTGTTGCGTGATTATTGCCTGGAAAATGTAAAAGAAGGTACGCAATTAATACGCAGCCGCAATTTGCAGAACAAGGTCAAATTTGAACAGGCAGATGCCTTTGATGTAGAAAAAACAGCTAATATGCATCCTGCACCTACTTTGGCAGTTGTTTCCGGTTTTTATGAAATTTTTCCGCAAAATGAACCTATTGAAAAATCTCTGCAAGGAATTTCCAAAGCGTTAGAAAAGGATGGTCTGCTTGTCTATACGGCCCAACCGTACCATCCACAATTGGAACTGATCGCCCGTACATTGCGGGATTTGCAGTCTCCTTCTAAAATGTGGGTAATGCGGGCGCGTACGCAGGGCGAGATGGATTTCTTGGTAGAAAAAGCCGGGTTCGTTAAGGAAGGCGAGATAATTGATGAAAACGGAATGTTTTCCGTATCAATTGCCCGTAAAAAATGATATTGACCCAAAAATTCCCTTTGTGGAAATCAGCTAGTTTTTATCTATTACTCTTGGCCGGGTTTTTCTTTTGGTCGTATGGTATTGCCAATCAATACGCGTCTTCTTTGCCTTTTGTCCCCAGTATATCCTACCCTTGGGAAAAATATATTCCGTTTTTGCCGTGGACAATCATTCCGTATTGGAGCATGGATTTGTTCTACGGCCTTTCTTTTTTTATTTGCACTTCTAAAAAGGAGCTGACGGTTCATGCCAAGCGTTTGTTTTTTGCATCTTTAATATGTTGTGTTTTTTTTATCTTGTTTCCACTAGCCTGCAGATCGGAAATTCCAGGTATATCTAACCCACTGTTTCGTTGGCTAATAGGCGGATCTGGTTTGGTGGCAACGCCATTTAATCAGGCTCCCTCTTTGCATATTGCTTTAGCATGGCTGGTGTGGTTGCGCTTTCGGGCACATACTTCCGGTGTAATAAGGGCGGTGTTAACTGCTTGGTTTGTACTTATCGGAATATCTGTATTAACTTGCTATCAGCATCACTTTATAGATGTGCCGCTCGGATTTTTTACAGGAGTGCTGATTTCATATTTGTTGCCCTTGCAACCTTTTGAAAGGACCCTTCCTGTTTGGACATATCAACGTGCAAAATTAAGTTTTTTTTATTTGTTGGGAAGCGGACTATTCGCTGTGCTGGCTTGGAGTAAAAAAGGGGCTTGTTTGTGGTTCTTTTGGCCTTCATTATCTCTGCTAATAGTGGGCTTTGGTTACGCATTGTGGGGGACGGCTGTTTTTCAAAAAGATACACGGGGCAAATTGTCATTATCAGCACATATATTGCTGGCGCCGTATCGTTTAGGGGCATTTTTGTCTAAATGCTATTTTACGCATAGTTTACCCGGTTCTGTGAAAATTACCGACAGAATTTATTTGGGCAGTTTGCCTTCCCATAAACAAATTAAACAGAACGGATTATTGGATATGACGGCGGAATTTGACTCTTCTTCCATTCAATGCGCAGAGAGAATTTGTTGCCCACGCCTGGATTTGTTGGCTCAAACGCCCGAACAAATCCAACAAGCCGTAGAAAAATTGATTGTTTTGTCACAAAAAGGTTCCGTGTTGGTGTGCTGTGCGTTAGGGTTGTCCCGCAGCGCTACGGTAGTAATTGCGTATTTAATATTCACAAAACACTGTACCACTCTCCAACAAGCTGTCCAATTTGTCGTCCAAAAACGTCCACGGACAGTATTAAGCGTGCGGCAGTTATATTATTTGCATCAGTGGCAGCAAAATTATATAATCTAAAAAATTTTGAATGAGGAGATAATATGCCAGAAAAAACACTAAATAAACAGGAAATGGAAAGTGCTGTGGCTGGTAAAGTAGTGCTTGCCTTTTTGAGTGTTACGCCTCAGTTGCTGATTGTATCCTTAGTGGCTTATGCTACTGCAATTATGGGTTTTAATTTCTTTTTCAACCCGGAAGTGACTATGGATATTATTGGAGCAGCTATTTTGGGCCTGGCCTCTGTAATTGGCTTATGGACGATGTTTTTAAGCGTTCATTTGTTTGTGGAAGGGAAATTGTTTGAAGTGCTATATGCCAATCCCCGAAATGACCAAGTTTTTGATAATACGGTTCAATACTTTTGGAAAGCACACCGCAAGAATCGTTCATTGGAAAGCCGCTGGGAAGGAACACGTACTATTTATTTTAAAGCGATTTCCCTGTGCTTTACTCAGTGGGCGTTGACTCTGTTGGGCTTCGCCTTGATGGCCGCAAGCATTAAGAGATAATTTGTCAATAGCCATCCTTGCAAAGAAAATCTTGCAAGGATGTTTTTTTATATGTCCAAAAACGTTTCCTCTGTTGTTGCCGCTCCTCATGCTTTTTTCTGGGTAAATGCGACTCAGTTTTTTGATACATTTAATAATAATTTTCTTAGAACCGCTTTAGCTTCGTTTGTGATGTTTGAGATGACGACGTTGGCGGCAAATACGCGTTCTACCCTTGCGGCATTGGCTGTGGGACTTTTGATGTTGCCAACTTTTCTGGTGTCTACTTTGGCTGGAGAGTTGGCTGATAGATATGCTAAGAATCGGGTAATCAAAGGGATCTGTTTGTGGCAGTTCTTTTTTGTGGTGCTGGCTTGTGTGGGTTTCAAATGGCGTATTCTTCCATTTTTATTCATAGCCTTGCTGGGAATGGGAGCAGGCGGGGCCATGTTAAGTCCCGTTAAATACAGTATTTTGTCCGAAATTTTACCTTCTAATAAATTATTGTTTGCAAATGGGCTGATGCAAGCCGCAGTATATATAGCTATTTTAGGAGGAACGATTGTGGGAGGAATGATTTTTTCCTTCTCTTATATTTGGCTATACGGCATATTACTGCTTGTGGGGGTTGCTACCGCGTTATGCAGCCTTTGTGTCCCTAAATTACAGCCGGCTAATCCAACAATACAAATTGATAAAAATTGTTTCCGTAGTACCTACAGAAATATGCGTTTTGCCAAAGATGATCATCGCATTTTGGAATGTATTTTATTGATTTCTTGGTTTTGGGGTGTAGGTACCATTTTACTCTCCCAATTGCCTGCATTAGTAACTTATTTGGGGGGGAATGATGCCATGTTTACACTTTTTTTGGTTTTGTTTTCATGTGGGATTGGTGTAGGTTCTCTATTAAGCCAAATTTTGCTTAAAGGGAAAGTCTCTTCCAAATATAGTGTAATTAGCTTGCTGCTGGCGACTCTGTTTTTGGCAGATTTAACTTATATAACTTGGTGTAATGCGGGACTAGTTTTTAATGCCTTGCCTGTGTTTTTGCACAGCAGCGCAGGTAAACGAATCGTTTTTGATCTGTTTTCATTTTCTATTTGTGGGGGAGTATATATTGTTCCCTTGACCACTTTGTTACAAACTATTGCTCCGATTAAGCAACGGGCGCGGATTATTGCGGCGAACAATATCGTGAATTCCTTGTTTATGGTAGCCGGAAGCCTGCTTTGTTCGGGTTTATTATTTTTGAGACAACCTATTCCGCGTATACTTAGCATATTTGTAATACTTAATCTAATTGTTGTGTTTGTTTTGTACTATAAACAAAGATCACAGGACAGTCCGTTATGAACCTTCCTATCGCCTGTGGATTTTTATTTTTATGGGGCATTTTAGTTTTGGCAGCCCTTCTGGCATGGGCGACCGCAAAGGCCTTTCCTGCCCCCGAATTGAAACAGGTGCAACTTCGCATTAAGACATGGTTTTATATTCTAACAGTGTTCTGTTCTGTTTTCTTTTTGCCTGCTTATTATGCTGCTGCTTTATTATTTTTACTTGGCCTGTTGGCTTTGCGGGAAATCTGGAAAACATTTTTTTCCTTCCCCACAAAATCTGTCAAAATAGTTACGTTGGCCGGAGGGCTTTCTGGCCTGGTCCTATTAAGTTTAATTTCAGCATTTTACCTTTACGAATCCAATTTGTCGGTTTTTTTCTTGGTGGTGGTCGTAACCCAGCTCAATGATATTTTTCAATATTTATGGGGTAAAAGTTTAGGTAAAAAATTAATCGTTCCGCGTATTAGTCCTACAAAAACATGGGTGGGTTTTTGGGGCGGCGTTATTACGAGCGGGTTACTTGCCTGTTGGACAGCTCCTTATTTTGTAGAAATAGATAGAATATGTGCTTTAATTGTGGGGCTCATCATTGGCTGTTTAGGGTTTTTGGGAGACATTACAGTGTCTTTCTTTAAGCGGCAATGTACCATTAAAGATTTTGGCGCTTTTCTTCCCGGTCATGGAGGCCTATTAGATCGGATAGATAGCTTGTTATATGTGCTACCAGTGATAGTATATTTTTTGTGAGGGACATTTGTAAGTGTTACGGAGGAGGGTTTTTGTTTCTAAAATTTAACTTAACTTATGGGTGGTGATAAGCGATAATGTGCATAAGAGGAAATATGCAGAATGACATACAATTAATTGCTCAGGAATTACGCCTGAAATGGGCCAGAAATGGAAAGTCGGCCAATAGTGCCATCGGGCTAAACCTGGTTATCAACTATCTATTATGGTGTGAATAAGCCAAGCGTGAAAAGATTTCTCCGCTTGGCTTTTTTTGAACTAAAATAGACTGATCAAAATATGGATAAATATTCCAAAGCCATCCTTGAAATCGGCTCCAGCTTGATCCGGTTGTGTTGCGGAATTGAAGAGGAAATCAATCCGCTTTTTCAAAGACGGATAAAACATATTCCGCAATTTCACAGTCCTGTGCTTCCGTACCGCCGCCTACGCTGATGCCGCCGGCAATTTGCCCGTTGACAAACAGCGGATATCCGCCGGCCACCAACGTAATGCGGGGTTGTTGGACTCAATGGCCATCAAAGAACCGCCCTCTTTGGCCCATTGGGCCACGTCTTTGGTTTTGCTTTGCGTGACGGCGGATGTATAGGCTTTGCCAGGCACCAATGTTACACTTAACACCAAAGCCTGCCCGAAGCGCTGGAAATAACGCAGCAGGCCGCTTTCATCGCATACGGCGAAGCTGACGTCAATGCCCAGCTGGTGGGCTTTTTCCCGCGTAAAATAACGTATAAACAGGGCCTTTCCCCGTCCGGCAGGGTAATATAACTGTCCCCGCTTTGGCAAAACGCCAAAAACGGCGGGCGCGGGGCACAGACGTTTTGAATGCAGGCAAGGATTTGGCGGATAATCGTTTTCATAAAGAGACGGTACACCAACTTATATATACAACATGCTATAAATATGAAACCCCGCCAAGGCGGGGTTCTAAATGAATACGGTCCTTTTAGTTTTGCTAGCACTATGCTTGCGGCAACTCTATGAACGTAATTATTTCTCCGTCCAAAGGTATATGCATAGCTTTGTGACCTGTTTTCAAGGTAACATGTAATGCTTGGGTCCCTTTCGGTATTTTGGCTAACAACTGGTTTTGTAGTTCAGCAATTCTAGGAAGAGGCCGTTCGTCTTTTGGATCCAAAAATAGCGCTTGCTGAAAATCTTGTAATGCTCCTTTTAAATCGTTTAGTTGTATTTTCGCTTCTCCCCTCATTCCATAGGCTGGGGCATGTTGGGGGAACAATTTTATAGTTTGAGAAACCATATCAATAGCTCCTTGCCAATCTTGTTGTGCAAATTTGATTTGTGCCATATCCAAAAATCCACCGCCATAATTGGGGTTAAGTTCTACGGCTTTTTGATAATCTGCCAAAGCCCCTTCGTAATCTTTTAATGCACGTTTTGAAGCTCCGCGTTGGGCATAATAAACCTCCCGAGCATTTTCCTTGGATATTTCAATAGCATGAGTAGCGTCTTCTATGGAACCGGTAAAATCAGATAGTAGTTGTTTTACTTCTGCTGATTTCCACCAAGTATCCGCGTCTTGCGGGTCAATAGCTAACGCCCGTTCATATCCTTTAAGAGCCATATCCGGATGGCCTAATTGTTCGGTAACATAAGCCCATAATTTATGGGGTTCTGCCCAATTGGGAGCCAAATCGGTGGCTTTTTTGAGTAGGTTAGAAAATAATTCACCGTCAAAAGGACTATCTTGATTCAATAAGAGGTTCGCTTTTATGTAATACAGCTTGGCTTCTCCTGGGAATTTGCCCAAGGCTTCCTCACATACAGATATAGCTTGTCCTACATTTTTTGCGGTTTTCAAATCTTCAATTTTTTTTATATATTCTTCTACTGTCATGTTCTAACCTTCCTATAAGTAACGTACTTTTTCATCATTATAGCACATCATATTAGGACTGTCAGGCATTGTGTTGAAAAAATCCCCGTCGGGCGCGTAACCTAACGGGGATTTATACTAATTATTCAAAACTAAAATACGGAGTCGACGGGATTCGAACCCGCGGTCTCTGCCTTGACAGGGCAGCGTGTTAGACCAGGCTACACCACGACTCCAACGACTCAAATTCTTTCGTACTTATATTTTAACTTATTGTGCGGGGGCGCGTCAATTTTTTTCGTGCGGCGGGTTTTAATCCGCAAATTCCCCCCACAGTATTTGCTCCGGTTCCAGCTCTATCCCGGTTTTTTCGTACACCTGCCGCTTCACTTCATCCATAAGGTTTTTAATGTCCTCGGGCGTGGCGTAATTGAAGTTAATAATAAACCCGGCATGTTTTTCGGATACCTTGGCCCCGCCGATGCTCAATCCCCGCAGGCCCGCTTCATCAATCAGGCGCGAGGCGTAATCCCCTGCCGGGCGTTTGAATACGCTGCCGGCAGAAGGGAAATCCAACGGCTGTTTTTCCATCCGTTTGTGCAATACGGAATTGCGGGCTTCGGTAAGAACGGTGAAATCTTTTTTTTCCAGCAGGAAGCCCGCACTGAGCACAATATAATCTTTCAGCCCTTCTACCCGGCGGTAGCCGTGAGGCAGCTGTTCTTTGGGCAACATGGCAGGGCGCCCGTCAAAATCTACGGCTTCCACATATTCCAGGCAGTCAAAAGTTTCCTGCCCGAATGCCCCCGCATTCATATATACTGCACCCCCCACGCTGCCCGGAATGCCGGACAGTTTTTCCATGCCGGCCAACCCCTCGGATACGGCTGTTTCGCAAATTTTATCCAGCGCCGCACCCGCTTCGGCAGTAATGCGGTTGCCTTTAACGGCGGTCTGATCCATGTGGCGTGTGGAGCAGACTATGCCTCCCACGCCTTTTCCGCCCACCAAAATATTGGAGCCGAAGCCGATAATATGCAGAGGGATGTTTTCCGTCTGGGCCAGTTTGAGTACAAAGCTCCAGTCCTCGGTGGTTTTTGGATACACATAGGCTTCCGCCGGGCCGCCGGTGCGGTAAGTGGTATGGCGGGCCATGGGTTCGTTTAAAAGACAGTTTTCCCCGAAATAGGCGGAAAGTTCTTTCTTATAATCCATAGTTAAAAGTTCAGACCGATACCGCCCTGGAAACCGTGGCTGTATTTGGTGTAGGTATAAGCGCCGTATACATAAAACAGCGGCAGCGGGTGGAAATTAACGCCGGCGGTATAGCGTACCAGCCCGTCGTCGGATTTTTCCCCGGAATAAAAGCCCAAGTCCTTTACTTCCATTTCGCTGTAGTCATAACCGATGCCCACATACGGGGTCAGAAATAAAATATTCACGGAAGCGGATGCAGAGGCGGAATAGTGGTTCCCGTCATAATAATCCGTGCCGTAGCGGTCATAAAAAGCGCCGGCGGACAGATTGACAAAAGCCAGCGAGCCGTGCCATTTGACACCGCCGCCCAGGGATTGAAAGCCGTCATATTTGGTGCCGCGCAGCGCAATGCCCAGATTAAAAAGGGGCAGCTGCGTTTCTGCAGTAATAAACGGGGCATAGAGGTAATCTTCGGAGGAAAAACTGTCCGAAGACGTATTCACGGCAGCTACGGAAACACCCACGTCAAAACCCGGGAACGTCACCCCGCGGCCCGTATGGAAATCGGCCAGGCCCATCAGAGTGGACACATCCCGGTTATAGTCGGCCAGCGCGCCCAGGCGGAAATTGTCGCGGAAGTCGCTGTTCATGCTCGCAAAGGCGGGCGAGGTCAAAAACAAGGCAAACAATACGGCGGGAAATATTTTTTTCATAAAAAATCCTTGTTGATAAATTTAGTTACATATCATATCATAGAAAAAGAGGACGCGGCGCGCAAGAAGCCCGCGCTGATTTTATTTTTGGAGGTATATTTATGGTAAGCCCTTTGGCCGGAACGCTGACAAAAGAACGTATTGACACGGAAAAGCTGCGTAAATTGTTTTGGGAGCCGGACGGCGAAGCCGCACCGGTCAAATTCGGCACCTCTGGCCACCGCGGGACGCTGGGGCGCGGGTTTTGCGCCGCGCACGCACGCGCGATTGCGCAGGCCGTGGCGCGCATTCATTTGGAAGACGGCATCACCGGCCCCGTGCTGTGCGGGGGAGATACGCGTTTGATGTCGCGCGATACGGCGCGGTTGTGCGCCGAAGTGCTGGCGGGCAACGGGTTGCATGTGATTTTGCCCGACATGCCGCTTCCCACGCCGGTATTTTCTTTTGAAATTATCAGCGGGCGTGCGGCAGCGTCTTTAAATGGTACGGCCAGCCATAACCCGCCACAGGATATGGGCCTGAAATACAACCCCTCCAACGGGGGCCCTGCCGGAAGCGAACTGACGGGCCGTATTGAAAAATATGCCAATGAATATTTGCAAAATCCTTCTTTAATCAAGAGCCTGCCGGTGGACCAGGCGCGCGAAAAAGGCCTGGTCACTACGGCCGATGTCATTTCGCCTTATGTGAGCGCGCTGGGCCGTATGGTGGACTTTGAAGCTATTAAAAAAGCCGGACTCAAAGCGGCCATTCATCCGCTGGGGGGCAGCAGTCTGGCTTTTTACCGCGCGATTAAAGAAAAATACGGGTTGGACAATGTGCATATTGTCGATGAAACCATAGACCCGACTTTTTATTTTATCCCCATAGACCACGACGGCAAAATCCGCATGGATCCGTCTTCGGTGTATCCGATGAAACCGCTGATTGAACTGGTGCAAAGCGGCGAGTACGACTTTGCCGGCGCCAGCGATCCGGATGCGGACCGTTTCGGTTGCGCCACCAAAGCCGGCGGGCTGATTTCGCCCAATCATGCGTTGTGCGTGGCGGCGGATTATTTAATCCGTACCCGCAAACCCCACAAAGGCATGCTGATAGGCCGCACGCTGGGCACGACGGCGCTGTTGGACCGCATTGCCGCCGGCGCGGGATACGGAATAGATGAGGTTAATGTCGGATTTAAATATTTCGTCAACGGTATTGTGGACGGGAAATATATTTTGGCCGGGGAAGAAAGCGCGGGCATGAGCATGAGCGGGTGGACGCCGGAAAAAGACGGCATTTTGGCCGTGTGCCTGCTGCTGGAAATTGCGTCCAAAGAAGGCGACATCGCCGCACTGTATGACGGCCTGACGCAAAAATACGGCAAGCCGTATTATACGCGCGTGGACGTGCCAACCGATGAAACAGCCAAAAATAAAGTCAAAGCTTTCAAGAAAGAAGACTTAAAAGACCTTTCTACCGTGGTCGGGGAAAAAGTAACGGCTGTGCGGGACACGGACGGCATCAAAGTGTACTTGCAAAGCTCGTGGTTTTTGGTACGCCCGTCGGGTACGGAGAATATCCTGAAATTCTATGCTGAAACCTTTATCAGTGAGGAACATTTGCGCCATATTATAGAGGAAGGGCGCAAATATTTCGGCGTATAAATAGTTTGATGGATAAAAACCCCCCCGCTTGTGCGGGGGGGTTTAAATCAGCTTCTTCTGTCTACTGCATAGTAACTGCCTTCATGCTTTTTGGCCAGGCATTTGAGTTCACTGCCGATGCTGCTTACTTGGGCAAATGAAGTCAGCTCTTTGAGGCTGTTGTGCACAATTCCGATGCCTACGGACAAAAAATTAAATTTTTCCCGCTCTCCCCTGCGGTTGGTGGATATCATATATCCCTGCGCGCGGTCCGTATCATTGTAGAAAGAAGGGGCCATGCGGTTCATGCCGTCTACAATTTGTTGGGCAATAGGTTCTGCTTTGTCCAAAGCGCAGACAATAATAAAGTCGTCTCCTCCCACATGGCCCACAAAAGAGGAAGGGTCTTGTTGGGCCGCCTGCACCAACAGGCGGGAGGTGGCCAGTAACACTTTGTCCCCTTCTCCAAAGCCATAACGGTCATTAAACGCTTTAAAATTGTTTAAGTCGCAGTATAAAACGGCAAATTTGTGCTTGGCCGATATTTCCCGCTCAATGCGGGCTTGAATGGAGGGGTTGCCCGGCAGGCGGGTCAGCGGGTTAGAGTCCATTTTCTGCCGGCTGCGTTTAAGCAGCAATTTTACACGTGCAACCACTTCGTCTCCATCGGTGGGTTTGGTTAAATAGTCGTCAATGTCCAAGCCCAAACCTTCCAGCTTGGTGCCTTTGTCCGTTACGGCGGTAAAGATGATAATGGGAGTATTCAGATATCCCGTGTGGCTGCGTACATCCTGCACCACTTCAAAGCCCGTTTTATGGGGCATTTCATAGTCCAGAATAAGCAGATCCGGATTTTCTTTATAAATTTTATCCAATGCATCCTGTCCGTCTTCGGCGGTGATGACGTTAAAGCCCGCATCGGTCAGGATTTCGGATATCAGCGCACGTATGGCTGCGCTGTCATCGGCCAGCAAAATTTTCGCTTTGTGTTCCATATTCTCTTATTAAACGAAATAAGCTCCCGTAAAGCAAGAGGTGCCGGTGTCCGGCCTCCGTAAGAAAAAGCACATTTTATATAATAGCTACATATGACATCGGCCATTTTGTTTATCGGAATCATTTTATTTTTGGGACAGGTGTTTTCTTCTTTGTTTGAGAAAACGCGCCTGCCGGACGTACTGCCCCTGATGATACTGGGGATGATTTTGGGCCCCGTCACGGGTTTGGTCAGGCCGGAAATGTTCGGCGATGCGGGGCAAATTTTTACCACGCTGGCCCTGATTGTGGTGCTTTTCCACAGCGGCATGGAATTTAAAATCCTTTCCCTGCGCGGGGCCATGGGGGCCGGGTTCCTGCTGACGACAGTGGCTTTTGGGTTGATTATGATGGTGATTGCCTGGCTGTCGCATGTATTGCTGAGGATACCGCAGATTTATGCGTTAATGATAGGTTCCATTGTGGCGGGAAATTCTACCGCCGTGATTACGCCGTTGCTGGCCAAACTGAATATCTCCCCCAGGAGCAAGGCCATTTTGTTTCTGGAAGCCAATATAACGGGAGGATATTCCATTGTTATCGCGCTGGCCATGCTGGGCGTGGCTGTGAAGGGCGGGCATTTCTCGGCGCAGGAGGTGGGGGCGGAAATCTTGCTGTCGTTTGGTATCGGGCTTGTGCTGAGTGTGACGGCGGGGCTTTTTTGGATGCGTGTATTAAACCGCGTGCGCAGCCTGGAAAATGCCGTATCTTTGACGTTTGCCTTTGTGCTTTTGGTGTACAGCGCCAGTGAATATGCCGGCGGGGACGGCGCCATTGCCACGCTGGTTTTCGGCGTGGTGGTGGGCAATATGCGTTTGATTAAACGGCTGTGGCTGAAGAGGCTGGATTTCAAGACTTTGGCGTTTAATGAAGGGGAAAAAGGTTTTTTTGAAGAAGTGGAATTTATTTTCAAAACATTGTTTTTCGTGTTTATGGGCATTTCCATGCGGGTGGGGGAAATCCATTTGGTGCTGCTGGGCCTTTTCTTTGTATTGGTCAAATTCCTGGTGCGTGCGCCGTGTGTGAACTGGTGCACGGGGCCGTCCACGGACCGCAATGACTGTGCCGTCATGCTGGCCATGTGCCCCAACGGGCTGGTCAGCGCGGTGCTGGCGGCCATGATTGCCCAGGAGCTGGGGGAGCAGGGGCGTGTTATTCCGGATATCATTTATTCCGTTATTTTCTTCGGGGTTATTTTGTCCAGCCTAATGTCTTTCCGCATAGAAAAGGGCGGGCTGCAATGGGTAGGGCGCGGGCTGTTTGGCCGGCATCGGGATCCCGCTGCCCCCGCACCGGCACAAGGGGCTGCGCCGGCCGTACCTCCTGCCGGGCAAAATCAGGGTTTATAAACGAAAGTCATCAGCGCGTCTTTGGTGTGGTCGCGGCGGTAAGAAAAAAAGTTTTCTTTGTCGCCGCAGGTGCAGTAATAAGGCAGGCGTATATTTTCTTCTTTCAGTCCGGCGGCGGTCAGCTGCCGGACAATTTCTTTATTTAAATCCACGTATAATTTGCCGTTTTTATGCAGGACGCAGCCCGGGAATTTGTCCGCCACATCCTGCTGTACTTCAAAACAGCAGCTTTGTATATGCGGGCCGGCCCAGGCAGACAGTGGGCCTTTCCCTCCGTATTGCCTTATTGCGCGGGCTGTTTTGCCCGGCAATCCCGCAGCCACGCCGCGCCAGCCGCAGTGGGACAGCCCAACCACGTTTGCTGTTTCATCCCAAATAATCAGCGGGACGCAGTCCGCCGTCAGTATGGCCGCTCCGCAGCCTCGTCCGGCCAATACCCAGCCGTCGGCTTCCCGTAAAGGCCGGTTTTGCAGGGCCTGGGCTTCTTCGGCGGAAGTAACCGGGATCAGCGTATCCGAATGGGTTTGTTTAAAACGAAGAATGCGGCTTTCCGGTACGGCCAGCGCTTCAAACAGGGCGCGTGTATTTTCCGCCAGGCGCATATTGCCCGCGCCGCGGTCAGGCGTACCGTGTATGACGCCGAGGGAAAGCAGGCGGGGGTCAGAATAAATTTTCATTAGTTTAATTTTTTAAGATACACGCGCTTGAGTTCGCGGCCCAGAATGTTTTTAGCCAGGCGTTTGAAACGAGCCGGTGCGTCGCTGGCATAAATTTTCATGCTTCCGCGTCCCGAAGGATTTAATTGGTCCGTCTGCGTTAAACGGGTTTTTACTTCCTCGGCCAGTACTTCGGCCGAATCCACCAGCCTTACGTTTTTGCCCAGCCGGGCCGCCATGCGCTTTTTTATGACAGGATAGTGCGTGCATCCCAAAATGACGGTGTCAGCCCCGCTTTTGATAACAGGGGCCAGATAATCGTCAATAATATATTGTCCGGCCTTGGCGTGCAGCCATCCTTCTTCTATTAAAGGGACTAAAACGGGACAGGCCCGCTGAACGGTGCATATGCGTTTGTCCAGACGCTTTAAAGCACGCGGATAGGCTTTGCTTTGTACGGTAGCTTCGGTAGCCAGGATGGCCACTTTGCCGTTTTTGGTGCATTGGGCGGCTTTCATGGCGCCGGGTAAAATGACACCGACAACAGGAACAGAAATTTTCTTTTGCAGTTCGGGCAGTGCCAGTGCGGAAGCCGTATTGCAGGCAACGACGATAAGTTTGACGTTTTGTTTCTGCAAAAAGCGGGCAATGTCCAGCGAAAAACGCGTTACCGCCGCTTTGGATTTGGATCCGTAAGGCACATTGACGGTATCCCCAAAGTAAATAAGCTTTTCTTTGGGCAAGGTGCGGGATAGGGTTTTTAAAATAGTCAGCCCGCCCAGCCCGGAGTCAAAAACACCAATGGGACGCGTATCCATGTCCATATTATAGTAATTTGAAGAAGTATTTGTCGCATCCGAAGGACTGGAGGAACAACACAGTCCGGCTTCGTTTGTGCTAGAATATGAATATGTTAAAAACCCTTATGCTTGCCGTAACTTTGCTTTTTGCCGGAGCAGGGGCGTTTGCCGCGCCTGCGCAAAATGCCGCGCCTCTAATGGTTGGGGGGAATTTTTCCAGTCGGGTAGGCAATGAACGGACGGTAGTTTTTGACCAGCAGGCGCGCGACGCAGAAGTGGCAGCTTTAAACGCGCGGCTGCAAAATAAAGATTTTGCCGGCACTGTTCGCCGGATTAATGAGCTTACCGCCCGCAATTTGCTCGATCAGCGTTTTTACCTGCTTTTGGCTATTGCTTACGACGGCCTGCACCGCTATGATGACGTCATTTATTCCGCTGGCGAGGCTATTGCCGTCTCCCCGCAGGATCCGCGCCCGTATATTTTGCGCGCCCAGGCTTATCTGCAGCGGGGAGATTATGAACGCAGCCGTATGGATGTAGATGCGGCGCTTCGGTTGAATCCCCGCTCACAGCTGGCTTTAAAAGTCAAACACGATTTGGATGAAAAAAATACGGCTTTATCAAAAGGCCGGGCCCCGGAAACCCAACAGGCAAAACGCACTCCTCCCTGGCTGATTTTCTATTTTACGGCGCTTATTTTGGCTATTGCTATTTTTGTATATCTGCGCTATGAGGATGTGTTCCGCCGCGGCCCCAGGACTGCATTTAACCGTAAAGAAGTGGAAGTTAAAGAGCAGTATGACTTCCTGCGCCAAATTGGCGAGGGCGGCATGGGTAAAGTCTATGAGGCGTATGATAAGGTGCTCAAACGCAAGGTGGCTATTAAGCGCGTCCGTCCCGAATTGGTACGCAGCGCGTATGTGCGCGAGCAGTTTTTGGCCGAGGCGCGCATGGTGGCTCTTTTGCGCCATCCGTGCATTGTGGAAATTTATACGGTTATTGAATCGGAAAGCAGTTTGTATTTGGTGTTTGAATATGTGGACGGCCAGACGCTGGAAACGCGGCTGGATATTGACGGGCGTATCCCTTTTTCGGAAGCAAAACGGATTTTTGATTATGTGTGCCGCGGCCTGCACTATGCGCACTCACAGGATATTATCCACTGTGATTTGAAACCGGGCAATATTATGATTAAAGAGGACGGCACGGCCAAAGTCATGGATTTCGGCGTGGCTAAAAAAGCCATGGAGGGTAACACCGGTGCACGCACCGTGGCCGGCACGCCGGCCTATATGGCGCCGGAACAGCAGAAAGGGTTTATGCGCAAACAGTCGGACGTGTATTCTTTGGCCCTGTGCCTGTATGAAGCACTGGTGGGGCAGGTGCCTTGGAGTGTAAAGGGCTTTGACATTGCCACCAAACGCATTTATCCCGCCTCCAAGCTGGCCCCGGGTATTCCGCCTGAAGTGGATAAACTGCTGGAGGACGCCCTGCGTGAGGATCCGAAAGAGCGCATACAGAGCATAGATGAGTTCTGGTCGCGTTTAAACGCCATAGAACCACTGCCGGAAGAAAACCTGGAACAAACACATTATTAAGCTTATTTGTTGGGAATTTTCTGTACAAAGCGCAAGACTTTATGCCTTGCGCTTTGTTGTTTGTCCGGGATGAAAAAAGGAGCATTATCTCCGGTCATATACCGTAAAAGGCTGTGCTGTGCAGGTGTGCTTAAAACGCCGGAGGCCGAAGTATCCGAGGGAGCGAGAACGAAGTTTTGGCCAAAAAGGAGGCGGAATTTTACGAGTATTTTAAGTCCAAAACGAGGCCGCAGCGACCGAGTGTATACTGTGAAGGGCCGGAGGCCGAAG